>NZ_JBFBHW010000004.1:151935-296092 GCF_040685395.1 Kitasatospora sp. NPDC088779 | reverse complement strand
GCGCGGGGGACGCCGCGGGGGGGCGGGGCGGGGGGGGGGGGGGGGCGCCGCGCGCGGCGGGGCGCGGCGCGGGGGGGGGGGGCCGCGCCCGCGCCCCCCCCCCCCACCCCTCGGGCGTGCCGGGTCAGCCGTGGAGGCTCTGCAGGCAGAGCACGTAGCTGAGGGCCGGCAGGTTGGAGTAGGTGCGGGTGTAGGTGCTGTCCGACTTCGGCTGCTTCTCGCAGACCTTCTCGTCGGACGTGGCCAGGTACTTGAAGACCACCTTGTACTGGGCGCGGGAGTCGCCGCAGGGCAGCATGGTGATCTTCGGGTTGGCGTCGTGGGTCGCGCCGGTGCCGTTCTCGTTGCGCAGGCAGTCGCCGGGGTTGGCCCGGTCGATGCTGTCGGCCGCGGTGCTGGGGGCGGTCGGCGGCGGCAGCGTGATGGTGGGCACCGGCGGCATGCTGAACGTCGGCGAGGGGAACGGCCGCGGCGCGTGGGTCGGCAGCGGTGGCGCCGAGAAGGTGGTCACCGGGGGCACCGCCACCGTCGGTACCGCGATCGGCGCGGCCGGGCCGTCGTCCTTCGGGCCGAGCACCCCGGTGGCGGCCAGGACGAGCGTGACGACCACCGAGAGCGGCAGCAGCAGCATCAGCGCGTGCGGACGCCGGCCCAGCGGGACGCCGGGGTCGAGCTGGGGGCCGTGGCTGCCCGGGACGGGCGGCGGCAGCCGCTTGACCTTGCCGTTGGCGGCGAGGTTCAGCAGCAGGGTGATCGGCGCCAGCAGCACCGACGCCGGGCTCCACCAGCCCTGGACCAGGGTGCGGGCGGACAGGTCGCGCACCGTCGCCGTTCCGCAGGTGCGGCAGAACGGGCCCGGCATCCGCAGCATCCGGTAGGCCAGGACCAGGCCCTGGTGGCCGCGGACGGTGGCGTCCACGGCCGGGAAGCCGCCGCAGAAGCGGCAGGCGGGACCGTCCTGCGGCGCCGGCGGCGGGTACCCGTACCCGTAGCCGGGCGCGGGCTGCGGGGGGTAGCCGTACGGCTGGTCGGGCGGTGGCGGGGCGGCCGGGTAGCCGTAGCCGGGCGGCGGGCCGGGCGGCGGTGGCGGGGTCGGCCGGCCGTAGGGGTTTCCGGTGGCGTAGGGGTTGCCGTCGTCGGGCGACGGGGCACCGTACGGCAGCTGGGGCGGCGGAACGGACAAGAGATCCCCCGGGGATGCGGTGGTGGTGGAGAGGTCAGACCTTCCCCGGCAGCGGGGCGCCGGCCGGGGTCATCGGGCCGAGGCAGAGCACGTACCGCTTCTTGTTCCAGCGGCGTCCGCTCTTGCCCGAGACGGCGCTGGTGGTCTGCGGTGTCTGCCGGCAGCGGTTCACGTCGGTGGTGTCGCCGAACGTCGAAAGGACCCGGTAATTCGCTTTGGTGTCAGTGCACTTGACGATCTCGACATCGCGCGTGCCGCTCACCCGGACGCAGTCGCCGGGCTTGGCGCTGCTGACGCTCGGCCCGCTGACGAAGTAGCCGACGGCCAGTGCGAGGCAGCCGCCGACCACGCCGACGATCCGCAGCTTCGCCTTGACGCCGCGCTTCGCGGCGGGCGCCGCGTCGGCCGGGGCGGGCGGCGGGTAGCCGTACGGGCCGACGGGCGGCTGCTGGCCGTACGGCGGTTGGGTGCCGTAGCCGGGCGGCTGCTGGCCGTAGGCCGGGGGCGGTCCGAAGCCGGGCGGTGCGGGCTGGGGCGGTCCGGGTTGCGGCGGTCCGAAGCCGGGCGGTGCGGGTTGGGGCTGCGACGGGATGTACGGCACCTGCCCGTACGGCGGGGCCGGCTGCGGGGGCGGCCCGTACGGCGGAGGTGGCCCGTACGGGCCGGGCGGTGTGCTCATCAGTTCGTCCCCCGAGGCCGAGTGCTGTCGCTCCGACAGGTCTGACGTACCTTAGCGACTCGGTCGGACGCCCCCGTCCCGAGGGGCCGAGGGCCTTCAGGAGGCCTGGTCGCCGGGGAGCGGCCCGTACCGCCGGGCGGAGCGCAGGTAGAGGAGCGCCGAGAGCCCGTACACCGCGGCGACCCCGACGACCACCACGACCGAGCGGCCGGAGAGCGGCAGCACCAGCGCCGTGACCAGGGCGGCGGTCACGAAGGCGACGTTGAACAGCACGTCGTAGATCGCGAAGACCCGGCCGCGGTACTCGTCCTCGACCGACTCCTGGACCACGGTGTCGGCGCAGATCTTGGTGCCCTGGGTGACCACCCCGAGCAGCAGCGCCGCGAGCAGGCAGGGCAGCAGGGTGAAGCTCAGGCCGAGCGCCGGGACGAAGAGCACCGGGGCCGCCAGGCAGACCGTCATCCAGCCGGCCAGGCCGAGCCGCCGGGTGCACCAGGGGCTGATCACCGCGGCGACGAAGAACCCGGCGGCGGACAGGCCGACCGCCTGGCCGAGCGTGACCAGTCCGGCCGCGCTGTCGGCCGGGTCGTTGAAGGTGTACCGGGCGAGCATCACCACGACCACGATCAGCACGCCGTAGCAGAACCGGGCCGCGGTGACGGCGGCCAGCGCGTGCACGGCGGGCCGGCAGTCCCGCACCAAGTGGCGTACGGCGGCGCCGAGTTCGACGGCGGCCCGGACCAGCGCCTGGCCGAGCGCCGGGCGGTCGCCGTGCTTCTCCGGGCCGAGCAGGTCGCGGTCCATCCGGCGGGCGGCCAGTGCGGCCGACAGGTAGAGCAGCGCGGCCACCGTGACCAGCGCGGCGTCGGCCTTCGGCCCGGGGGTCATCACCTGGTGCAGCAGGAAGCCGACCCCTCCGCCGGAGGCGGCGGCGACCGTGCCCAGCGTGGGGGAGAGCGCGTTGGCGGTGACCAGCTGGTCCTGCTCGACCACCCGGGGCAGCGCGGCGGACAGGCCGGCCAGGATGAACCGGTTGAGCGCGGTGACCAGCAGCGCCGAGGCGAAGAACAGCCAGGTCGGCGCCTCCGCCAGGAGCAGGGCGCCGGTGCCCAGGCCGAGCCCGAAGCGGGCCAGGTTGCCGTAGTAGAGCACCTGGCGGCGGCGCCAGCGGTCCAGCAGCACCCCGGCGAACGGGCCGATCACCGAGAACGGCAGCAGCATCACGGCGAGCACCGAGGCGATGTCGGCGGGGGAGGACTGCTTCTCCGGGGAGAACACGACGTAGGCGGCGAGCGAGACCTGGAAGACGCCGTCCGAGAGCTGGGAGAGCACCCGGGCGGTCAGCAGCCGCCGGAAGTCCCGGCCGCGGAGCAGACCGAAAAGCGTGGCACGGTGTGCGGACTGGTGGGTGCTGCCGTTCTCGGTGATCGCCACCCGCCCAGAGTGCCATGGAACCGGCCGCCGTTTCACGTGAAACATTCGCCGAGAAACGGTGAAGGGCCCACGATCCGATGATCGTGGGCCCTTCGGCGCGGCCGGCGGCGGTCACCCGCCGCCGGCTCCGGCGCTCGACCTCAGCGCTCGACCTCGCCGCGGATGAACTTCTCGACGTTCTCCTTGGCCTCGTCGTCGAAGTACTGCACCGGCGGGGACTTCATGAAGTACGAGGAGGCCGACAGGATCGGGCCGCCGATGCCGCGGTCCTTGGCGATCTTCGCGGCGCGCACGGCGTCGATGATGACACCGGCGGAGTTCGGGGAGTCCCAGACCTCGAGCTTGTACTCCAGGTTCAGCGGGACGTTGCCGAACGCGCGACCCTCCAGGCGGACGTACGCCCACTTGCGGTCGTCCAGCCAGGCCACGTAGTCCGACGGGCCGATGTGGACGTTGTTGGCGCCCAGCTCGCGGTCGCGGATCTGCGAGGTGACGGCCTGGGTCTTGGAGATCTTCTTGGACTCCAGGCGCTCGCGCTCGAGCATGTTCTTGAAGTCCATGTTGCCGCCGACGTTCAGCTGCATGGTGCGCTCGAGGATGACACCGCGGTCCTCGAACAGCTTGGCCATCACGCGGTGCGTGATGGTGGCGCCGACCTGGGACTTGATGTCGTCACCGACGATCGGCACGCCGGCCTCGGTGAACTTGTCCGCCCACTCCTTGGTGCCCGCGATGAACACCGGCAGGGCGTTCACGAAGGCGACCTTGGCGTCGATGGCGCACTGGGCGTAGAACTTGGCGGCGGCCTCGGAACCGACGGGCAGGTAGCAGACCAGGACGTCGACCTGCTGGTCCTTGAGGACCTGGACGACGTCGACCGGGGTCTCGTCGGACTCCTCGATGGTCTCCCGGTAGTACTTGCCCAGGCCGTCGAGGGTGTGGCCGCGCTGGACGGTGACGCCGGTCGGCGGCACGTCGCAGATCTTGATGGTGTTGTTCTCGCTGCTGCCGATGGCGTCGGCCAGGTCGAAGCCGACCTTCTTGGCGTCGACGTCGAACGCGGCGACGAACTCCACGTCGCGGACGTGGTACTCACCGAACTGGACGTGCATCAGCCCGGGGACCTTGCCGGCCGGGTCGGCGTCCTTGTAGTACTCGACACCCTGCACCAGCGACGCGGCGCAGTTGCCCACGCCCACGATGGCTACGCGAACCGAACCCATTCCGGTTGCTCCCTGTGATCTCATGAGGGCCGCCGGGGTCGACGGCACTCGTCCTGCTTCTTCGATGACTGCTTGTACGGGCGCGAGGCGCCCACTCCTGCCGCGCGGCACAGGGCTGACGCGGTGTCAGCGCTCCTGGGCGGAGCGCCCCGGGCGGTCGTACGGTGGCCCGGGCGGGTCCTGGGACCCTTCCTCCTGGCCACGGCCGTCCGAAGTCTTGTGGGGTACGGCGGTGGTGTTGCCGCCGGTGGCGGGCCCGGTCCGGCCGGTGCGGTTGGCCCGCTCGGTCTCGATCAGCTCGTTGAGCCACCGGACCTCGCGCTCCACCGACTCCAGTCCGTGCCGCTGCAGCTCGACGGTGTAGTCGTCGAACCGCTCGCGGGCCCGGGCCAGCGAGTTGCGCATCTTCTCCAGTCGCTCCTCCAGCCGGCTGCGGCGCCCTTCCAGGACGCGCATCCGCACGGCCCGGTCGGTCTGGCCGAAGAACGCGAAGTGGACGCCGAAGTGCTCGTCCTCCCAGGCGTCGGGCCCGGAGTCGGCGAGCAGTTCCTCGAAGCGCTGCTTGCCTTCGGGGGAGAGCCGGTAGACGGTCTTGGACCGCTTGCCGTTGAGCGCGGTGGCCGGGACGTACTCGACGTCCGGGTTGTCCTCGACCAGGAAACCCTGGGCGACCAGGCTCTTCAGGCACGGGTAGAGCGTTCCGTACGAGAACGCCCGCAACGTTCCGAGCAGGACGTTGAGCCGCTTGCGCAGCTCGTAGCCGTGCATCGGGGCGTCGTGGAGCAGACCGAGAACGGCGAACTCCAGCACTCCTGAGCGCCTGCCCATTGCCGTCGTCCTCCTTCCTCTCGGCCGTCGTCCGGCCGCTGCATCGGGCGGTATGCCGCGTCGATGTATCGGCTCGATATATCGAGAACAGTAAACCGGGCCCTCGGAACGGGCAAGGGGGGCACGCGTGAAGGTGATCACAAGCCGACGCGCAGGAGTGATTGGCAACGGGCGTGTAATGATCTGCTGCCGTTTTGCGGTCATTGGGGACTGATGCCCGATTAGTTGGGATTCCCGGCTGCGTACGCTGTCGCGTGTGCACGAGGACCACCTCCGGGGTTAGGGCGGTTGGCGGGCATCGGACGTGAACCCTGCCTTCAGGCTGGAACCGCCTGGCGAGGAGTGGCTGCAACATGAGTGAACGACGGCGAAGGACGCCCAGCCCGGGCGGTGACGGGCAGCAGCCCCCGGGTGGTGGTGGCCGTCAGGGCGGACCCGGCCGGGACGAGGTGAGCTCGGACGGCATCGGCCGCCGGCGCCCCCCGGGCGAACGGGAGACCGCTCAGCAGCCCCGGATGGGCCGCGCCGAGATGCGCAAGGCCGCCCAGAAGGGCGGCAAGGGCGGCCGGCGCGGTGCTGCCGCCGCCTCCGCGTCCGCGGCCGCCGCCGCAGGCCCCGGCAAGAAGCGGTTCATCGACTACCCGCGGTTCGGCAAGACCGGCGTCCGGCGCTGGCTGCCGTCCTGGCGGCAGTGGCTGAGCGGCTTCCTGATCTTCTTCGCCACCTGCGTGGGCGGGGTGTTCTACCTCTACCAGACCACTGAGATCCCGCAGCTCAAGGATCTGATGAAGGACCAGAACACGATCTACTACTGGGCCGACGGCTCGGAGATGACCCGCAAGGGTGAGACCAACCGTCAGATCGTCGAGCTCTCCGACATCAGCCCCAACCTGCAGAACGCCGTGATCGCGGCGGAGAACCAGACCTTCCGCGAGGACAGCGGCATCGACCCCAAGGGCATGCTCCGCGCCGTCTACAACATGGCCAAGGGCGGCGAGACCCAGGGCGCCTCGACGATCACCCAGCAGTACGTGAAGAACGCGTACCTCAGCCAGGAGCAGACCCTCAGCCGCAAGCTGAAGGAGTTCTTCATCACGCTGAAGATCAATCAGAAGATGCAGAAACCGGACATCCTCAAGGGGTACCTGAACACCAGCTGGTTCGGTCGAGGCTCGAACGGCGCCCAGGCCGCGGCGCAGGCCTACTACGGGGTCGACGCCAAGGACCTCGACCTCTGTCAGAGCGCCATGCTGGCCGGCCTGTTGAAGGGCGCGTCGTACTACGACCCCAGCAACCCGGCCAACAAGGAGCGGGCCCAGGGGCGGTGGGCCTGGATCCTCGAGAACATGGTGAAGACCAAGGCCATCACCCCGGAGGAGCGGGCGAAGTGCGCCACCTTCCCCGACCCGATCCCGCAGAAGCCCAGCTCCAACATGAACGGTGAGGTCAGCTACCTGGTCGACACCGCCAACAAGTACCTGATGGCCACCGACAAGACGATCACCCAGCAGATGATCGACAAGGGCGGTCTGAAGGTCTACACCACCTTCGAGAAGGACAAGGTCGACGCCCTGAAGAAGGCCGTCGACGACGTCAAGGGCGAGAACCTCAACGCCCAGAAGCGCCCCAACAACGACACCTTCATCCAGTTCGGCTCCGCCAGCATCCGCCCCGGCGACGGCGCGATCGTCGCCCTCTACGGCGGCGACGGCGTGGAGAACGGCCACTTCGACAACAACGCCGACGCCATCGGCGTCCAGGTCGGCTCGACCTTCAAGCCCTTCGTGCTGGCGACCGCCATGCAGATCGGCGTCCAGACGGCCACCGACGACAAGGGCAAGCCGAAGCGGATCAACGCCGACAGCCGCTACCTGTCCGACGACATGTCCGAGATCCGCAAGCCGGACGGCTCGCTGGTGATCGGCGACGACGGCAAGCCCTACCGGCAGAAGAACGAGGACTCCGGCAAGCGCGGTTACGTCTCGCTGCGGGCGGCCATGCAGAACTCGTTCAACGTGCCCTTCGTCCAGCTCAACCAGGACGTCGGCGGTCAGAACGTGGCCAACATCGCCGAGCAGATGGGCGTCAGGAAGGAGAGCTTCGCCGACCCGAAGACCCCGACCTTCGCCCTCGGCACCTCCACCATCAGCCCGATCCGGATGGCCACCGCCTACGGCACCCTGGCGGCCAGCGGCAAGGAGGCCGAGCCCTACTCGGTCACCAAGGTCGAGGTGAACGGCATCGAGCGCCCGGGCTTCGGCAAGAAGGACCCCCGGGTCGCCCTGGAGCCGGCCGTCGCGGACAACGTCACCGACGTGCTGGTGAACGTGGTGAAGAACGGTACCGGTTTCAAGGCCAAGGAGCTGGGCCGCCCGGTGGCCGGCAAGACCGGTACCACCGACCAGAACAAGTCGGCCTGGTGGGTCGGCTACACCCCGCAGCTGGTGACCAGCGTCGCGATGTGGCGCGAGGACCCGAGCAAGCACGAGCGGCTGTCGCTCAACGGCACCGGCGGCAAGGAGTCCATCCACGGTGGTGACATCCCGACCGACGTCTTCACCCGGTACATGAAGGCCGCGCTGGCCAACGAGAAGAAGATGGACTTCCCGACCCCGCAGCCGGTCGGCACCGAGGTGGACTCCTCCGGCGCCCCGGTCTCGCCGAGCATGACGCCCACGCCGACGACGAGCGACACCCCGTCGGCCCCGCCCGCGACCCAGCCGGCCAACAACAACCAGCCGCCGCCGACCAACAACAACCAGCCGCAGCCGCCCGTGTCCAGCCAGGGCCCGGGCTGTGTCCCGGGCGTGGACTGCCCGGGCACGCAGCCGAGCCAGACGTCGACGCACAAGACGACCAACCCCGGTCCGACGAGCAGCTGCGGCCTCCTCGGCTGCAGCACGCCCCCGCCCACGGCGCCGCCGACGGACCCCCCGCCGACGACCACCAAGCCGAGCGGCAGGCCGCCGACACCGTCCTCGACCGGCGGGGGCGGTGGACAGAACGGGCTGTTGCCCTGACCACCACCCGCTGAGCGGATGAACCGAACGGCGGTGGCGGCCCTCTCCGGAGGGCCGCCACCGCCGTTTCGTCATGATTCGCCGTGCCGCCGGGCGACGGAGGCCGGGCCCGTTGCGGGGTCCTCCTCGTCCCGGTGGGGCCGGTGCGGCAGGATGTCCGGCATGACGTCGAGCGATCGTGACGAATCCGCAGGGCCGGCCGGGCCCGGCGACGCCGCAGGACCGGTCGGGCCGGCCGTCGCCACGGCCGCGCCGCCGGTCAACACCGTGGTCGTCCCGGCCGACGAGGACCCGGTGGCGGCGGCCGGCAGCGAGGTGATCGGCGGCCCGCCCGGCCGCCGGGCGCTGCTGGGCGTCTCCTGGTGGATCCCGGCGCGCTTCCTGGCGCTGGCGGTGATCGTGATCTCGGTGCTCGGCATGGTGCAGAAGGCGCCCTGCTACAACCAGGCCTGGTTCCAGCCGGGTTCGCCGCAGTACATCCACGCCTGCTACAGCGACATCCCGCACCTGTTCTCCGGCCGCGGCTTCTCGGCCGGGCTGCACCCGTACGTGGACCGCGTCCCGGGCACCTCGGGGGATCTGCAGTACCTCGAATACCCGGTGCTGACCGGCCTGTTCATGCAGGTCGCGGCCTGGCTGACGCCCGGCGCCGGCACCGCGCAGGACCAGGAGCGGTGGTTCTGGGCGATCAACGCGGGGCTGCTGATGGCCTGCGCGGTGGTCGCCGTGGTGGCGCTCTCGCGCACCCACCGCCGCCGCCCCTGGGACGCCCTGCTGTTCGCGCTCGCGCCCGTCCTGCTGCTGAACGGCACGGTCAACTGGGACCTCCTCGCGGTCGCGCTGGCCGCCGTGGCGATGGCCTGGTGGTCCGGCTCCCGGCCCGGCTGGGCGGGTGTCTTCATCGGCCTGGCCACCGCGGCCAAGCTCTACCCGGTGCTGCTGATCGGCCCGCTGCTGGTGCTCTGCTGGCGAGCCGGGAAGTGGCGCGAGTTCCGGGTGATGCTGGCCGGCGCGGCCGGCTCCTGGCTGCTGGTCAACCTGCCGATCATGGCGGCCAACTGGCAGGGCTGGTCGACCTTCTACGTGTTCAGCAAGCACCGCGCCGAGGACTACGGCTCGTTCTGGCTGATCCTGATGCAGAGCCGGGGCACGGGGCTGGCCGACCTCGACCTCTACATCGGTGTGCTGATGGTCCTCGGCTGCCTGGCCATAGCGTGGCTCGGCTTCTCGGCGCCCCGCCGCCCGCGCTTCGCGCAGCTGGCCTTCCTGGTGGTCGCCCTGTTCGTGCTGGTCAACAAGGTGTACTCGCCGCAGTACGCGCTCTGGCTGCTGCCGCTCGCGGTGCTGGCCCGGCCGCGCTGGCGGGACTTCCTGATCTGGCAGGCCTGCGAGGTGCTGTACACCCTGGGCATCTGGTCCCACCTGGGCTTCGTCACCGGGCCCAAGCAGCACGGGATCGGCGAGGCCTGGTACCACTTCGCGGTCGTGCTGCACCTGCTGGGCACGCTCTACCTGGTGGTGATGGTGGTCCGCGACGCCCTGCAGCCGGACCGCGACCCGGTGCGCTGGGACGGCAGCGACGACCCGTCGGGCGGGGTGCTCGACCGGGCCCCGGACGTGTTCGTGCTCGGCACCGCCCGGACGCTGCGCGAGGAGGAGAGCTACGCCGGATACGCGCCGGCCGGCTCCGAGCAGTGGCTGGACGAGCCAGGACTGCCGGAACCGGCCGAGAAGGCGTAGGCGCTCACGGGCGCTTCGGTCGCTCTAGCGGTCCACCACGCGGTCGAAGTGCGTGGTGGTGTGCCGGACCTGGAGGCCGAGCTCCTCGCCGATCGCGGGGGGCTTGGTCTCGCCGTCCAGGAACAGCAGCGAGACCTGCATGTGCGGCGGCTCGGCGAACCAGAGCTGCTTGCCGGCCCAGTGGAACGGCGACTTGGTCTTGTTGACGGTCGCCAGGCCGGCCCGGGCGATGCCCTTGGCCCGGGAGGCCATGGTCTGCACGTACTTGGGCGCCTCCAGGCCGATGCCGTGCGCGGTGCCGCCGGCCACCACCACGATGTGGCCGTCGGCCGGCGCCGGGTGCTGGCGGTAGCCGTAGCGGTCGCCCTTCTTCACCGGGGTGACGTCCAGCACCGTGGCCCGGACCTCCAGCGCACCGTGGTCGCCCAGCCAGAGCCGGGTGCCGATCCGGGCCCGGAAGACGATGTCCGGGTAGCGCTGGGCCAGCTGCTCCATGCCGGCCGCGCCGAGGTGGCTGACGTACACGGTGTGCACCGGCACCCCGGCCGCCCGGGCGGTGTCCACCCAGTGGACGACCTCCTCGGTCGGGCTGGAGCCGTCCGGCCGGTCCATCGGCAGGTGCAGCGCCAGGCCCTCGAAGGCGACGCCGTCCAGCTCGGCGGCGACGGCCGTGAGGTCGGCGGCGCTCACCCCGTGGCGGCGCATGGAGGTCATGCACTCCACCACCACCCGGGCGCCGCGCAGCGCCCGCAGCGCGTCCAGGTTCGCCACCGTCCGGATCACCCGGGCGTGCGGCAGCGGCAGGACCTCCTCGCCGACCCGGTACGGGGTGAGCACCAGCAGCTCGCCGCCGTACCACTCGGCGGCGTCGGCCGCCTCGTACGCGGTGCCGACGGCCAGCACACCGGTGCCCAGCAGCGTCGCCTCCTCGGCCAGCCGGTGGTTGCCCAGGCCGTAGCCGTTCCCCTTGGCGACCGGCACCAGGCCGGGGAACTCGGCGAGGACGGAGCGCTGGTGGGTGCGCCAGCGTTCGGTGTCGAGGTAGAGCGACAGCGTCATCGGGTCAGCCTCCTCAGCGGCGGGACATGTAGAGGTCGAGGGCCTTGTGCAGCAGCTTGTTGAGCGGGAAGTCCCACTCGCCGAGGTACTCGGCGGCCTGGCCGCCGGTGCCGACCTTGAACTGGATCAGGCCGAACAGGTGGTCGTTCTCGTCCAGGGTGTCGCTGATACCGCGCAGGTCGTAGACGCCGCCGCCGAGCGCGTAGGAGTCGCGCATCATCCGCCACTGGATCGCGTTGGACGGCTTGACCTCGCGCTTGTGGTTGGCCGAGGCGCCGTAGGAGTACCAGACGTGCTCGCCGACCACCAGCATCGTGGTCGCGGCCAGCGGCTCGCCGTCGTGGTAGGCGATGTAGAGCCGCATCCGGTTCTGGTCCTCGGCGGTGAGGGCCTTCCACATCCGCTGGAAGTAGGACAGCGGGCGCGGGGTGAACTTGTCGCGCTCGGCGGTCACCAGGTAGAGCTGGTGGAAGATCGGCAGCTCGTCGTAGCCGCCCTGGTACACCTCGACGCCGCTCTTCTCGGCCTTCTTGATGTTGCGGCGCCAGAGCTGGTTGAAGTTCTTGTGGATGTCGTCCAGCGAGCGGTTGGCCAGCGGCACCTGGAACACGTAGCGCGGCTGGACGTCGCCGAAGCCGGCGCCGCCGTCCTCGCCCTGCAGCCAGCCGGCCTTGCGCAGCCGGTCGGCCACCTCGAAGGCGCGCGCCTCGTACCAGTCGGCCTCGACGTCGCGCAGGCGCTTGGCCTGCTTGCCGGCGATGGCCTCCTTGATGGTGGGGGCGTTCCAGCGGCGGATGACGATCGGCGGGCCCATCTTGACCGAGAACGCGCCCTGCGACTTGAGGTGGGCGAGCATCGGGGAGAGCCAGCGGTCGAGGTCCCGGTCGAACCAGTCGATGACCGGGCCCTCGGGCAGGTAGGCGAGGTAGCGCTTGAGCTTGGGCAGCTGCCGGTAGAGCACCAGGCCGGCGCCGACGAGCTGGTTGGCCTCGTCGAACCAGCCGATCGACTCCGAACGCCACTCGGCCTTCACGTCGCCCCACGACGGCACCTGCATGTGGCTGGCCGAGGCGCGGCTCCTGATGAAGGCGAGGTGCTCCTCGCGGGTGATCGTCCTCAGGCGCAGGCTCATTGCTCGGTGCTCCTCGTCGGTCGGGCTGCGGTGGGCCCAGGTTCTCGGGCTGACCCTATCGTCCGGGGCCCGGGCGCCCGCCGCTGCGGGCGCGACGGCGCCCCCGTCGCGTACCTGTCTCCTTGCAGATACGCCACGGGGGCGCCGAGGGTTCCGGAACGGTGCGACCGGGGCGGCTCAGCCCCAGAGGCCGCCCCGGGCGATGCCGAGGTAGAAGCCGATGGCGGAGGCGCCGAGCGTGATCATCAGCACGAAGCGCTCGGCCGTGGTGACCGAGACGAACATGCCGAGCAGCCCCGTGATGATCCCGAACAGACCGGTCCACGAGGTCAGCAGGTGCAGGTTGTGGAAGAACGAGGTGGTGAAGGCGATCACGCCCAGCACGGCGGTGAGGCCCACCAGGGCGTTCTCGCGGGGGTGCGGGTGGCCGTCGGTGTTCAGTGTGAGCGCGGGCATGCGGTGGACGGACTGGGCCATGTGTCCCACCTCCTGGCGTGGAGACGAACGGGCAGGAATCCCGTTCCGTCCAGATTGCGGCGGTTGGGCCGGTCTCACAACCCCTATGCGTTTTGTTCGGCCGTCCGGGTGCGGGTAGGCTGTGCCGTCTGCACTGGTGTAGTTGTGCCCCCTTGCGCCCTCTTCCGGGCGACCACCCCGTCGGGTGAGCGGGGCCCGATTGTCGGACCCGGCCGCTACGGTGGCCGGTGTCGTCACTGCTCCGGTGCCGACGCTGCACAACCCTCCTGCCACGGAGAGACCGTGGCCGTTGAGTCCAAAGGAGGTGGGTTACCCATGCGTCACTACGAGGTGATGGTCATCCTCGACCCCTCGGTCGAGGAGCGCGCTGTCTCCCCCCTGATCGAGAACTTCCTCACCGTCGTCCGGAACGCCGGCGGCAAGGTGGAGAAGGTCGACACCTGGGGTCGTCGCCGTCTGGCTTACGAGATCAACAAGCAGTCCGAGGGCATCTACTCGGTCATCGACCTGAAGGCCACGCCTGAGGTCGTCAAGGAGCTCGACCGCCAGATGGGCCTGAGCGAGTCGGTTCTGCGGACCAAGGTCCTGCGCCCGGACACCCACTGAGCCACCTCTGAGGCCTTCGGGTCTCGGGTAGCTCGCGTCCGCTGTTTCACGTGAAACAGCGGTGAACGGACATCTTCCCGAGAGGTCATCACCACCATGGCAGGCGAGACCGTCATCACCCTCGTCGGCAATCTCGTCGACGACCCCGAGCTGCGCTTCACCCCGTCGGGTGCGGCGGTCGCGAAGTTCCGTATCGCGTCCACCCCCCGCACCTTCGACCGTCAGACGAACGAGTGGAAGGACGGCGAGAGCCTCTTCCTCACGTGCAACGTCTGGCGGCAGCCGGCGGAGAACGTGGCCGAGTCGCTGCAGCGCGGCATGCGCGTCATCGTGCAGGGCCGACTGCGCCAGCGGTCTTACGAGACCAAGGAAGGCGAGAAGCGGACGGTCTTCGAGGTCGAGGTCGACGAGGTCGGCCCGAGCCTGCGCTCGGCGACCGCGAAGGTCACCCGGGCCAACCGGTCCGGTGGCCCCGGCGGCTCCGGTGGCGGCTTCGGCGGCCAGCAGGGCGGCGCCGGTGGCCAGCAGGGCGGCTGGGGCGGCGGTGGCGGCCAGCAGGGCGGCGGCAGCTGGGGTGGAAACTCCGGCGGCGGCGGCCAGTCCGGCCCCTCCGACGACCCGTGGGCGTCCAGCACTCCGTCCGGCGGCCAGCAGGGCGGCGGCAGCTGGGGCGCCCCGTCCGGTGGCGGCTTCTCGGAAGAGCCCCCGTTCTAAGAGCTGACAGATTTCGTGCGGCCCGGCCGCCGGCGTCCTGAGGACGCCGGCCGGGCCGTGAACCCCAAATGGAGCACACAATGGCGAAGCCGCCTGCTCGCAAGCCGAAGAAGAAGGTTTGCGTCTTCTGCAAGGACAAGGTCAACTACGTTGACTACAAGGACACGAACCTGCTGCGGAAGTTCATCTCCGACCGTGGCAAGATCCGTGCCCGCCGGGTCACCGGCAACTGCACCCAGCACCAGCGTGACGTCGCCACGGCCGTGAAGAACAGCCGTGAGATGGCGCTGCTGCCCTACACCAGCACCGCGCGCTAAGAGAGGGTGACCAAGTAATGAAGATCATCCTCACGCACGAGGTGCCGGGTCTCGGCTCCGCCGGCGAGGTCGTCGAGGTCAAGGACGGCTACGCCCGCAACTACCTGGTTCCGCGTGGCTACGCCATCCGCTGGACCAAGGGCGGCCAGAAGGACGTCGACGCGATCCGTCGCGCCCGCAAGATCCACGAGATCCAGACCCTTGAGGCCGCCAACGAGGTCAAGGGCAAGCTCGAGGGCGTCCAGGTCAAGCTGGCCGTTCGCTCGGGCGACGCCGGCCGTCTGTTCGGTTCGGTGACCCAGGCCGACGTCGTGGAGGCCATCAAGGCCGCCGGCGGCCCGGCCGTGGACAAGCGCGCCGTCGCGATCGCCTCGCCGATCAAGACCGTGGGCACCCACAAGGTCTCGGTCAAGCTGCACGCCGACGTCCAGGCCAACCTCGACGTCGCCGTCGTCGCTGCCTGAGTTCCGTAGCAGTGGCCTGAGGGCCGGACTCCTCCGGGAGTCCGGCCCTCGGTCGTGTTCCGGCGCGTTCGGTGCTGGAGCATTCGCTGCCGGCGCCCTCGGCCCCGGCGCCGTCAGCCCCGGACGGCCCCGGTGACCAGCCAGCGGCCGCCGCGCGCCCGCCCGACCAGGAAGGCCGCGCGGACCAGCATGAACAGGTTCATCGCCCACCACAGTCCGGCTAGCCCGGTGCCGGTGGCCGGCACCGCGATCGCCGCCGGGGTGAACACCGCCAGGGTCGCGATCGCCGCCCAGGCCAGGTAGGGGCCGTCCCCGGCGCCCATCAGCACCCCGTCCAGCACGAAGACCAGGCCGGCGACCGGCTGGCTGAGCGCGAGCAGCAGCAGGGCGGTGTCCAACTGCACCTGCACCGCCGGATCGGGCGTGAACAGCGGGACGTACAGCGGGCGGGCGGCCACCACCAGCAGTCCCAGCAGCACGCCAGAGCCGATGCCCCACTCGACCATCCGGCGGGTGGCGGCCCTGGCGCCCGGGACGTCCTCGGCGCCCAGGTAGCGGCCGATGATCGCCTGGCCGGCGATCGCGATGGCGTCCAGGGCGAAGGCCAGGAAGCTGAACAGCGTCATGGTGATCTGGTGCGCGGCCACCTGGTCGTCGCCCAGCCGGGCGGCCACCGCAGTGGCGATCATCAGCACCGCGCGCAGGCTGACCGTCCGGACCAGCAGCGGACCGCCCGCCCTCGCACTGGCCCGGATGCCGGCCGCGTCCGGCCGCAGCGAGGCGTGCTCGCGCCGCGCCCCGCGCACCACCACGACCAGGTAGACGGCGGCCATCCCGGTCTGCGCGAGCACGGTGCCCCAGGCCGAGCCGGCCACCCCGAGCCCGGCGCCGTACACCAGGCCGGCGTTCAGGCCGATGTTGGCGGTGAAGCCCGCGATCGCCACCAGCAGCGGCGTGCGGGTGTCCTGGAGGCCGCGCAGCACGCCGGTGGCGGCCATCACCATGAGCATCGCGGGGATGCCCAGGGCGCTGATCCGCAGGTACGTCACGGCGTAGGGGGCGGCGGTCTCCGAGGCCCCCAGGACGTCGGCCGCCCAGGGGGCCAGCAGCACGGTGAGCAGCACCACCGGGACGGCCAGGCCGAGGGCGAGCCAGATGCCGTCGATGCCCTGCTGGACGGCGCCGCGGCGGTCCCCGGCACCGATCCGGCGGGCCACCGCCGCGGTGGTGGCGTAGGCGAGGAAGACGAACACGCCGGTCGCGGTGGACAGTGCGGCGGCGGCGACGCCGACCCCGGCCAGCTGCGGGGTGCCGAGGTGGCCGACGATCGCCGAGTCGGCCATCAGGAACAGTGGTTCGGCGACCAGCGCGCCGAAGGCCGGGACGGCCAGTGCGAGGATCTCCCGGTCGTGCCGGCGTCTGGAGGGGGTCGGGGCTGCGGGAGGGGCGGTCATGGGCTCCAGGCTACTCATCCACAGGTAATGACTGCTAGTGGCAGTTGGCCATTACTCGAATTCTTGAGCGAGGCGCTCGGCCCGCTTCGCGCCCGCGGGCGTCCGGCTGCGTGTGAAGAATTTCTCATGCACAGGCCCGGTAAGAGGTAATACCTGGTCAACAGGTTGACGGTGGACAGATGGTCTGGTTATCCACAGGGCCTTCCACAGGGGCGTCCACAGCTTTGCGGCACTTCTCCACAGCCCGGGGCCGCTCGTCCACACCCCCTGTGGATAACCGCCTTGGCTGAACGGCTCCCGGCGCCTTAGCGTGGGCCCTCCGCCCGACACTCCCGCCCGCCCCGGCGTCCGATTTGTCGGTGCCGTGGCGTACAAAGAGGAGCGGCTCCGCTCCACCCAGCCACCGGCAAGGCCCGCTCCAACTCGCACCACTCGCTGATCGGGGAACACGCGTGACCGGCCCCCAGTACGACGACCACGACGCCCCGCCGCCGGAGGAGGACTGGCAGCCCGCCGAGGACCCCTTCCCGGCCGGCGCCTTCGACGACGCGTCCTTCCCCGACGGGCCCGGCGACCGGCTCCCGGTCTCCCGCAGCCGCTCCGGCCAGGGCGGCGGCCGGGAGGGCAACCGGGACGGCGGCGGTCGCGAGGGCGGCTTCCAGAAGGGCGGCAAGGGCGGCCGGAGCGGCTCCCAGCGCGACGGTTCGCAGAGCGGTGGCGGCGGCTGGCAGCGCCGCGACGACGAGGGCCAGGGCGGCGTGGACGGCTTCGAGCGCGTTCCCCCGCAGGACCTCGCGGCCGAGCAGTCCGTCCTCGGCGGCATGCTGCTCTCCAAGGACGCCATCGCCGACGTGGTCGAGGTGCTCAAGCCGGCCGACTACTACCGGCCCGCGCACGAGATGGTCCACGGTGCGATCCTCGACCTGTACGCCCGCGGCGAGCCGGCCGACCCGATCACCGTGGCCGGCGAGCTCACCAAGCGTGGCGAGCTCCAGCGCGTCGGCGGCGCCTCCTACCTGCACACCCTGGTCAACTCCGTCCCGACCGCCGCCAACGCCGAGTACTACGCCCAGATCGTCCACGAGCGCGCCGTCCTGCGCCGTCTGGTCGAGGCCGGCACCCGGATCGCCGGCATGGGCTACGCGGCCGAGGGCGACGTCGACGAGATCGTCAACGCCGCCCAGGCGGAGATCTACGCCGTCACCGAGCAGCGCACCAACGAGGACTACGCGCCGCTCGCCGACATCATGGAGGGCGCCCTCGACGAGATCGAGGCGATCGGCTCCCGCAACGGCCAGATGTCCGGCGTCCCGACCGGCTTCGCCGACTTCGACGCGCTCACCAACGGCCTCCACCCCGGCCAGATGATCGTCATCGCGGCCCGCCCCGCGATGGGCAAGTCGACCCTGGCGCTGGACTTCGCCCGCGCCTGCTCGATCCAGAACAAGCTGCCGAGCGTGATCTTCTCGCTCGAAATGGGCCGCAACGAGATCGCCATGCGCCTGCTGTCCGCCGAGGCCCGGGTCGCGCTGCACCACATGCGCTCCGGGAACATGACGGACGACGACTGGACCCGCGTCGCCCGCCGGATGCCCGACGTCAGCGAGGCACCGCTGTTCATCGACGACTCCCCGAACCTGTCGATGATGGAGATCCGGGCCAAGTGCCGCCGGCTCAAGCAGCGCAACGACATCAAGCTGGTCGTCATCGACTACCTCCAGCTGATGCAGTCCGGCGGCTCCCGCCGGGCGGAGAACCGCCAGCAGGAGGTCTCCGACATGTCGCGAAACCTGAAGCTGCTGGCCAAGGAGCTGGAAGTCCCGGTCATCGCGCTCTCCCAGCTGAACCGTGGCCCCGAGCAGCGCACCGACAAGCGGCCGATGGTCTCCGACCTGCGCGAGTCCGGCTCGATCGAGCAGGACGCCGACATGGTCATCCTGCTCCACCGTGAGGACGCCTACGAGAAGGAGTCCCCGCGCGCCGGTGAGGCCGACCTGATCGTCGCCAAGCACCGTAACGGCCCCACCGCCACCATCACGGTGGCCTTCCAGGGCCACTACTCGCGCTTCGTCGACATGACCCGGGACTAGGAGCGGCCGGGGGGCATCGGGGGGCCTCGTCCGACCGTCACCGAGGCGAACGCATCAGTGTGATGAGCTACTGTCCGTGCGGTGAAAACGATACGACAGCTGTCCGCCCGCCGGGCCGGGGGAAGCAAGCAGGCTCGGGCGGGCGGGTCGGCCAGTCGGCTGGGCTGGCTCGACGCGCTTCGCGGCGTGGCCGCCCTGGTGGTGGCGCTCCACCACTTCGACGTCCTGAAGATGCTGCCGGACGGGGTGGCGTCCTTCATCTGGTGGCACGCGGACCTGGGCCTCTACGGCGTCATGCTGTTCTTCCTGGTCAGCGGTTACATCATCCCGGCCTCGCTGGAGCGCCGCGGGGACGTGCGGGCGTTCTGGATCGGACGGATCTTCCGGCTCTGGCCGCCGGTGATCATCGGTATCACGGTGGCGCTGGCCATCATCCCGAAGGGCGACGGCTCGGTCGCGCTCTTCGCCACCGATCACGACCTGATCTACGTGGCCGCCAACTCGACCATGCTGCAGGACTTCATGGGCGTCTGGAACGGCCTGGGCGTCATGTGGACCCTCAGCTACGAGATGGTCTTCTACTACATGGTCACCGCGCTCTTCACGGTCGGCCAGCACCGCCGCAGCGGCCCGATCGCGGTCGGCTTCGCCGGCGTGGCGCTGCTCTTCGGCACCTCCATCGCCTCCCACACGCTGACCAGCGACATCACCTCGACCCGCAACCTGGTCTGGGGCTCCGTCCTGATCGTGCTGTTCGGCTTCGCCTGCGTGCTGAGCGGCCGGCCGAACCTGACCCGGGTCGGGGCGATCACGCTCGGTCTGCTGGGCTTCGTGCTGATGTACAACAACAGCCGGGCCCCGATGTTCGAGACCCTGATGATCTTCGCGACGATGTTCGCGGGCACCGCGATCTACCGGGCCGAGAACCGCCAGATCGACCGCCTCCAGGCGATCCTGTGCTGCGGCTTCGTGGTCGTCGCGGGGGTGGCCGTCGCCTGGATGTACAACCGTGACGGCATGGAGCAGAACACCTGGACGGCCGGCTGGATGGCCTGGGCCGGCTCCTACCTCGGGGCCTGGATCACGTTCGGCATCGGCATGGCGCTGCGCAAGCGCCGCTTCCCGAAGCCGCTCACCTGGCTCGGCGGGATCAGCTTCTCGCTCTACCTGCTGCACGTCCCGCTGGTGCACACCATCCAGCCGCTGCTGCACGTGCCCAAGGTGCCGCCGACGACCGGCGGCAAGCTGATCTGGACGGCCGAGTACCTCGTCGTGATCATGCTGGCGAGCTGGGTGATGTACCGGCTGGTGGAGCTGCCCGTGCAGAAGCTGGGCCGCAAGGTGGCCAAGGCGGTCGAGCGCCGCTGGCCGGGCGGTGCCCCGCAGCCGGCGGTCGCCGCGTCGATCGGGGTGCCCGCGACCGGCGAGGCCGCCGGGGCTGTTCCGGCTCAGTCCGGGGAGAAGGGCCAGAGCGGGGGCCAGGATCAGGAACAGGTGCCGGTCGAGGTCGGAGCCGGCGGCCCGGGGCAACGGGTCGGCTGACCGCCGCACGGACACACCGAGGGCTCGCCTCCCACCCGGGAGGCGAGCCCTCGGCGCGTGGCCCCCGGGCGCCGTCAGACGGTGACGGTGGCGCGGAAGAGGGTCGTGGCGGTGCCGGACAGCCGGGTGGGGGTGCCGGTGGCGGGGAGGAAGGCCGACCGGCCGCGGGCGAGGTCCAGGGTGCTGCCGTCGGCGGCGGTGAGCCGGGCGGTGCCCTCGGTGCAGAGCAGGATCTGCGGGGCGCGGCCGTCGATCTCGCGGTCCCGGCCGTCCAGGACGAAGCGGGAGAGCCGGAACTCGTCGATCGGGACGGGGTAGAGCTCCTCGCCGGCGGTGCCGTCGACCGGGCGGGGGTGCAGCAGCTCGGGGGCGCCGGCCTCGAAGACCAGGACCTTCAGCAGCTCGGGCAGGTCGATGTGCTTGGGGGTGAGGCCGGCCCGCAGCACGTTGTCGGAGTTGGCCTGGAGTTCGACGCAGGCACCCGCCAGGTAGGCGTGCGGCACGCCGGCGTCCAGGTAGAGCGCCTCGCCGGCCCGGAGCCGGAAGTGGTTGAGCAGCAGGGCGGCGATCAGGCCGCGGTCCTCCGGGAAGTCCTCGGCGATCCGGGCGTACGGCCCGTAGTCGCCGGCCGGGTCGGTGCGGGCCAGGGCCTCGGCCGTCTCCCGGACGGTCTCCTCGGCGGCCTTCCCGTCCATGGTGAGGATGGCGGCCAGCGTGCCGCGCAGCGCCTCGGCCTCGTCCTCGACGGCCAGCAGGTCGATCAGCGGGCCGAGCCCGGGCACCGCGAGCCCGGCCATCAGCCCGGCCGCCTCGGCGGGCCGCCGGAAGCCGCAGAGCCCCTCGAAGGCGCCCAGCGCGCAGACCATCTCGGGCTTGTGGTTGGCGTCGCGGTAGCTCCGCTCGGGGGCGTCCAGCGGGACGCCGAGGGCGTTCTCGGCGGCGAACCCGGCGCGGGCCTGCGCGATCGTGGGGTGGGCCTGGATGGACAGCGGGATGCCCGCGGTCAGGATCTTGAACAGGAACGGCAGGGTCGGACCGAACCTGGCGACGGTCGCGGCGCCGAGCTCGCCCTCGGGGTCGGCCGCGATCAGCTCGTCCAGCCGGCGGGGCCCCTCGCCCCGGTCGGCCCGGGACGGGTCGCCGGGGTGGGCGCCCATCCACAGCTCGGCCTGCGGTTCGCCGGTCGGCTCCTGCCCGAGCAGTTCGGGCAGGGCGGTCAGCGACCCCCAGGCGTACGGGCGGACGGTGTTGATGAGCCTGTCCATGCGCGCGGTCCTACTCCTTCGCTGGGTGGCGGGTGTGCCGGATCGTCGGGGCAACGGGCCCGGCGGTGCGGGGGGCCGGGCACGGGCAAGGTCATCGACCCTAGCCGACCGGTGTCGCCCGCGAGGAAACGACGGGTACCGGAGGGGAGTGCCCTGGCCGGACCGGTGGTTCCCGGGCGCGGTAGTAGGATGCCAGGACGCAGTAGTCTCCGCCCTGCACAGCAGTTTCCACCGTGGTCACCCCGTCGGCGGGCTGCCGGCGGAGCCGCGTTCCAGAGTGCGGGCGATGGTGTTCTGACACTCCCCGCCATCGGCCGAGAGGTTTGTACGTGACCGTGAACCAGCAGAGTTTTGCTGATCTCGGCAGGGTCCTGGTGATCATTCCGACCTACAACGAGGCGGAGAACGTCGAGCGGATCGTCGGCCGGGTGCGGGCGGCGGTCCCCGAGGCCCACGTGCTGGTCGCCGACGACAACAGCCCCGACGGCACCGGCGAACTGGCCGACAAGCTGTCCGCCGAGGACCCGAACGTGCACGTCATGCACCGCAAGGGCAAGGAGGGCCTGGGCGCCGCCTACCTCGCGGGCTTCCGTTGGGGCATCGACCACGGCTACGACGTCCTGGTCGAGATGGACGCGGACGGCTCGCACCAGCCCGAGGAGCTGGACCGACTGCTGGGCGCGCTGCGCGGCGCCGACCTGGTGCTGGGCTCGCGCTGGGTGCCGGGCGGCCGGGTGGTGAACTGGCCGAAGTCGCGCCTGCTGCTCTCCCGCGGTGGCTCGACCTACTCGCGGCTGGCGCTGGGCGTGCCGATCCGGGACGTCACCGGCGGCTACCGGGCGTTCCGCAAGGAGACCCTGCTGGGCCTGGGCATGGACGAGGTGGCCTCGGCCGGGTACTGCTTCCAGGTCGACCTGGCCTGGCGCACGGTGAAGGCCGGGTTCAAGGTGGCCGAGGTGCCGATCACCTTCGTCGAGCGCGAGCTGGGCGCGTCCAAGATGAGCCGCAACATCGTGGTCGAGGCGCTGTGGCGGGTGACCGCCTGGGGCGTCTCCGACCGGCTGGCCCGCCTGCGCGGCGCGGTCAAGCGCTGACCTCCACGACGTAACCGCCCGGGGCCCGTCCGTCGTCACGACGGACGGGCCCCGGGCGGTTACGTGCCCTGGGGCAGGCCGCCCACAACGCCGAGGCGCCGGCCGTTTGAACCGCGGTGTGACCTGAGCCGGAAGGCGCGCCCCGCCGGGCGCGCCTTCCGCGCAATCCGACACCGGTACTCCCATGCTGTAGGGCGCAGGAAGTCCGACCGCCGACCAGAGGGAGCAGCCAGTGACGTCGTCCCCGCCCGAGGAGGGCGCCGGCGCGGAGCGCACGGCCGCCGAGGCCGCCGCCCCGGACCCCGAGCGGCCCGCCCGCCCGCTGGAGATCGCCGTCTTCACCGGCCCCGAATCGGCCTTCTTCGCCACCTCCACCCTGATCCTCGGCGAGCGGACCGCGATCCTGGTCGACGCCCAGCTCACCCGCAGCGCCGGCCGCGAACTCGCCGAATGGGTCGCCGGCAAGGGCCGCCGACTGCTCGCCATCGTCGTCACCCACCACCACCCCGACCACTACTTCGGCGCCGAGGAGGTGCTGAGGCTCTTCCCCGACGCCCGGCTGCTGGCCGCGCCCGCCGTGGTCGACGGCATCCGGCGCACCGCCGCCGCCAAGGTCGCCCAGTGGAAGCCGGTCTACGGCGACGACATCCCGGACCACCCGCTGATCCCCGCCCCGCTGCTGCCGCAGCCGCTCATGCTCGACCGCCAGGTCATCCCCGTGCTGCTGCTCGGCCAGGCCGACTGCGGCGACTCGACGGTCGTCCACGTGCCGAGCATCCGGACGGTGATCGCCGGGGACTTCGCCTACAACGGCACCCACGTCTGGACCGCCGACACCACCCCGGCCCAGCGCACCACCTGGGGCCACAACCTCGGCCGGATCGCCGACCTCGGCGTGGACCGGGTCATCGCCGGCCACCGCGCCCCCGACCAGGGCGACGACGCCGCCCGGGTGCTCGCCTTCACCGGCGAGTACCTCCAGGACTTCGACCGGCTGCTGGCCGAGCACCCGCACGACCCGGAGGCACTGGTCACCGCGATGAACGAGCGGTACGGGGAGCTGACGCTGCCGGCCATCCTGGAACTGGGTGCCGCCGCCAACACCGCCCGGGCGGCGCGAGGGGGCGAGATCGTCGAGGCGGAGATCGTCGAGGACGACATCATCGAGGCGGAGATCGTCGAGGACGAGCTCGTCGAGGAGCCCGAGGAGTCCACGGAGTCCCCGGAGCGCGGGACGGGCGGAGCCGAGTAGGGCGGATACTGGCCGCATGACGCCCTACGACGTGATCGTCCCGGCCGGCGGGGGCGCCCGTCGCCTCGGCGGGGCCGACAAACCCGGGCTGACCGTGGGCGAGACCACCCTGCTCGACCGGGTGCTCGCGGCCTGCGCGGGCGCCCGCACCACCGTCGTGGTCGGCCCCGGCCGGCCGACCGCGCGCACCGGCGTCCGCTGGACCAGGGAGCAGCCGCCGGGCGGTGGGCCGGTCGCCGCCGTCGCCGCCGGACTCGACCTGGTCACCGCGCCGACCGTGCTGCTGCTCGCCGCCGACCTGCCGTTCCTGGACCGGCGGACCGTCGACCGGCTGGTCACCGCCCTCGCCGAGGCAGGCCCGGCCGTCGACGCCGCCGTCCTGGTCGACGCCGGCGGGCGCGACCAGCCGCTCGCCGCCGCCTACCGCACCGCCCCGCTGCGCACCGCGCTGGCCGCCCTCGGCGATCCGGCCGGTCTCCCGCTGCGCCGCCTCACCGGCGGTCTCGCCCGGCAGTTGGTGGCCGACACCGACAACGTCGCCTACGACTGCGACACCTGGGAGGACCTCGAACAGGCCCGGGAGCGCGACCGGTCGTAGGGGCGCCCTCCGGGTCCGTGTTCACGGCCCGCGCGGGTGTCCGTGCGGGAAACGACGCGCGCCGCACACGGGGCGAACACTCCGGGGAAACCGCCGATCAGGCAGCATGGGCGCATGGAGCGCACGCTGGAAGACTGGATCGCCGAGGTCAGGGCCGACCTGGGCATCGACCTGGACGTCGACGTCCGGGGACTGCTCGACCTCGCCCGGGTGGTCGCGCACGGGGTGGCCCGCCCGGCCGCGCCGCTGACCGCCTTTCTGATCGGCTACGCGGCCGCCCAGCAGGGCGGCGGGCCGGAGGCCGTGGCCGAGGCCGCCCGGCGGACCGCCGCGCTCGCCGAGCGCTGGAGCGCCGCCGCCGGGCCGGGCGAGCCGTGAGCGCCGTCGGCCAGACCACCGTGGCCGCCCCGTCGACCGGTCCCGGCGTGCTGAGCTGGGCGCAGGCCCGCGAGGCCGCCCGCCGGGCCGGGCTGCGTCCGCTGCCGGCGGTCGGGCTGCCGCTCGCCGAGGCGCTCGGCCGCACCCTCGCCGAGCCGCTCACCGCGCTGACCGACCTGCCCGCCTTCGACACCTCCGCGATGGACGGCTGGGCGGTCGCCGGGCCGGGCCCCTGGCGGGTCGCCGGGCGGGTGCTGGCCGGCCGGGCCGCGTCCGCGCCGCTGGCCGACGGCGCCGCCGTCGAGATCGCCACCGGCGCCCAACTGCCGCCCGGCGCCACCGCCGTCCTGCGCCGTGAGCACGGCCGCACGGACGGCACGCTGCTGCACGACTGCGGCCACCAATCGCTGACCACCGGTCAGGACGTCCGCCCGCGCGGCCAGGAGTGCCGCCGCGGCGAGGCGTTGCTGCCCGGTGGCGCCCTGGTCGGCCCGGCCGTGCTCGGCCTGGCCGCCGCCTGCGGTCACGACCGGCTCGCCGTGCGCCGTCGCCCGGTGGTCGAACTGCTCGTCCTCGGCGATGAGTTGCTCGCCTCGGGCGTCCCAGGTCCGGGCCTGGTCCGGGACGCGCTCGGGCCGCTGCTGCCGCCCTGGCTGCGGGCGGCCGGTGCCGAGGTGGCCGAAGTGCGGTCCGTCCGGGACGACTTCGGGCTGCTCCGGGACGCGCTGCGGCACTCCACCGCCGACATCGTGGTCACCACCGGCGGAACGGCGGCCGGCCCGGTCGACTTCCTGCACCGGGCCCTCGCCGAGGCCGGGGCCCGGCTGCTGGTGGACGGCGTGGCCGTCCGCCCCGGACACCCGATGCTGCTGGCCGAACTCCCGTCGGCCGCATGCCCGTCAGCCGGCCCCGCCCGGAGCGGGCTTCCGGGCGGGGACCCAGCCGGGCTTCCGGGTGGGCTTCCGGGTGGGCTTCCGGGCGGGCGGCACCTGGTGGGCCTGCCCGGCAACCCGCTGGCCGCCGTCGCCGGGACGGTCACCCTCGCCCTGCCGCTGCTGCACGCCCGCAGCGGGCGGTCCGCCGTCACCCCGGCCCTCGCACCCACCGCCGTCGGCCTGCCCGGGCACCCGGTGGACACCCGGCTGCTGCCCGTCCGGCACACCGCCGACGGCGTCGTCCCGCTCGCCTTCGACGGGCCCGCGATGCTGCGCGGCCTCGCCCGGGCCGAGGCGCTGGCCGTGGTCCCGCCCGGCGGCGCGGCGGCCGGCGAACCCGTCGAACTGCTGGAGGCGCCGTGAACGGGCCCACCGGGGCGTGCGCGCCCCACGACAGCGGGGAGGTGGCCGCATGAGCAGGCTGCGGGGTGCGCCCGCCCCGGGGACCGAGCCGTGGCCGGACGCCGGGATCGTGCTGCCCGCCCGGCGGAGCGCGCCGGCCCTCCGACAGGTCGGCTCCCGGCTGCTGCTGGCGCTCGCCGTCCTGGTCGCCACGACGCTGATCGTCTACGTCGACCGGGACGGTTACAACGACAACGCGGGCGACGGGGTCAGCTTCCTGGACGCGGCGTACTACGCCACCGTGACGCTGTCCACCACCGGGTACGGCGACATCACCCCGTACAGCGACGGCGCCCGGCTCACCAACATCTTCGTGATCACCCCGCTGCGCGTGGTGTTCCTGATCATCCTGGTCGGGACCACGCTGGAGGTGCTCACCGAACGAACCCGCCAGCAGTGGCGGTTGAACCGCTGGAGGTCCACCGTGCGCGAGCACACCGTCGTCATCGGGTACGGCACCAAGGGCCGCAGCGCCGTCGACACCCTGCTCGGGCAGGGCGTGAAGAAGGACGAGATCGTCGTCGTCGACCCGCAGCGCAAGGTGATCGACCAGGCCGCCCGGCACGGGCTGGTCGGCGTGGTCGGCGACGCCACCCGCACCGACACGCTGCTGCGGGCCGAGGTGCCCACCGCCGCCCGGGTCGTGGTCGCGCCGGAACGGGACGACACCGCCGTCCTGGTCACGCTGACGGCGCGCCAGCTGAACAAGGGCGCCACCGTGGTCGCGGCCGTCCGGGAGGACGAGAACGCCCCGCTGCTGCGGCAGAGCGGCGCCGACGTCGTCGTGACCAGCTCCAGTTCGGCCGGGCGGCTGCTCGGCCTGTCGATGCTCAGCCCGCACGCCGGCGCGGTGATGGAGGACCTGCTCACCTACGGCAACGGCCTGGACGTGGTCGAGCGCCCCGTCACCCGGGCCGAGGCCGGGCACAGCCCGCGCGCGTGCGAGGACCTGGTGGTCGCGGTGGTCCGCGGCCGGCGGGTGCTCAACTACACCGAGCCCGAGGCCGCCGTGCTCCAGCTCACCGACCGGGTGATCGTGATCAAGTCGACCGGCTGACGCGGGCCTTGCCCGCTCCTCGCCATGACGCGCAGTAGGTTCGGGGCATGCATGCGATGACGATTCCCGTACCCGGTGGTCCCGAGGCACTCGTGTGGGCGGAGGTGCCCGACCCGGTGCCCGGCGAGGGCGAGGTCCTGGTCGAGGTGGCGGCCACCGCCGTCAACCGCGCCGACCTGCTCCAGCGGCAGGGCAACTACAACCCGCCGCCCGGCGCCTCGCCCTACCCCGGGCTGGAGTGCGCCGGGCGGATCGTCGCCCTCGGCCCGGGCGTGTCCGGCTGGGCGGTCGGCGACGAGGTGTGCGCGCTGCTGTCCGGCGGCGGGTACGCGCAGCTCGTCGCGGTGCCGACCGGGCAGCTGCTGCCGCTGCCCAAGGGCCTGGGCTTCGAGGAGGCCGCCGCGCTGCCCGAGGTCGCCTGCACGGTGTGGTCCAACGTGTTCCTCACCGCCCACCTGCGGCCCGGCGAGACGGTGCTGCTGCACGGCGGCGCGAGCGGCATCGGGACCATGGCGATCCAGCTGGCCAAGGCGGTGGGCGCGCGGGTCGCGGTGACCGCGGGCAGCGCCGGGAAGCTGGCCCGGTGCGTCGAACTCGGTGCCGACATCGCGATCGACTACCGCGAGCAGGACTTCGTCGAGGTGCTCAAGGAGGCCACCGGCGGGGCCGGGGTGGACGTGATCCTGGACATCATGGGCGCCAAGTACCTGCAGCGGAACGTGGACGCGCTGGCCGTCAACGGGCGGCTGGTGATCATCGGGCTGCAGGGCGGCGTGAAGGGCGAGCTCGACCTCAACGCGCTGCTGCGCAAGCGCGCCGCGGTGATCGCCACCAATCTGCGCGGGCGCCCGTTGGCGGAGAAGGCGGCGATCGTGGCGGCGGTGCGCGAGCACGTGTGGCCGCTGGTGGAGTCCGGGGTGGTGAAGCCGGTGATCGACCGGGTGCTGCCGCTGACCGACGCCGGCGACGGGCACCGGGTGCTGGAGGCGGGGGAGCAGGTCGGCAAGGTCGTGCTGCGGGCCTGATCCTGGTCCGAGGGCCTGCGGCCCGAGGCGGGACGTCCGAAATGCCCTGATCGTCGGATTGTGTGAGGCTGGTTCGGAGCTGTCCCGCCGCCGACCCCGCCGCGCGCGGTCGGCCGTCGGAAGGACCTCCGACCGTGGCCGCACCAACGCACCTCCTCGGGCCGCTGCCCGCCGCGCCGCACCACCGTCGTACCCGCCGTACCCGCCGTACCGGCCCGGGCCGGGCCCAGCGACTGATCGCGGCGGCCGTGCTCGGGCTCACGCTCCCGCTGGCCGCCGCTTCGGCGGCCGCCGCCGTCGGGCCGGCGGCGGCGTCGCCGTCCCCGTTCACCGCTGAGCCCGCCGCCGTGGGCAGGCCGGAGCCAGCGGCCGTTCCGGCGGTCGGGCCGCCGCGGCACCCGCGCCCCGGCCGGGGCGACGGGGTCTACCGGCGCTGGGCGGTGTGGGCGCCCGAGCGCGCCGACAGCGCCCCGGAGCGGGCGCCGGAGCGGGCTCCCGAGCAGAACCCCGAGCAGAACCCTGCGCAGGTTCCCGAGCAGAACCCCGACCAGGTTCCTGACCGGAGCACCGGGCAGGCCGGTGCGGGGGACCAGCCCGAGGCCGACCAGGGCACCCCGGACGCGGCGGCTCCCGGCGCCGACGCCGCACCGGACGCCGCCACCGCGGCCGCCCAAGCCGTCGCCGCCGCCGTCCCCGCCGTCCTGCCCGCCCGCTGGCGGGACGCCTCGACCGTCCAGTTCCCGCTGGGCGCGGGGCTGGGGTTGATCGGCTGCGGCCTGGGGTTGATCGGGTTGCGGCTGCGCCGGGGGTGAGCCGCGGGGTGGGGGCGGCGGCGGGGTAGGTTCCGTGAGGGGTGTGTGCACGCCCCAGGGGGGCCGGGGCGGGCCGGGAGCTGAGTATCCGTACGGATTCCGGGGCGGCGCCCGGGGGCGTACCGTCGTCAGCGGTGGCTCAGGACGGCGGTTGTACGGGGGCTTCCGCCCGACCAACCCCAGTGAGAGAGAATGTTGTTCATGACGAATCCGATGAACGAGCGCTCGTTTCAGCAGCCATTCCAGGCCGCGGGCGGGCAGTCGCAGGACGGCCAGAAGGTGCTGATCGTCGGACCGGACGGGCTGCCCGTGGGCCAGGGGTTCGCCGGCTCGGCGGGGGACGAGGACGAGGGCGACCTGCCGCGGGAGCTCCCGGTGACCGAGATGGTCGAGCAGCCCGCGAAGGTCATGCGCATCGGCAGCATGATCAAGCAGCTGCTGGAGGAGGTCCGGGCGGCGCCCCTCGACGAGGCCAGCCGGGCCCGGCTGAAGGACATCCACGCCAGCTCGATCAAGGAGCTGGAGCTCGGTCTGGCCCCCGAGCTGGTCGCCGAGCTGGAACGGCTGTCGCTGCCCTTCACCGAGGACAGCATTCCGACCGAGGCGGAGCTGCGGATCGCCCAGGCCCAGCTGGTCGGCTGGCTGGAGGGCCTGTTCCACGGGATCCAGACCGCGCTGTTCGCCCAGCAGATGGCGGCGCGGGCCCAGCTGGAGCAGATGCGGCGGGCGCTGCCGCCCGGTCTGCACGGCGGCGAGCCGGACGAGGACGAGCCGGGCCAGGGCCGCGGCATCCGCTCCGGCCCGTACCTGTAACGGGCCGCCGACACCGGACGTACCACGACGGTCCGCCCCGGGCCGGGGCGCCGCCGGAGGGCGCCCCGGCGGTCCGGGGGCAGGACCGGCCCTGGACCGATCACCGTCGGCGTCAGCCGGTACCCTGACCCCTGTCGCAGGCCGGTCGCACCGCCGCGGCAGGGGTCCGCCAGGCCCGCGGGCCCGGCCCACCACGCACGGACGAGACCGAACGTCACGGTCGCGGCGCCACGGCCGCGCCGAGGGGGAGCAGAGGACCATGAGCGAGCACGGCAACGCGGCGGTCGGGGGCTCCTCCCTGGGCAACGGCCGCTATGTGCTGCAGCGGCTGCTGGGCGAGGGCGGCATGGCCTCGGTGCACCTCGCGTACGACAGCGTGCTGGACCGGCAGGTCGCGCTGAAGAGCATGCACAACGAGCTGGGCCGGGACGCCTCGTTCAAGGAGCGGTTCCGCCGCGAGGCGCAGGCGGTGGCCCGGCTGGAGCACCCGAACATCGTCACGGTGTACGACAGCGGCGAGGACGTCGCGCCGGACGGCTCCAGCACCCCGTACATCGTCATGCAGCTGGTCGACGGCAAGGGCCTGCGCGAGGCGATCAACGAGGCGGTCGCCCAGTACGGCGCGATGCCGACCGAGGAGGCCCTGCGGGTCGTCGTCGGCGTGCTGAACGCGCTGGAGGCCTCGCACGACATGTCCCTGGTGCACCGCGACATCAAGCCCGGCAACGTCATGTTCGATCGCAAGGGCAACGTCAAGGTCATGGACTTCGGCATCGCCCGGGCGCTGGAACCGGGCGCCACGTCGATGACGCAGACCGGCATGGTGGTCGGCACCCCGCAGTACCTGTCGCCCGAGCAGGCGCTCGGCAAGCCGGTGGACGCCCGCTCCGACCTCTACTCGGTCGGCGTGATGCTCTTCGAGATGCTCACCGGGCAGCTGGTCTTCGACGGCGACTCGGCGTTCTCGATCGCCTACAAGCACGTCCAGGAGGAGCCGCCGGCGCCGTCCACCCTCAACCGGTCGGTCACCCCGGCGGTGGACGCCTTCGTCGCCCAGGCGCTGCGCAAGGACCCGGCGCACCGGTTCCAGAGCGCGGCGGCGATGCGGGACGAGGCGGAGCGGCTGATCGCGGCCGCGAAGGGCGGCGGCAGCGGGCACCCGTTGCAGGCCAGTACGCCGCTGGTGATCAACGAGGGCCCGCGCTCGGTGCACGCGGCGCCGCAGACCCCGCAGACCCCGCACCCCCAGTACCTCCAGCAGTCTCCGCAGCAGCCTCCGCCGCCGCAGCAGCCGCAGTACCGGACCCCGCCGCCGGCCTTCCAGCCGCCGCGTCCACAAGGGCCGCAGACCCCGCACCCCCAGTACCTCCAGCAGCCTCCGCCGCCGCAGCAGCCGCAGTACCGGACCCCGCCGCCGGCCTTCCAGCCGCCGCGTCCACAAGGGCCGCACACGCCGCACCCCCAGTACCTCCAGCAGGCCCCGCCGCAGCGGGCGCACACCCCGCCGCCGCAGCCGATGCCGCCGTACCAGCAGCCGAAGGCGCCCAGCGGCGGCGGCTGCTCGACGGCCGCGGTCGTCATCGTGATCATCGTCGGCGTGCTCGTGCTGGCCGGCATCATCATCGCGATCGTGGTCAACAAGGCGCAGGACAACAAGTCGAAGACCAAGACCGGGCACACCACCGGTGAGCGGCCCGCAGTGGTGCTGGTGGTTGACCTTCCGGTCGACCGGAATGGCCTGCTCTGACGCTTTCCGGCCGGTTCGGGCGTGCCACGGGCCCGCGCCGGAGGCGGTAGCGTTCGGGGATACGAAGCGACAGGGCACCGCGATCCGAGCGAACGCCCGGGGCGAGGAGCGATGGCACAGACGCAGCAGCCGGATGACGGAACGGGTGCCGGAGCTGACGGCCGGACCGGCGGGACGCCGAGGATGCCCGGACCCGGCAGCGACGCCGCGACCAGCGCGTTTCCCCCGGTCGGGCCCGGCGGCCCGCAGACCCCCGGCCGCGGTACGGCCGCGCCGCTGGGCACGGTCGGCGACGGCCGCTACCGGCTGACCTACCGGCTCGGCCGCGGCGGCATGGCCGAGGTGTTCGCGGCCGAGGACGTACGGCTGGGACGGACGGTCGCGGTCAAGCTGCTCCGCGGCGAGCTGGCCCAGGACGACATCGCCCGGCTGCGGTTCACCCGCGAGGCACACGCCGTCGCGGGGCTCAACCACCACTCGATCGTCGCGGTCTACGACACCGGCGAGGAGTACGCCGGGGACGAGTCCACGCCGTACATCGTGATGGAGCTGGTCGAGGGCCGGACCGTCCGCGAGCTGCTGGTGGACGAGGACGCGCCGCCGGTCGACCAGGCGCTGATCATCATCGCCGGGGTGCTGGAGGCGCTGGCGTACAGCCACCGCAACGGCATCGTCCACCGGGACATCAAGCCCGCCAACGTGATCATCACGACCGCGGGCGCCGTCAAGGTGATGGACTTCGGTATCGCCCGGGCGCTGACCGGCACGGCCAGCACCATGACCCAGACCGGCATGGTCATGGGCACCCCGCAGTACCTCTCGCCCGAGCAGGCCCTCGGCAAGCCCGTCGACCACCGCTCCGACCTGTACGCGGCCGGCTGCATGCTGTACGAACTGCTGGCGCTGCGCCCGCCGTTCACCGGCGACACCCCGCTCTCGGTGGTCTACCAGCACGTCCAGGACATGCCGGTGCCGCCCTCGCAGGCCAACGGCCGGGTGCCGGTCGGGCTGGACCAGCTGGTGCTGCGCTCGCTGGCCAAGAACCCGGACGACCGCTTCCAGGACGCCGACGAGTTCCGCGCGCACGTCCAGCACGCGCTGCGCGAGATGCACGGCGCGGGCGGCGCGGGCTGGGCCGGCACCACGGCCGGGCTGGCCGCCGCGGGGCAGGGGAACACCGACGCCACCCAGGTGATCCGGCCCGACCAGACCGCGGCCACCGCGGCCTTCGGCGCGATCGGCCCCGGCGACCAGACCTCGGTGCTGCCCTACCAGGGGATGGGGGGCCCGGGCGGCCCGCACACCCCGTCGACGCCCTACCCGGGGGCCGGCGGCCCCTACGGCGGCGGTGGCGGCGACGACGACGGCGGCTCCGGCCGCCGGCGCGGGCCGTGGGCCTGGGTGGCCGGCGCCGCGGCCGTGCTGCTCGCGGCCGGGGTCGGCATGGCGTTCGCGTTCAGCGGCAACGAACCCGGGAACTCGCACACCGTGCCGCCGACGCCGCTCCCGGCGGTCAGCACGACCGAGCCCAGCACGCCGCCCCAGAGCGGCTCGCAGAGCCCGCCCGCGTCCAACACCGGCAGCCGGCGCCCGACGCAGCCGACCGAGAACGGCAGCAACGGCGGCGGCTACAACAACGGCGGCAGCGGCGGCAACAACAACGGCAACAACAACGGCAACAACAACATGTCGCCGTCGCCGGGTTCGGGCAAGCACTCGACGCCCGCGTCGCCCAGCCAGACCCCCAGCCACACGCAGCCGCCCACCACGGCGCCCGGCACGCCCAGCACGGCGCCGACCACCCCGAGCACGGGAAGCGGCGGCAGCACGGGGGCGGCCACGCAGCCGCCGGCGACCAAGTCGAACCCGCCGGCGACCCAGCCGCCCGCGACCCAGCCGCCGGCGACGCCCTGATCGGGCCGCGCTGACACCGGTCAGTTGGCGAAGGCGTCCAGGACCTGTTCGTACTCCTGGCACCACCACGTCAACTGGCCGGCCGAGGCGGGGTAGAGCGGGTCGGCCCGGTGGTCGGCCCGCTGGTAGCGCCACTGGAGCATCCAGAAGTCGTTCAGCCGCTCCCACCAGACCCGGTGGACGGCGGCGGCCAGGTGTTCGGCGGTGGCGGCTCCGGTGGCCCGGTAGGACTGCGAGTAGTGGCGGACCCGCACCAGGTCGAGGGTGCCGGACGCCCGGTCGTTGAAGAGCAGCGTGGCGGCGCGGACGGCCTCCTCGGCGCGCGGCTGTGGGCCGAGCTTGTCCCAGTCCAGGACGGCCGCGACCGGGCCGCCGTCGGGGCCGTCGCCGTACAGCAGGTTGAGTCCGTGGAAGTCGCCGTGGGTCCAGCCGGTGGGCGGGGCGGTCTGCGGGGCGGGGCGGCGGTGGGCGTGTTCGGCGAGCAGTTCCAGCCTTTCGGTGAGCCTCCGTTCGACCAGCGCGTCCAGGTCGCCGTACGGGCGGTGGGCGCGGGCGTGGCGCCGCAGGTCGCGGGCGAGGTCGGCGCTGTCGAGGGGGTCGGCGGTGCGGTAGCCGGGGGGCTGTTCGAAGGGGGCGCATACGTCGTCGAGCGCGCCGTGCAGTCGGCCGAGCAGCGCGCCGAGCGCGTCGCACTGCGGCGGGGAGAGGTCGGTACCGTGCCGGTGTCGGCCATCCACCCAGGGGAACAGCGCGAACAGCCGGCCGCCGTAGCCGGCCACCGTGCCGGCTCGTTCGGCGCAGGTCAGCGGGGGTGCGACGGGCAGTCCGAGGGCCTGGAGCCCGGCCATCGCCCGGTGGTGGGCGACGATCTTCGGGCGGCTGGCGGTGGCGGCGTCGACGTAGCACTTCAGGAAGTACGCGCCGGTCTCGGTGGTGACCCGGTACCCGCGGTTCAGCAGGCCTTCGGCGACCGGTTCGGCGGTCAGCAGTCCCCCCACCCGATAGCGGCCCAGGACCTCGGCGAGTGCGGCGCGCGGGACGGGCGGACTGAGGGTCCCTATCGGCGGCGCGGAGAGGTCGGGGCGGGCCGGGGAACAGGAGAGGGTCTGGCTGAAAGTCACAGCCAGAGGTTAGGGCCCCCGTGCGGGGGCCCTTGACAAGTCGTCAGTTCTGTGATCGCTGTTCTGATCAGTGCTGCTGGTCCGCCTGGTGCCGCGCCACGAAGGCCGCCGCCTGGGTGCGTCGCTCCATTCCCATCTTGGCGAGCAGACTGGAGACGTAGTTCTTCACCGTCTTCTCGGCCAGGTGCAACTCGTTGCCGATCTGACGGTTGGTCATCCCCTCGCCGATCAGATCGAGGATCCGGCGCTCCTGCTTGGTGAGTTGCGCCAGCCGCTCGTCCTCCTTCTCGCCGCCGTCGCGCAGCCGGGCCAGGACCCGGCTGGTGGCGACCTGGTCGAGCAGCGACTTGCCGGCCGCGACGTCCCGGACGGCGGTGATCAGGTCGGTGCCGCGGATCGCCTTCAGGACGTAGCCGGACGCGCCCGCCATGATCGAGTCGAACAGCGCCTCGTCGTCCGAGAACGAGGTCAGCATCAGGCACTTGATCTCCGGCAGCCGGGACCGGATCTCCCGGCAGACCTCGACCCCGTTGCCGTCCGGCAGCCGGACGTCGAGCACCGCGACGTCGGGGTGGACCGCCGGGATCCGGGTGAGCGCCTCGGCGGCGGTGCCGGCCTCGCCGACCACCTCGATGTCGTCCTCGACCGAGAGCAGGTCGTGCACGCCCCGCCGGACAACCTCGTGATCGTCGAGCAGGAAAACCCTGATTTGTCCGTTATCAGTCACGTCCAAAGCCTCCCATATCACCGTACGGAAGACCTATCGTCCCTGGTGCCGCAGTCAGGCGGTCCGGCCGGGGCGGTCCAAAACCGATACCGAGAACCCCCTTACGTACGGGCTCGCGCCCGGATAACGTGCGCTGGTGTCCTGAAGGCGCCCGAATTGAGAGCTGCGTCACGCGGTCCGTCACCCCCACCCTTCCGACGGCGCGCTGCCCGCGGCACCCTCGGGGTTGTAAGCCCTGAACAAGTAGGACGTCCTAGCGCAAGCGCGCCAAGGGCGGACGCTGGGTAACGTTCTCGTGAGGGACGCCGTCGGAACAGGATCACCACCTGCCCCGCAGTAGGAGCGCACACCCACGCGCGCCCCGCGAGGCGGTGACCGGACCGGTCACCGGCGACCCCGGGCGGCCGGACAGACCGAGGAGTGAACGTGACCGTCAAAAGCACGGCGAGGGCCCGCAAGAAGGCGGCCCCCGGCGTCCCTGACACCCTCCGCGCCACGGGGAAGGACACCCAGCCGGAGCTCGTACAGCTGCTCACCCCGGAAGGCGAACGGGTCGAGCACCCGGACTACCCGCTCACCACCACCCCGGAGGAGCTGCGCGCCCTCTACCGCGACCTGGTGCTGGTCCGCCGGTTCGACGGCGAGGCCACCGCACTCCAGCGCCAGGGCGAGCTGGGCCTGTGGGCCTCGCTGCTCGGCCAGGAGGCCGCCCAGGTCGGCTCCGGCCGTGCCATGCGCACCGGCGACTACGCCTTCCCCACCTACCGCGAGCACGGTGTCGCCTGGTGCCGCGACGTCGACCCGCTCAACCTGCTCGGCATGTTCCGGGGCGTGAACCACGGCGGCTGGGACCCGAACGAGAAGAACTTCCACCTGTACACCATCGTGATCGGCGCGCAGGCCCTGCACGCCACCGGCTACGCGATGGGCATCAGCAAGGACGGCACCGACGACGCGGTCATCGCCTACTTCGGCGACGGCGCCTCCAGCCAGGGCGACGTCAACGAGGCCTTCACCTTCGCCTCGGTCTACAACGCGCCCGTGGTGTTCTTCTGCCAGAACAACCAGTGGGCGATCTCCGAGCCCACCACCACCCAGACCAAGATCCCGCTGTACCGCCGCGCCTCCGGCTTCGGCTTCCCCGGCGTCCGGGTCGACGGCAACGACGTGCTGGCCTGCCTGGCCGTCACCCGCTGGGCGCTCGACCACGCCCGCAGCGGCAACGGCCCGGTGCTGATCGAGGCGTTCACCTACCGGATGGGCGCGCACACCACCTCCGACGACCCCACCCGCTACCGGCCCACCGAGGAGACCGAGGCCTGGAAGGCCAAGGACCCGATCGCCCGGCTCCGCGCCCTCCTGGAGAAGGAGGGCCTGGCCGACGAGGAGTTCTTCACCGCGATCGACGCCGAGAGCGAGCGGCTGGGGCTGCGGGTGCGCGAGGGCGTGCGCGGCATGCCCGACCCGGACCCGACCCTGATCTTCGACCACGTGTACAGCGAGCCGCACGCGCTGGTCGATGAGGAACGGGCCGAGTACGTCCAGTACGCGGCCTCCTTCGAGGCGGGGGAGAACCTCTGATGGCCGGTCAGCTCAGCATTGCCAAGGCGCTCAACGGCGCGCTGCGCAAGTCGCTGGAGAGCGACCCGAAGACCGTCCTGATGGGCGAGGACATCGGCAAGCTCGGCGGCGTCTTCCGGATCACCGACGGCCTGCAGAAGGACTTCGGCGAGGGACGGGTGATCGACACCCCGCTCGCCGAGTCCGGCATCGTCGGCACCGCGATCGGCCTGGCGCTGCGCGGCTACCGCCCGGTGGTGGAGATCCAGTTCGACGGCTTCGTCTACCCGGCCTTCGACCAGATCGTCTCCCAGCTGGCCAAGATGCACGCCCGCGCGCTCGGGAACATCAAGCTCCCGGTCACCATCCGCATCCCCTTCGCGGGCGGCATCGGCGCGGTCGAGCACCACAGCGAGTCGCACGAGGCGTACTTCGCGCACACCGCGGGCCTGCGCGTGGTCAGCCCGTCCAACGCGCACGACGCGCACTGGATGCTGCGGCAGGCCATCGCCTCGGACGACCCGGTGGTCTTCCTGGAGCCCAAGCGCCGGTACTGGGACAAGGGCGAGGTCGGCGACGCCGCCGACCTCGGACTGCACGACGCCCGGATCGTGCGCTCCGGCACCGATGCCACGCTGCTCGCCTACGGCCCGATGGTCAAGGTCTGCCTGGAGGCCGCCGCGGCCGCCGAGGAGGACGGCCGCCGACTGGAGGTCGTCGACCTGCGCTCGCTCTCCCCGGTGGACTTCACCACCCTGGAGGAGTCGGTCAAGCGCACCGGGCGGGCCGTCGTGGTGCACGAGGCGCCGGTCTTCCTGGGCATGGGTGCCGAACTGGCCGCCCGGCTCACCGAACGGTGCTTCTACCACCTGGAGGCGCCCGTCCTGCGGGTCGGCGGCTACCACGCGCCGTATCCGCCGTCCCGCGTCGAGGAGGCCTTCCTCCCCGACCTGGACCGCGTGCTCGACGCCGTCGACCGCGCACTCGCGTACTGATCCGGGGGAGCGAAGATGACCACCGAAGTTCGCTCGCTCCGCGAGTTCAAGATGCCCGATGTGGGCGAGGGCCTGACCGAGGCCGAAATCCTCAGCTGGTACGTCAAGCCGGGTGACACCGTCACCGACGGGCAGGTCGTGTGCGAGGTGGAGACCGCCAAGGCGGCGGTGGAGCTGCCGATCCCGTTCAACGGGGTCGTCGATCAGCTCTTCTTCCCCGCGGGCGCGACGGTCGACGTCGGCACCGTGATCATCTCGGTCGCGGTCGCCGGGGAGGCCGGGGCCGCGGCTCCTGTCGCCGCTGCTGCTGTTGCACCCGTCGCCGCCGCCGCGCCGGCCGAACCGGCCGAGCCCGAGCGGCGCGAGGTGCTGGTCGGCTACGGCCCGCGCACCGGCACCGCCCAGCGCCGGGCCCGGCGCACGACCACGAAGACCGTCACCGCGACGCCGGCTCCGGCCGCGCCCGTCGTGCCGGCCGCTCCGGTCGTGTCGGCCGCGCCCGCCTCGTCCGTCCTGGCCGAACATCCCGCCGGGGAGCGGCCGTTGGCCAAGCCGCCGGTGCGCAAACTGGCCAAGGACCTCGGCATCGACCTGCGCGCGGTCGTCCCGACCGGCCGGGACGGCGTGATCACCCGCGAGGACGTGCACGCCCACGCGTCCGCCCTGGCCACCGCGCAGGCCGCCCCGGCGGCGCCGGTCGAGGCCGGGCCGGTCGCGGCGGCGGTGCCGGCGCCGGTCACCGTGGCGGGCGACGTCCGGGTGCCGATCAAGGGCGTCCGCAAGGCGACCGCGCAGGCGATGGTGGCCTCGGCCTTCACCGCCCCGCACGTCACCGAGTTCGTCCAGGTCGACGTGACCCGCACGATGAAGTTCGTCCGCCGGCTCAAGGAGAGCGGCGAGTTGGGCCGGGACGTCCGGATCAGCCCGCTGCTGCTGGTCGCCAAGGCGCTGCTCACCGCGGTCAAGCGGCACCCCGAGATCAACGCGCAGTGGGACGAGGCGGCCCAGGAGATCGTCATCAAGGGCCAGGTGAACCTCGGCATCGCCGCGGCCACCCCGCGCGGTCTGATCGTCCCCAACATCAAGGACGCCGGCGGCAAGACCCTCACGGGCCTCGCCGTCTCGCTGGGCGAGCTGATCGACACCGCCCGCCAGGGCAAGACCTCGCCGGGCGACATGCAGGGCGGGACCATCACCATCACCAACGTCGGCGTCTTCGGCGTCGACACCGGCACCCCGATCCTCAACCCCGGCGAGGCCGCGATCCTCGCCGTCGGCGCGATCCGGGACATGCCGTGGGTGCACAAGGGCAAGGTCGTCCCGCGTCAGGTGACCACGCTGGCGCTCTCCTTCGACCACCGCCTGGTGGACGGGGAGTTGGGCTCCAAGGTGCTGGCCGACGTGGCCGCGCTGCTGGAGCGCCCGAAGCGCCTGATCACCTGGGGCTGACGGCCCGGGACGTCACGAACGGGAAGCCACGGAGGGGCCTTCCCCCACACCGCCGTGTGGGGGAAGGCCCCTCCGCTTCTGCCCGCCCGTCGGCCGTCGCTGGGGGCGAGGCCGGCGGGCGGCGATCAGGACCAGCCGATGACGGACGCGCGCATGACGTGACTCCCCGGGGTCATGGGTCTGACGGCGTGGCTGGGCGAGGACGACGGGCCCGCTCCGGGCGGGGCGGAAGCGCCCCGGCCCCGCCGGTCGCGCCCCCCGTGCCTTCATCCGTACAGACGTGCATCCTCGCCGGGGGTTGCAGGTGGTTTCAAAGACTTTTCCGTGAGCCCCCGGCGCGGCGTTCGGGATACTTCCGGAATGACTGAAGAGCTGACGGTCCGACCGGAGACGGTGCCGGGCGGGGGCGGGGAGCGTCGGTCGCTGCGGCGGGACGTGTCGGGGCCGGCGCTGCTGGCGGGGTTGGTCTGCATCGCGGTGTCGTTCTCGGGTCCGCTGGTGGTGGTGCTCGCGGCGGCGGCCGCCGGGCGGCTGGACGCGGCGCACACGGCGTCCTGGATCTGGGCGGTGGCCATCGGCAGCGGGCTGAGCGGCTTCGCGCTGAGCTGGTGGACCAGGACCCCGGTGATCACCGCCTGGTCCACCCCGGGCGCCGCGCTGCTGGTGACCAGCCTGGGCGCGTACCCGTACCGGGAGGCGGTGGGGGCGTTCCTGGTGAGCGCGGTGGTGGTGACGCTCTTCGGGGTCACCGGCTGGTTCGGCCGGCTGATCGCGGCGGTGCCGACCGGGATCGTCAACGCGATGCTGGCGGGCATCCTGTTCTCCTTCGGCGCCGGGATCTTCGGCGCCGTGCACGGCGCGCCGGTGCTGGTGGTGGGCAGCCTCGCGGCCTTCCTGCTGGCCAAGCGGCTGGCCCCGCGGTACGCCGTCCCGGTGGCGCTGCTGGTGGGCGGGGTGCTGGCGGCGCTGACCGTCGGACTCCCGCTGCACCTGGGCTCGGGCGGGCCGACCCGGCCGGTGTTCACCGTGCCGGCGTTCTCCTGGGCGGCCACGGTGGGGCTGGCGCTGCCGCTCACGATCGTGGTGCTGGCCTCGCAGAACGCACCGGGCCTCGGGGTGATGCGAGCCTTCGGCTACCGGGCGGACGACCGGCTGCTGATCGGGTCGACCGGTGTGGTGTCGCTGCTGCTGGCGCCGTTCGGCTCGCCGGGGGTGAACCTGGCGGCGATCACGGCGGCGATCTGCTCCGGCCCGGAGAGCCACCCCGACCCGCGCCGCCGCTACGTCGCGGGGATGTCCTCGGGCGTGCTGTACGTGCTGGTGGGCAGCTTCGGCGGGGTGCTGGTGAGCCTGTTCACCGGCCTGCCGAAGGAACTGATCGCGGTGATCGCCGGGGTCGCCCTGCTGGCCTCGCTGCAGGGCAGCCTGGCGGCGGCGGTGGCGGACGAGCGGGGGCGGGACGCGGCGGTGGTGACCTTCCTGGCCAGCGCCTCGGGGATGAGCCTGTTCGGGATCGGCTCGGCCTTCTGGGGCCTGCTGTTCGGCCTCGGCACCCACCTGGTGCTGAACCTCCGCAGGCGCTGACGAGGGGCCTGTCATCGGCCACATTCCAGTCATTGGGATGACTGGTGTGGTGAGGGTCATTCGGCCAGGTCGGTGACTTTTTCGGCGCGCGGTAGGGGTGACACACCCGTCCGGGTACGTCTTCGCTCCACCACCCGGGCTACGCCGGGTGACCGGAACCCCGAGGACGCACCCGCATGCCACCTGGCAACCCTGGCCGTCTCGTTCGGAGTCTGGCCGCGCTCGTGCTGGTGTCCACCGCCGTACTCCCCGCCGCCCTGGAGCTGGTCGGCCCCTCGCCGTTCGGTGTGATCGGGCCGGGCGCCCCCGCCGACCGGGCGGTCCCGCCGCACAGCGCACAGCGCGCCGACCGCCGGCCCGTCACGGCCGCGCCCACCGTCGACATACGCCGCACCGGGGACCCGGCCAACCGGATCACCCTGGTCCTGCTCGGCGACGGCTACACGGCCGCCGAACAGGACCTGTTCCGACAGCAGGTCGACCGGGCCTGGCACGCGCTGATGGCCATCGAGCCGTTCCGCACCTACCAGGGGTTCTTCAACATACGGCGGGTCGAAGTGGTCTCCCCGGTCTCCGGGATAGCCGAGACCGAGAGCCGCGGCCGCAACCCCGCCACCCCGCTCGGCATGCACTTCTGGTGCGAGGGCACCGCCCGGCTGCTCTGCGCCGACGAGGCCGCCACCGCCCGGTACGCGGGCGACAGCTCCGGGCCGCAGTACCTGATAGCCCTGGCCAACTCCACCGAGTACGGCGGCGCCGGTGGTACCGGGGTGACCACCCTGGCCGGCGGCAGCCCGGACGCCGGGCGGATCATCCAGCACGAGATCGGCCACACCGTGGGGGACCTCGGCGACGAGTACGACAGCGCCCCGGACGACGCCGAGTACCCGAACCTCGCCACCCTCGACGCCGACGACATGCGCAAGAAGCAGACCAAGTGGTGGCGCTGGCTGGGCGCGGAGTCCCCGGACGGCGCCGGGACGGTCGGCGCCTACCGCAGCGCCAACGGCCTCTACCGGCCCACCCCCGACTCGGTGATGCGCACCCTGGGCAGCGCCTACAACCTGCCGTCGCGCGAGGCGATCATGGAGGAGCTGTACCGCAGGATCCGGCCCACCGACACCCCGTCGCCGCCGCCCGGCGAGGTGAGCGGGCGGCCCCGGCTGAACGTCCGGCCGGTGCCGCTGACCGGCCCGCGACAGCTGAAGGTCGAGTGGAAGGTGGACGGCGTCGCGGTGACGCCGCAGGCCGCCGACGGCTCCTGGCTGGACACCGACCAGCTGAACCTGGCCCCGGGCCGGACGGCCACCGTCACGGCGACCGTCCGGGACACCACCGACTGGGTGCGGGACGAGGCCTTCCGGGACCGCTACATGACCCGGTCGGTGTCCTGGACGGTGACCGGCTGACGCCCGGTCCGCGGAATCCGTGGAGTCCGCGCCCCGTGGAATCCGTGGTCCGTGGAGTCCGTGGTCCGTGGACGATCGACCGCACCCCGCACTGGGCGTCCCATCATGGGATGACTAGTCTGGTCGCACTATGACCGTGGAGCCCGCCCGCTCAGCCGCACCCCTGTCCGTCCCCGCTCCCCGAACCGCCGACCCGACGCCGCCGGTCGCCCCGACGCCGTCCGCCGCCCCCGCACCGTCCCCGCCCGGCGGGCGCGCGGCCTGGCTGGCCTGGTCCATCGGCGTCAGCGTCTACATCCTCGCGGTGATCCACCGCACCAGCCTCGGCGTGGCCGGACTGGATGCCGCCGACCGCTTCGGCATCGGCGCCTCCGCGCTCTCCACCTTCTCGATCCTCCAGGTGCTGGTCTACGCGGCCATGCAGATACCGGTCGGCCTGCTCGTCGACCGGATCGGGCCGCGCCGGGTGCTGCTGCTCGGCGTCGTCCTGCTGAGCTTCGGCCAACTGGCCTTCGCGTTCAGCTCCTCCTTCGCCCCGGCGCTGGCCTCCCGGGCGGTGCTCGGCTGCGGCGACGCGATGACCTTCATCAGCGTGCTGCGGCTCGCCGCCCGGTGGTTCCCCGCCGCCCGGAACCCGTTCGTGGCCCAGCTGACCGGCCTCGCCGGAATGGGCGGCAACCTGATCACCACCGTGGTGCTCGCACAGGCCCTGCACCGCGAGGGCTGGACGCCCACCTTCACCGCGATCGCCCTGCTCGGCGTCGCGGTCTTCGCGCTGGTCGCGCTCTTCCTCAAGGAGGCGCCGGCGGCGGCCGTACGGCCGGTCGAACACCCGCCCGCGCCGCGGCCGAACGTCGGCCGGCAGGTCCGCGCGTGCTGGCGCGAACCGGGCACCCGGCTCGGGCTCTGGGTGCACTTCACCACCCAGTTCCCCGGCAACGCCTTCGGCCTGCTCTGGGGCCTGCCCTACCTGGTGGAGGCGCAGGGCCTCTCCCGGGCCGCGGCCGGCGGACTGCTGACCCTGCTGGTGCTCAGCAACATGGCCTTCGGCTTCCTGTTCGGCCGGGTGCTCTCCGTCTCGGCGCGGGCCCGGATGCCGATCGTCCTCACCGTCATCACGGCCACCGCCCTCGGCTGGGCGCTGGTCCTGGCCTGGCCCGGCGGACACCCGCCGATCTGGCTGCTGTCCGCCATCATCGTGGTGATGGGCAGCAACGGCCCGGCCTCACTGGTCGGCCTCGACTACGCCCGCGCCAGCAACCCGGTGGAGCGCCTCGGCACCGCCTCCGGGATCGTCAACATGGGCGGCTTCATCGGCACGATGATCACCCTCTTCGGCATCGGCGTCCTCCTGGACGGCCTCTCCCCGGCCGGCACCGACTCCTACTCGGCCGACGCCTTCCGCTGGGCGTTCTGCTGGCAGTACGTCCCGCTGGCGGTCGGCACCGTGATGATCCTGCGCCTGCGCCGCAAGGTCGCGGCGGAGGAGAAGGGGCTCTGACCTGCGAAGGGCGTCGAAACTATTGCTTTGGGTGATGGTTTCCCGCCGCTACAGCCCGATGCCCCGGAGCACCTCGGTGATCTCTGGCGGCCGTCCGTAGAGCTGGACCCGGTCGATCACACAGAGCACCGTGCCCTCCGGCGGCATCATCGGTGTGCGAGCCGGATGCGCCCCCGGTCGGGTCGGCTGCTCGGCGGCTTCGTGCCGCATGCGGATCAGGTCCAGCAGCTTCAGTTTTGGGCAGCCGGGGACGATTCGGCTGGCCCGGATTCCGACTCGTTCTTCGCCCGGGCAGGCGAAGTAGGCGCCGAACGGTGGTCCGCTGTCCTCTTCGCGGTTCGGTAGGTGGAGGACCATCTCGCCGTGCTGGCAGTGGACCGTTCCGTCCGAGTGGACGGTCAGGCCGGGCCAGTCCTCGTGGTCGATCTCGGCGACGATCCGTACCTGTTGTCCGATCGCCTCTGCCAGGGTCTCCGCCATCCGCCGTTGCTGGGCGGGGATGTCGGCGTCCCCACGGCGGATGGAGGGGAGGAGGTCTCGGGTGACCCAGTCCCTGAACGGCTGGGCGTCGGGCTTGCTCGACCTCATGATCAAGGTATACAAGCCAGCCTCGCTGATCACCCCGAGCAGTGGGTTTCCGCGCGCGTATGGTTTCCCACCTGCGGAAACGTCGTAACCATCGCTTTTGGCGATGGTTACCAACCGCAGGTCGACGGTGCGGTGCTGGTGGGTCTCCAACCTCTTGACGGCGTCGGGCGGATTACGCCGGCCCAGGACTCGGCACACGTCCGCCGTGACGAACCACGGTTGTCCGTCGATCATCACGACTCTGATGGGTTGGCCCGTGACCGGGAAGCTCGACCGGACCAGGACCATCTGTTGCTGTTCGTCGTCCATGGGGACGCCCCTCCTTCTTCCGGGTGGTGGCGGGAGTGCCCGGAACAACGAGGTCGAACGGGTGAGGTTCTGGTGCTGGATTGACGGATGGATGCACGAGTGGTGCCGACCCGGCGCGCACTCGTGCGTGTACGCCGGGTGGCGTGCGCTGTGGGGTGGCTGGGGTCAGATGGTGACCGCGAAGGCGGACAGGACGCGGTCGGCGAGTTCCTTGTCGCCGTCGATGGTGACCGGGCCGGGGCGGCCGCGGCCGCAGGCGAGCCGGAGGTAGGTCTCCCAGTCCATGGTGAGCTGGACGTCGGGGGCCAGGCTGATCGACTCGTCGACGGTGCCGCGGCCGGTCGAGTCGACCCGGACGGTGCGCAGGAACTCCACGCGGCCGGTGACGTCCAGAACCATGGCCGTTCCGGCCGGGGCGCCGGCCCGGTGGGCGACGGCCTTGGGCAGCAGCCCGAGCAGGACGTCCCGGGCGATCAGGGCGGCCGGGGAGTCGAGGTTGCCGGGGGTGTCCAGGGCCCGGCGCAGGTCCTGCTCGTGCACCCAGACGTCGAAGGCCCGCAGGCGCAGCAGCTCGTGGTACGGCACGTCGCGGCTGTTCGGGCCGGCCGGCCAGCGCACCGGCTCCAGGGGTGTCTGCTTGGCGTTCCGCAGTGCCCGGGAGCGGCGGATGATCGTGTACTCCAGCTCGCTGGTCATCTCCAGAGCGGTGTGGCAGCGGCGCTTGTCGACCGGCAGTTCGATGTAGCGGGCGAAGTCGGTGGTGACGTGGCGAAGGTCACGCGGCAGGGAGTGGATCGGGCGGGGGTCGCCGAGGAGTTCGGACTCGACCGCGATGATGTGCGAGACGACGTCCCGGACCGACCAGCCGGGGCATTCGGTGGCCCGGTTCCAGGAGCCCTCGGGGAGGGGGGCGACCAGCTCCGATATGGACTCGATGCTCTGGGCCCACGCCTCCGTGTAAGCCTGCACGGTCTGGTTGTCCGTCACGGGAATCTCCGGCCCTCCGTCAGCTTCCTTGCCCTCTGCGCCCGGCCTCCCCGGTCGGCCGGGATGGTCCGGCTTCCAGGCGCACACGCTAACCGCACGTTACGCTGCCGGGAGACAGCTGGGCAGCGCTTTCGGGTGACGATCGTAGGTCTCTTGCCGTGGACGGTGGTACTGTGCGCGCTTCATTGATCCAACTCGGGGTCTCCGACGCCGAGCCGCCCGCCGAACGGCGGGCCCGGGCCGCCGCGCTGGTCCGGGCGCAGCAGGGCGCGGACCTGGTGGTCCTGCCGGAGCTGTGGCCGCTCGGCGGCTTCGCCTACGACCTGTGGTCGGACGGCGCCGAGACGCTGGACGGTCCCACTTCGGACGCGATGGCGGCGGCCGCGCGGGCGGCCGGGGTCTGGCTGCACGCCGGTTCGATCGTCGAGCGCGACCCGGACGGGCCGATCTACAACACCTCGCTGCTGTTCGCCCCGGACGGCGAGCTGGTGCACACCTACCGCAAGATCCACCGCTTCGGTTTCGACAGTGGCGAGGCGGTGGTGATGGGCGCCGGGCAGGAGATCGTCACCGCGGCCACCGACTTCGCCACCCTGGGCCTGGCCACCTGCTACGACCTGCGCTTCCCGGAGCTGTTCCGGGCGCTGCTGGACGCCGGCGCGCAGCTGCTGGTGGTTCCGGCGGCCTGGCCGGCCCGGCGGCGCGAGCACTGGACGCTGCTGGCGCGGGCGCGCGCGGTGGAGGAGCAGGCGTTCGTGCTGGCCTGCAACACGGCCGGGACGCACGCCGGGGTCGAGCAGGCCGGGCACAGCATCGTGGTGGACCCGTGGGGCCGGGTGCTGGCCGAGGCAGGCACGGAGGAGCAGGTGTTGACCGTCGAGTTCGATCCGGCCGAGGTGGGCAAGGCCCGCGAGGAGTTCCCGGTGCTGCGGGACCGCCTGCTGGGGATCCCCGCGCCGGTCCAGCGCTGATCCTGGCCCGCCCCGGTCCGGTCCGGGCGGGGGCGCCGGGGCCTCCGGGGGGTTGGTTTGTACCTTCTCGGGGCGGGTTTGAGAAGATGAGCACTCGTCGTGTTCCCCGCCGCTCGTTGGCCGGTCCGCCGAGGGGCGGCCTGATCGGCCCGCCCCAGGAGGTTGCGCGCATGCCCGGCAACGGCGCAGGCGACACCCGTCCCGTCATCCAGCGCAACAGCCTGCGCGAGCAGATCGCCGGTGCGCTGCGCGAGGAGATGATGGCCGGCCGGTTGGCGGCCGGCCGCAACTTCACCGTCAAGGAGATCGCCGAGCTGTACGGCGTCTCGGCGACCCCGGCCCGCGAGGCGCTGGTCGACCTCGGTGCGCAGGGGCTGTTGCGGGCCGAGCACCACCGCGGGTTCACCGTGCCCGAGCTGGGCTGGGACGACTTCCTGGAGATCTTCGAGTCCCGGGTGCTGGTCACCGACAGCTACTACCGTCAGTTCTCCGCACGCAGGGCGCTGCCGGACCTCGCCAGGCTGCCCTCGCTGCGCCGCCGGGCCGACGCGGCGGTCCGGGCCGCCCGGGCCGGGAACCTGGACGTGATGGTGGGCTGCGACCGCCGGTTCTGGCAGGAGGTCGCCGCGCAGATCGGCAACCGCCGGATCGGCGACTACCTGGACTGGCTGCGGGTGCAGTCGTGGATGTTCGCCGCGCCCTACCTGCGGGAGCTGCCCGTTCTGGCCGAGGTCTGCTGGGACCGCCACCTCGACCTGGTCGACGCCATCGGCGCGCGGGACCTGGTCGGCGCGCACCGGATCATCTGCGAGTACAACCTGTACACCGCCCGGCTGCTGGCCGGGCTGGCCGGGCGGCCGCTGGAGTCGGTGACGGTGCTGGGGCTGCTCACCGAACCCCTGGACGGCGATCCTCTGAATAGCGATCCCCTGAATAGCGAACCCCTGGACGGCGAGCCCGGTGGCGGCGGGCTCCTGGACGGCGCGCCCGTGCCGCCGGCCCCGTCCGCCGAAGCCCCGCCGGTGGCGGCCGAACTGGCCCCTGGCCAGGCGTTCGACCAGGTCGGGAGGGGCCGGCGCCGGCCGGGCGAGGAGGTCGGCCGGGAGCTCGGCCGCGAACTCGGGCTGGGCCTCGGCCTGGTGCCGCAGCCGCGCTCGGTGCCGTACGGCCGGTTCGGCCGGCGGCTGCCCGAACCGCCCCCGGACGCACCGCAGGGACGGCCCGACCCGCGCCCGGCCCCGGGCCGGTAGGGTGGGCGGTCGTCGAACCGGGCGTCCCGCACAACGGCCGTCCGGGTACCGACCCCGACCCCGCCCCCGTCGTCGTCCCGCCCTGCGGGCGACCCCGTCGCCCGGAGAGGAACTGCCGGCCATGGCCTGCGACCTCTGGCTCGTCCCGCTCGTGGACGTGCTGAGCCACAGCCCCGACAATCCCTTCAGGGACGATCTCGCCCTCTACAACGCGGTGTTGGCCTCCCGCGGGCTGCCAGAGGTGCCGGTCTACCAGTACGTCCCGGGGCTGAGCGGGGCGGTCGAGCCGATAGCCGCCTTCGACTACGACTCGCTGCACTTCCTGCGCCGTGCCTACCTGCTGGGCCTCACCGGGCTGGACATCACGCCGGTGGACTCGCTCGGCGGCGACTACGAGCAGCTGCTGGAGATGTTCGAGAGCAGTGCCGAACAGTCGCACCTGGTCTGGCACTTCGACCACGCGGGCGCCTACGTGCCGATAGAGTTCCCGGCGCCGCTGGTGGACGACGCGCTGCTCGCCTCCGGCGGTCCGCTCGGCTCCAGCCACGGGCTGCTGCGCGAACTGCAGGCCGTCGCCCCGGCGCTGGGCCTCGACCCGCTCAACCCGCCGGACCCGACCCGGCCGCTCGGCCCGACCGGCCTGGAGCAGCCGTTCGGGCCGCCGCTGGACGACCTGCACCCCTTCGCCCGCGAGCGGCACGCCTGGGCGGGCCTGTACGCGGCGGCGACCCGCAGCCTCGCCCAGGGCTCGATGGTGGTCTTCGCCTGAGGCGTCCGGCAGCCTTTTGCCCGAGGCGTCGCCCGCCGCGTCCGCCCGGGCGCCGTACCCTCCCGCCGCGTCCGCCCGGGCGCCGTACCCTCCCGCCGCGTCCGCCCGGGCGCCGTACCCTCCCGCCGCGTCCGCCCGGGCGCCGCACCCTCCCGCCGCACCGGCCCGCCCGCCACGGCAGGCGGCCCGCCTTCCCGCCCGCTACCGCAGCGGCCCCTCCGGCGGCCGCTGGCGCGGCATGGTGGGCCGGGTGCCCGGCGGCGGCAGCACCCGCACCTGGGCGCCCACCCCGCTCTCGCTGCGCCCGCCCCAGGTGCCCGGGGCCTGGGTGGGCAGCTGGGTCATGGACGCGCGGAACTCCAGCATCCACTCCGAGGTCTCGGTGCGGACCATGTCCGAGACGTCCTCGCAGAACCGGCGCAGCACGCCGAGGCAGCGCTCGGCGGCTTCGCCCGCGGTGCCCTCGGTCGGGCCGAGCACCTCGCGCACGCACTCCGACGCCCAGTCGAACTGGAAGGCCTCCAGCCGGCGTTGCAGCGCCTGCGCGGTGCTGACGTCACGCATCCAGCCGGAGGTGAGGCCGAACACCCGGTCGGTGCCGTGGCAGGCGGCGGCGAGCGCCAGGCCGACGTAGCCCCAGCTGGTGCCGTGTGAGACCGCGCCGGTCAGGTCGACCAGCGGCGCGGTCACCCCGCCCACCGCGAAGCCGGCCGTGCCGAACCGCAGCAGGCGCGCCCAGCGGCGCTTCCAGATCCGGTCCTTGCGGTACCACTCGATCGCCTCGACCGCCCGCTCCTCGGACCAGCGGTACAGCTCCTCCAGGCGCTCGGCCGGCTCGCCCCAGTCCCCGAGCGGGAACTGTCGAGTGCTCAGATCGGTCCGTCGGCGGGTGGACGCCTGGCGGGCGATGGTCGCGGCGGGCGGGTCCTCCTCGCCGATCTCCTTGCCCCAGGCACTCTCCTCGGGCTGCATTTCCGGCTGGCTCACCTGTGGGGCTCCCTGTGGCGGGCGGACTGCTGGGTCTGGCGGTCCATCGGCTGACGCGACGTCTGCCGTTGGTTGTCCAACAGCACTTCTTACCGCCAAATGGCTGACCATGGGGTCGCTTCCCCGGTGATCGTTACCGGATTCGGCCACCGGAACCCGGGATGGAAGGGATGCGGGGGTCGGCGAGATTTCACCCGTCCGAGGGAGGGGCCGGTGACCCGCCGTCCTGACTCGGGCACCCGGTGCGCACCGAGCCGGTCCGAGTTGGAGGTTTCTCCGACATCCTCGGCGTACGGACCGCCCCGACTGGAGGATCGGACGGGACCGGAGAGCGGCCGGAACTGGCCACCGACTACCCTTGCCAAGCGTGAAGGTCCTCGTCATCGGCGGCGGCGCCCGCGAACACGCCCTGTGCCGCTCTCTGTCCCAAGATCCCGCCGTCTCCGAGCTGCACTGTGCCCCGGGCAACGCCGGGATCGCACAGGTGGCGACGGTCCACCCGGTCGACCAGCTGAACGGCGCGCAGGTCGCCGACCTGGCCGTGCGGCTCGGCGCTGCCCTGGTCGTCGTCGGCCCGGAGGCCCCGCTGGTCGCGGGCGTCTCCGACGCCGTGCGCGCGGCCGGCATCCCGGTGTTCGGCCCGTCCGCCGAAGCCGCCCGACTGGAAGGCTCCAAGGCCTTCGCCAAGGACGTGATGGCCGGGGCCGGCGTGCCCACCGCCCGCTCCTACGTCTGCACCACCCCGGCCGAGGCCGCCGAGGCGCTGGACGCCTTCGGCGCGCCGTACGTGGTCAAGGACGACGGCCTGGCCGCCGGCAAGGGTGTGGTGGTCACCTCCGACCGCGCGGCCGCGCTGGCGCACGCCGCCTCCTGCGAGCGCGTGGTCATCGAGGAGTACCTGGACGGCCCCGAGGTGTCGCTGTTCGCGATCACCGACGGCACCACCGTCGTCCCGCTCCAGCCCGCGCAGGACTTCAAGCGCGCGCTGGACGGCGACGAGGGCCCCAACACCGGTGGCATGGGTGCCTACTCGCCGCTGCCGTGGGCGCCCGCCGGGCTGGTCGAGGAGGTCCAGCGGAGCGTCCTGCAGCCGACCGTCGACGAGCTGCGCCGCCGGGGCACCGAGTTCTCCGGCCTGCTCTACGCGGGCCTCGCGCTCACCTCGCGCGGTACCCGGGTGATCGAGTTCAACGCCCGCTTCGGCGACCCGGAGACCCAGGTCGTGCTGGCCCGGCTGCGCACCCCGCTGGCCGCCGTCCTGCTGGCCGCCGCCACCGGCACCCTGGACCAGCTGGAGCCGCTGCGCTGGGACGAGGGCGCGGCCGTCACCGTGGTCGTCGCCTCCGAGGGCTACCCGGCCGCGCCGCGCACCGGTGACCCGATCGAGGGCCTGGCCGAGGCCGAGGCCGACGGCACCGCGTTCGTCCTGCACGCCGGTACCAGGGCCGACGAGGACGGCCGGGTGCTGAGCGCCGGCGGCCGCGTCCTGTCGGTCACCGCGACCGGCGCCGACCTGGTGGAGGCGCGCGACCGCGCGTACGCCGCCGTGGACCGGATCGCCCTCAAGGGCGGCCAGCACCGCACCGACATCGCCCTGAAGGCAGCCACCGAGTAGGGCCTGCCCCGCCTCCGCCCGCAGGGCGCCGCGCACCGTGGGATTTCCCCCCATGGACGCAGCGCCCTGCGGCGTTTCCGGGGCGGGAGTGACTCCGGGGGCCGGCGCACCGTTCGGCGGCCGGATTCCAGCCCATCGGGTGACAGCACCCGCATCCGGCTGACGTAGCCGGGCGCCCGGCCTTATGGTGCGCTGGATCGCAGTGCGACGTGGCCGTGCGCCGGGGTCGCCGCCGGGTAGCGGTGTTCCCACGGGGGGATGCTGGACGGCGTCCGGCCGGGCGGGTGCCCGGGTGCTTCGCACCGGACCGGTCGTGACCGTCCGGAATCCGGGCGGTGTCACCGGGACGAGTGGAAACCGGGGCGATCCGGAACACCCACTCGGGCCGGTGCGTCGAACATGGCAGAAGCGCCACACAGCATGCACTACCGGGGATCGGACGCCTCCGCTTCCCGGTCGGAACTGATCGTTTCGAGTCGGCTCAGGGCCCGTCGCCGGGCGCCCGAGGGCTCCGAAGGGGGTGCCGCACCGTATGGCCGCAGTCGACACCGCGCGCGCTCACGCCCAGGCGGTCCTGCGGGTCCGTGGTCTCGCCCTGGCCGCCGCCGCCATGCCCGCCGCCGTCGCGGTGGTCCTGCTCGCGGGCCGGTTCACCGGGCGGATCGGCGCACCCGGCTCCTCCGACGCCGTCGGGTGGGACGCCGCCCGCTGGGTGGTCTGCGCGGTGGCCGCGCTGACGCTCCTGGTGGCCGGGCTGACCGCCCGCGCCTACCACCGGGCCGTCCCGCCCCGGACCCCGGCCGTTCCGCTGAAACGCGCCGAGGCACCCGAGCTGTACCGGCTGATCGACGAACTCGCCGACCGGCTGGACGTGCCCGCGCCCTCCACCGTGGCCCTCACCCCGGACTGCGACAGCTGGCTGGAGGACGTGCCCCCGGTGCGGCGGGCCCGCCCGTTCCGGGCGCACCCCGAGCCGCCGGGCCCGGTCCTGGTGATCGGCTCGCCGTTCCTGTGGTGGATGCGGGCCGGCGAACTGCGCGCCCTGCTCGCCCCCGTGGTGGCCGGCACCGCCGCCTCCGCCGACCCGGAGATCGCCGCCGCCCGCCGCTTCCTGCGCAGCCTGGACGCCAGCCTGGACTCCGGCGAGGGTGCCGCCCCCGGCCTCGGCGGCGGCACCCTGGCGGGCCCGCCCCGGCCGCCCCGCCGCGGTCCGGCCGCGCTCGCCGAGCGGATCACCCGCGGGATCACCCGCCGGCTGCTCGGCGCCTGCCGAGGCCACGCCGCCGAGTTGGAGCGCTCCGTGGCGAGCTGGGCCTCCGAGCAGGCCAGGACGGTCGACTACGGCCTGCGGATCGCCGCCCAGGAGCAGGTCGGCCTGGCCTACGCGGGCTGGGACCGGCTGCTCACCCGGGTCGCGCTGCCCGCCTGGCGGCTCGGCCGCCACCCCGCCCACCTCAACGCCGGTGTCGTCTCCGCCCTCACCGAGCTGTCCCGGCGCGACCGCCTGGCCGACGGCTACGGCACCCGGCTCGGCGACCGTCCCGCCTGCGACCTGCTGGAGGAGCCCGGCACCGTCGACCGGGCGGTCTCCCGGCTCGCCGCCGAGCTGTTCTTCGGCAGCCCGGCCGCCGGAGGCTGGCACGAGCTGGAGTGGACCGACTACCCGGCCGACGTGGTGGACGCCGGCTGGCGGGCCCGCGCCGCCGCCCTCCAGACCGCCCTGGACCGGCTCGCCCCCCAGGCCCGCCCCGGCTCCCCGACGCTCACCCGGCTGCTGGTCCGGCTCGCCGAGGGCGAGGGGGAGCAGCTGGCCGCCGCGCTGGCCGCCCAGCTGGCCCGCACCACCGCCCCGGCCCCGCTGCTCGAAACCGCCCGCAGCGGCCGTGACCTGCTGGTCGACCACGTCACCGCGATGGTCTGCTGCGCCGCCGTCGACACCGCGGGCGGCGCGCCCGGCCTGGACTGGCTGGACGGTCCGGTGCTGCTGCTGGGCGGGATCCGCCGCACCGACCTGGCCGGGCCGGTCGCCCAGGCCGTCGAACAGGGCCAGGACGGCCCGCTGCGGGCCTGGCTGGACGCCGCCGACGTCCGTCTGGAGAAACCCGTCCGGTTGTGAGCCGGACAGGCGGCGCTCGGCGCTCCGGCGCGCGCCCCCAAACCGACCGGCGGGCGGCCGTCTCCGCAGGCCGGAGGCCCGGCCGGGGGAGGGCGTGAGATTCCCGGCACCAATTGCGACCGCAGGGTGACGGAGCGCCAGCACTCTGTGGTGTATTAGACCGCACGCACATCCGGGGGGCACGTGCCAACCGGGCGGAAGTGCACCTGGGAGGGGCGCGTGGGCACGGAACTCAACCGCCGCTGGGAGTCCGGAACGCACGCTTACAGCGTCTCCGACCCCTTCGGCCAGGGCCCACTGCCCTGGCTGCGCAGCCCGGACCAGTACCTGGCCGGCGCCGAGGGCGCTGTCCCCTGGTACGTCTCGGTGGACGCGCCCGGCCAGCGGCCGCTGGCGGCCGGCGCCCGGCCCAAGCCGCCGGTCGGTACCCCGCAGAGCGCCAACGACGTGGACCAGCAGATCAAGGGCTTCGCCTCGGCCGGGGTGATCCGCCCCGGCGGTTCGGTGGACTTCCGGGTCACCGTCAACCCGCCCCGCGAGTTCACCGTGGACGTCTGGCGGATCGGCCACTACGGCGGCGACGGCGCCCGCCACATGACGTCCAGCCCGCTGATCGCCGGGCTGGCCCAGCCCGCCCCGCTGGTGGTCGAGCGGACGGTCTCCTGCCACCACTGGTGGCACTCCTGGCGGTTGCAGATCCCGGTGCACTGGAAGCCCGGCGCGTACGTCGCCGTGCTGACCACCGCGGACATGCTGCACCGCAGCCACATCCCGTTCACCGTCCGGGACTTCGAGGACCGGGAGCACGCCGCCGAACTGCTCCTGGTGGTCCCGGACGTGACCTGGCAGGCCTACAACCTGTTCCCCGAGGACGGCCGCAGCGGCGCCAGCCTCTACCACGCCTGGGACGGCCGGGGCGGCCTGGTCGGCGAACCGGAGGCGGCCGTCACGGTCTCCTTCGACCGCCCGCACGCCACCGCCGGGCTGCCGCTGCACGTCGGCCACGCGTACGACTTCATCCGCTGGGCCGAGCGCTACGGCTACGACCTCTCCTACGCCACCGCCACCGACCTGCACGCGGGCCTGGTCGACCCGGGGCGGCACCGGGCGCTGATCTTCCCGGGCCACGACGAGTACTGGTCCGAGCCGATGCGCCGGGCCGTCGAGCAGGCCAGGGACGACGGCACCTCGCTGGTGTTCCTGTCCGCCAACACCATGTACTGGCGGGTCGAGCTGACCGCCGCCGCCTCCGGCGAACCCAACCGGCTGCTCAACTGCCGCAAACGGCAGAAGGTCCAGCCGGGCAGCCCGGCCGCCGGGGTGCCCGGTTCGGCCAGCGCGCTGTGGCGGGACGCCGGCGAGCCCGAGCAGCAGGTGCTCGGCCTGCAGTACTCGGGCCGGGTCGCCGCGCCCGTCCCGCTGATCGCCCGGCACACCGCGCACTGGCTCTGGGACGGCACCGGCCTGCAGGAGGGCGACGAACTGCCCGGCCTGGTCGCCGGCGAAGCCGACCGCTACTACCCCAAGGTGGCGCTGCCCGAGCACACCGAGCGGGTGCTGCTCGCACACTCGCCGTACCAGGACCTCGCCGGCCGGACCCGCTACCAGGAGACCTCGCTGTACCGGGCGCCCAGCGGCGCGTACGTGTTCGCGGCCGGCACCTTCGCCTGGTCGCCCGCACTGGGCCGCCCCGGCCTCACCGACGAGCGGATCCAGCGGGCCACCGCCAACCTGCTCGACCGCCTCGGCAAGAACGAGGCCTCCTTCGGCCGGGCCTCCCTCACCCGGAACGGGGCCGCCCTCGGCCAGAAACGGGGCCTCGGGGGTTCGTGAAAGACTGCGGGGGCAGTGACCTCCCCTTTCGCGCGCCCCACGCCCGCGAACGACCCCTGAGGACTGAGACACCTTGAGCGGATTTGTCACCAAGCCCGAGCCGGTCCAGGTGCCCGGCCTGGTCCACCTGCACACCGGCAAGGTGCGCGACCTCTACCGGACCGAGTCGGGCGAGCTGGTCATGGTCGCCAGCGACCGGATGTCCGCCCACGACTGGGTGCTGCCGAACGAGATCCCCGACAAGGGTCGCGTCCTCACCCAGCTGTCCCTGTGGTGGTTCGAGCGGATCGCCGACATCGTCCCCAACCACGTGATCTCCACCGAGGTCCCGTCCGGCGCCCCCGCCGACTGGAAGGGCCGCACGCTGATCTGCCGCAGCCTGGACATGGTCCCGGTCGAGGCGGTCGCCCGCGGCTACCTGGCCGGCTCCGGCCTGGCCGAGTACCAGGAGAACCGCACGGTCTGCGGCATCGCCCTGCCGGAGGGCCTGGAGAACAGCTCCGAGCTGCCCGCCCCGATCTACACCCCGGCGCTCAAGGCCGAGGTCGGCGAGCACGACGAGAACGTCTCCTACGAGGAGACCGCCCGCCGGATCGGCGCCGACCTGGCCGCCCAGCTGCGCCGCACCACCCTGGACGTCTACGGCCGGGCCCGGGACATCGCCCGCGACCGCGGCATCATCCTGGCCGACACCAAGTTCGAGTTCGGCCTGCTGGACGGCGAGCTGCTGATCGGCGACGAGGTGCTCACCCCGGACTCCTCCCGGTACTGGCCGGCCGACGAGTGGCGGCCCGGCCGCTCGCAGCCGTCCTTCGACAAGCAGCTGATCCGCGACTGGCTGGTCTCCCCGGCCTCCGGCTGGGACCGCTACAGCGAGCAGCCGCCGCCGGAGCTGCCGGCCGAGCTGGTCGAGCAGACCCGCGCCAAGTACATCGAGGTGTACGAGCGGCTGACCGGCACCGCCTGGGCCTGACGCCCGGCCGCCCGCGAGCCGTGCCCGTGTTCGGACCTAGATCCAGCCGTGCTCGCGGGCGATCCGCACCGCCGCGTGCCGGTTCTCGGCGCCCAGCTTCCCGGCCGCCGAGGACAGGTAGTTGCGGACGGTGCCGGGGGACAGCGCCGCCCGTTCGGCGATCTCGGTGATCGAGGTGCCGTCGGCGGCCAGCTCCAGGACGTCCGTCTCGCGCGGGGTGAGCGGGGTCTCGCCCGCGCTGATCGCGTCCGCGGCCAGCTCCGGGTCCACGTACCGGCCGCCGGCCCGGACGGTCCGGATGATGCCGGCCAGGTCGGCCGCCGAGACGGTCTTCGGCAGGAAGCCGCGCACCCCGACCTCCAGCGCCCGCTTGAGGTAGCCGGGGCGGCCGTGGCCGGTGACGATCATGCAGCGGCAGTCCGGCAGCAGCCGGCGCAGTTCGGTGGCCACCTCGATGCCGTCCTTGCCGGGCATCTGGAGGTCCAGCACCGCGACGTCCGGGCGGTGGGCCTGCGCCATCGCCAGCGCCTCCGGGCCGGAGCCGGCCTCGGCGACCACGGTGATGTCCTCCTCCAGGGAGAGCAGCGCGGCCAGCGCGCCCCGGATCAGGTGCTCGTCGTCGGCGAGCAGGACGCGCACGGGTGCGGGGTCGGTCATCGGGCGGTCCTCCGTCGGTGGGTGCGGGTCAGAGCGGGACGGCGGCGAGCATCCGGAAGGTGCCCTGGGCGGCCTCGGGGATGGTCAGCTCGCCGTCGTGGGCGGCCAGCCGTTCGCGCAGGCCGCGCAGTCCGGTGCCGCCGCCCAGCGAGGGGAGCGGGACGGCGGGCACCCCGTCATTCTCCAGCTCCAGGACGGCGCGGCCGTCCTGGAGGTTCAGCCGGATCAGGCAGTGGGCGGCCTCGCTGTGCCGCAGCACGTTGGTGGTGGCCTCGCGGATCACCCAGCCGAGCACCGACTGGATCGGCGGCGGCAGTTGGTCGGCGTTCTCGCCGAGGTCGATCTCGCAGGCGACGTCGGCGCTGCGCAGCACCGCGCGGGCGCCGATCGCCTCGGCGTGCAGGTCGGCGGTGCGGTAGCCGCGGATGACGTCCCGGACCTCGCGTTGCGACTCCTGGGCGATCCGCTGCACCTCGGCCATCTGGTCGGCGGCCTCCGGGCGCCCGCGGCGGGCGAACTGGACGGCGAGTTCGCTCTTGAGCGCGATGGTGGTGAGGTTGCGGCCCATCACGTCGTGCAGGTCGCGGGAGAACCGCAGCCGCTCCTCGGCGACGGCCAGCCGGGACTGGGCCTCGCGGGCGGTCTCCAGCTCCCAGATGATCGCGGTCACCCAGGCGAAGCTGCGGCAGGTGCCGACGAGGAAGGTCAGGCTGATCGCCGCCCCGACCGCCAGTCCGGCCGTGGTGGCGGGGCTCATCCCGGCCAGCAGCATCGCCGGGGCGATCAGCAGGATCAGGCCGAGTCCGGCGGCGAAGACCTGGCGCAGGGGCAGGCCCACGCTGATCGGGCCGATGGCGGCGCACAGCATGGCGATGGCGATCGCCGCGGTGAACGGCGTCCCTCCGGGCCGCCCGGGTTCGGCGGAGGACGGGCCCAGCAGCAGGACGGCCCAGGAACCGGCGACCGAGAGTGCGCTGTTGACGATCAGCCAGCGCAGGTGCTCGGTGGGGCGGTGCAGGTAGTGGTCGAGCGAGGTGCGGAACGCCCGGAGGCAGAGCAGGGTGGAGGCGAGCGAGACGACCACGGTGACCCGGACGGCGTCGACCGACCGGTCGATGTTCGTGACGGAGGAGGCGCTGAGCACCAGGTTCACCGGAACGATGCACCAGGCCACCATGTAGAGCGACCAGCGGAAGTACAGCTCGGCGCGTTGGGGCTTGCCGAAGCCCTTCCATCTGCGGACCGGCCCCTGGACGGCCATCGAATCGCTCCCCGTTTCGATCAAGATCGTGTCGCTACCTTCATATCAGAGGCGGAACGGGGGTCTGACCTTCGCACTTCCGGAGAGGGTGCCCGCCGGGGGCGTCAGCGGCGCGACTCCCAGCGGAAGTAGCGCACCGCGCCCCAGACCGCCAGGCCGAGCCAGACGGCGCCGGTCACCAGGTGCGGGGCGGCGGTGGACCAGGTGCCGGCGAAGCCGGTGGCGGCGGCCGAGCCGTCGCTGCCGGTCCAGCCGATCCGGATCAGCTGGAAGGCCGGGGTGGTGGGCAGCAGGCGGCAGAAGTCGGCCAGCCCGGGGGGCATGATCTCCAGCGGGATGAGCAGGCCGGAGCCGAACTGGGAGACCAGCAGCACCGGGAGGGTGGTGATGCCGGCGGTCTCGACGGTCTTGGTGAAGGCGCTGGAGACGGCGGCCAGTGCGATGAAGACGGCGATGCTCAGGACCAGCCCGACGGCCAGCAGCAGCGGGTTCACCGGCGTGCTGAGCTTGAGAAGGACGGCGGCGCCGACGCCGACCACGGCGCACATCATCAGGGCGAGGCTCACCGAGGGCACCGCCGTGCCGGCCAGGATCTCGATGTCCCGGGCCTCGCCGGTGCGCAGCCGCTTGAGCACCAGCTCGTTGCGGCGGGCGACGTACGCGGCGGTCAGGTTGTAGTAGACGACGAAGGCGAGGACGCCGCCGATGGTGCCGGTGATCAGCAGCGTGTCGACGTCCAGTCCGGGGTGGGACTCGGCCTGCTGCTTGAGCATGTTGTGCCGGCCGGCGATCAGCAGCAGCGGCAGCAGCAGCGCGGTGAACAGGGCGGCCCGGTTGCGCAGCAGCAGGGTGGCCTCGGCGCGGCCGAGGGAGAGCAGCCGGCGGGCGGTGGTGCTCTGCGGGCCGGCGGCGGTCTTGGCGGCGGTGGCGGTGGTCATCGGGCGGATCCGATCAGGCGGCGGCGGGCGGTGGGGGCGGCGGGCGACTGGGGCGGGGCCTGGTGGGCGGCCTCGGAGGCGATGGCGAGGAAGGCCTCCTCCAGTGAGGCGCTGCGGGCGTCCAGGGAGCCGAGCGCGATCCCGTGCTGCTGGGCCCAGCCGAGCAGTTCGAAGAGGGTGCGCTGGAGGCCGCCGGTCTGCACGGTGACCTTGCGGCCGTCGACGGTGATCTCGGCCCCGGCGAGGACCGGCAGCGCCGTCCCGGTGAACTCGGGGAGTTCGAAGCTGATCCGGGAGGGCCGGCCGGCGATCACCTCGGCGACGGTTCCGGTGGTGACGACCCGGCCGCCGTGCATGATGGCCAGCCGGTCGGCGAGCTCCTCGGCCTCCTCCAGGTAGTGCGTGGTGAGCAGCACGGTGGTGCCCTGGGCGCGCAGTTCGCGGACCAGCCGCCAGACGGCGGCGCGCGCCTCGGGGTCGAGGCCGGTGCTGGGCTCGTCCAGGAAGAGCACCTCGGGGCGGCCGAGCAGGGCCATCGCGAGGTCGAGCCGGCGCCGCTCGCCGCCGGACAGCTGCTTGACCCGGACGTCGCGGCGGTGGCCGAGGCCGACCAGCTCCAGGGCCTCGTCGACCGGGCGGGCGCCGCTGGTCATGCCGGCCCAGCTGCGGCCGGTCTCGGCGATGGTGAGGTCGCCGGGGAAGCCGCCCTCCTGGAGCATGATGCCGATCCGCGGGCGGACGGCGGCGCGCTCCCGGTGGGGGTCGTGGCCGAGCACCCGGACGGTGCCGCCGGTGGGGGCGGCCAGGCCCTCGATGAGCTCCATGGCGGAGGTCTTGCCCGCCCCGTTGGTGCCGAGCAGGGCGAACAGCTCACCGCGGCCGACGGTCAGGTCGACGCCGCGGACGGCGTGGTAGCCGGTGGTGCCGGTGCCGTAGTGGCGGTGCAGGTCGGTGACCTCGATCACGCTGTCGCCGGGGCGGAGGGGCTGGCTCGTTTCCATGGCTCAAGCCTTCCGCCTCCCCGGCCGGGCGGGCAGTGCGCGCCGTCATGAGCCGGCGGTGGAGATCCACGGGTCGGCGATGACAAATGTCATGGGCCGGGATCGGCGTGGAACGGGAATGCCGAAAGGCCCCCTCGATCGAGGGAGCCTTTCGTTCTGGAGCGGACGACGAGATTCGAACTCGCGACCCTCACCTTGGCAAGGTGATGCTCTACCAACTGAGCCACGTCCGCAGGTCTTACTATGGAGTTGTGCTGTGCTCGCGCACTGCGAGCGGACGACGAGATTCGAACTCGCGACCCTCACCTTGGCAAGGTGATGCTCTACCAACTGAGCCACGTCCGCACGGTGCCTGGTGGGGCACCCGCCGCCTCTCCGGATCTCTCCGTTGCGGCGACGAGGATTACTCTACAGCATCGTTCGGGGTGGTCGCCCCACCCTTTCGGTCCAGGCGGGCGGGGCGACCGGGGTGCCCGGGGCGGTCAGTTCGCCTCGGCGAACTGCTCGTACACGTGCTTGGGGATGCGTCCGCGGGCCGGCAGCTCCATGCCGCGCGACAGGGCCCAGGCGCGCACCGCGGCCGGGTCCGGGGTGAGCGCGGTGCGGCGGAAGGACTTTCCGGTGCGGCTCTGGCGGCGGCCGGCCGCGACGAACGGAGCGAGGGCCTCCCGCAGCTTTTCCGCGTTGTCCACGGACAGGTCGATCTCGTACGACTTCCCGTCGACGCCGAAGTGGACGGTTTCCGCCGCGGCGCCGCCGTCCAGGTCGTCGGAGAGCGTGACAACTACACGCTGAGCCATGGGTGTCAATCCTCTCGGGCAATTCGGCCGCCGGTCCGCGGGGTGCGTCCGGGGGCCTGATGTGCACCCACTCGCGCAAGCGCATACGGGCAGGCCTGGTGGCCCGCCGGATACGCAGCACTTGCCGCGACAGGTGGCCCTATTCTGCACCCGAAGGGGGTCGAAATCGAAGAGTCCGGCATTCTTTTCCGGATATTCACGTGTCTTCGCCGGAGTGCCGGATACCGGAGTGCGGGACGGGTCGATCTGTCCCGGAGTGCCGTATTCGGGTGTTCTTCGGGTGTTCTCGTTCCGGGGGTCGAATCCGTGGAAACCGCGCGGCCCCGCCGGGGGTTCACGGGCTTGGATCCCTTGCCGCGTAAGGGTCTCGAGTCTACGCGCGTCGCCTGCCCCGGCCAGCAATCCCGCCCGAAACCCCCGGTAGTCTGGAGTTCCCCCGCCTCACCGAAGACACCACCGGGAGTGCCAGTGGCACGCGTCGTAGTCGACGTCATGCTCAAGCCGGAGATCCTCGACCCCCAGGGCCAGGCGGTGCAGCGTGCACTGCCCCGTCTCGGATTCACCGGGATCGCCGACGTCCGCCAGGGCAAGCGTTTCGAGCTGGAAGTGGAGGGCCCGGTCGACGACGCCGCGCTCGCCCGTATCCGCGAAGCCGCCGAGACCTTTCTCGCCAACACCGTGATCGAGGACTTCACCGTCCGCGTCGAGGAGGCGGCGAAGTGACCACCCGCGTCGGCGTCGTCACTTTCCCCGGCTCCCTCGACGACCGTGACGCCCAGCGCGCGGTCCGCCTGGCCGGCGCCGAGCCGGTCGCGCTCTGGCACCGTGACAAGGATCTCCACCAGGTCGACGCCGTCGTCCTGCCGGGCGGATTCAGTTACGGCGACTATCTGCGCTGCGGCGCGATCTCCCGCTTCTCGCCCGTGATGGACACCGTCATCGAGCAGGCGAAGCTGGGAATGCCGGTCCTCGGTATCTGCAACGGCTTCCAGGTGCTCTGCGAATCGCACCTGCTGCCCGGCGCGCTCACCCGCAACGACTCGCTGCACTTCGTCTGCCGCGACCAGAAGCTGCGCATCGAGAACACCGGTACCGCCTGGACCCGGGATTACTCGGCGGGCCAGGAAATCGTCGTTCCGCTGAAGAACGGCGAGGGCCGGTTCGTCGCCGAGGAGCGCGTCCTGGACCAACTGGAGGCGGAGGGCCGGGTGGTGGCCCGTTACGTGGCCCGCGGCGATGCCGCTGACGGATGCGGTAACCCGAACGGTTCGTACCGCGACATCGCCGGCATCACCAACGCCGCCGGCAATGTCGTCGGCCTGATGCCGCACCCGGAGCACGCCGTGGAGCCGCTCACCGGTCCGACCGTCGAGGGCCTGGGCTTCTTCACTTCCGTCCTGAAGCAGCTGGTGAACGCCTGATGAGCCTCGACACCGTCAAGAACGCCGAGCAGACCCCGGACGTCGCCCAGCCCTGGGCCGAACTCGGGCTCAAGGAGGACGAGTACGCGCGCATCCGCGAGATTCTCGGCCGCCGCCCGACCGGCGCCGAACTCGCGATGTACTCGGTCATGTGGTCGGAGCACTGTTCGTACAAGAGCAGCAAGGTCCACCTGAAGCAGTTCGGCGACAAGAAGCCCGACTCGGACGCGATGCTCGTCGGCATCGGCGAGAACGCCGGTGTGGTCGACGTCGGCCAGGGCTACGCCGTGACCTTCAAGGTCGAGTCGCACAACCACCCGTCGTACATCGAGCCCTACCAGGGCGCGGCCACCGGCATCGGCGGCATCGTGCGCGACATCCTGGCGATGGGCGCCCGCCCGGTCGCCGTGATGGACCCGCTGCGGTTCGGCGCGGCCGACCACCCGGACACCCGGCGCGTGCTGCCCGGGATCGTCGCGGGCATCGGCGGCTACGGCAACTGCCTGGGCCTGCCGAACATCGGCGGCGAGGTCGTCTTCGACTCCTGCTACCAGGGCAACCCGCTGGTCAACGCGCTGTGCGTGGGCGTCATGAAGCACGAGGACATCCACCTCGCGCAGGCCTCCGGCGCCGGCAACAAGGTCATCCTGTACGGAGCCCGCACCGGCGGCGACGGCATCGGCGGCGTCTCCGTGCTCGCCTCCGAGACCTTCGACGACACCAAGCCGACCAAGCGTCCGGCCGTCCAGGTCGGCGACCCGTTCCAGGAGAAGCTCCTGATCGAGTGCACCCTGGAGATCTTCCGGGAGAAGCTCGTCAAGGGCATCCAGGACCTGGGCGGCGCGGGCCTGTCCTGCGCGACCTCGGAGCTGGCGAGCGCCGGCTCCGGCGGCATGCGGGTCGAGCTGGACACCGTGCCGCTGCGCGACAACACGCTCTCGCCCGAGGAGATCCTCATGAGCGAGTCGCAGGAGCGCATGTGCGCCATCGTCGAGCCCGGCAAGGTCGACCGCTTCCTGGAGATCTGCGAGAAGTGGGACGTCATCGCCACCGTCATCGGTGAGGTGACCGACGGCGAGCGCCTGGAGATCTTCTGGCACGGCGAACTCGTCGTCGACGTGCCGCCGCGCACCGTCGCCCACGAGGGCCCGACCTACCAGCGCCCGTACGCCCGCCCGAGCTGGCAGGACGCGCTGCAGGCCGACGCCCCCACCGGCGAGCGGCTGGCCCGCCCGACCACCGGCGAGGGCCTCAAGGCCGACCTGCTGAAGGTCGCCGGCTCCCCGAACCAGGCCTCCAAGTCCTGGATCACCGACCAGTACGACCGCTACGTGCTCGGCAACACCGTGCTCTCGGTCGGCGAGGACTCGGGCATGATCCGGATCGACGAGGAGACCAACCTCGGCGTCTCGGTCGCCACCGACGGCAACGGCCGCTACACCAAGCTGGACCCGTACACCGGCGCCCAGCTGGCCCTCGCCGAGGCCTACCGCAACGTCGCGGCCGGCGGCGCCAAGCCGCTCGCGATCTCCGACTGCCTCAACTTCGGCTCCCCCGAGGACCCGGACGTGATGTGGCAGTTCGCCGAGGCCACCCGCGGCCTGGCCGACGCCTGCCTGGTGCTCGGCACCCCGGTCACCGGCGGCAACGTCTCGCTGTACAACCAGACCGGCGAGGTCGCCATCCACCCGACCCCGGTGGTCGCGGTGCTCGGCGTCATCGACGACGTCACCCGGCGCACCCCGGTCGCCTTCGCCGAGGAGGGGCAGCTGCTCTACCTGCTCGGCGACACCGCGGACGAGCTCGGCGGCTCGGCCTGGTCGCAGGTGGTCCACGACCACCTCGGCGGTCTGCCGCCCAAGGTCGACCTGGAGCGCGAGCGGCTGCTCGGCGACATCCTGATCGCCGCCTCGCGCGACGGCATGATCGACGCCGCGCACGACCTCTCCGACGGCGGCCTCGGCCAGGCGCTCGTGGAGAGCTGCCTCAAGGGCGGCCACGGCGCGCGGATCATCGTGCCCGAGGGCGCGGACCCGTTCGTGTTCCTGTTCTCCGAGTCGGCCGGCCGCGCTGTCGTGGCGGTGCCGCGCAGCGAGGAGCTCCGGTTCAACGACATGTGCACCGCGCGCGGCCTGCCGGCCACCCGCATCGGTGTCGTGGACGGCGAATCCCTGGACGTCCAGGGCCAGTTCACCGTCTCGCTGGCCGAGCTGAAGGACGCCCACACCGGCGTCATCGAGGCTCTGCTCGCCTGACCCGCGCGGTTCGAGGGGCGGACGGTCCGACGGGGCCGTCCGCCCCTCGGCGTGTGCGGGGCTGTCCGCCCCTCGGCGTATGTTGGGGGCCATGCCCCCCAAGCCCCGTACCTACCAGCCGCAGAAGGTGCGCACCGCGCTCGCGGCGCAGACCGGCGCGCTGCGCGACGCCGTCCGGCAGCTGTGTGAACGCCCGGACGCCGAGCAGTGGTTGGCCCGGCCGACCAGGCTGGGGGAGTGGACGGTCCGCGAGCTGATCGCGCACCTCGCCGTCCAGCTCGACTTCGTCCCCGAGCACCTCGACGATCCGCTGGAGGGGCGGGCACCGTTGGACCTGCCGGGGTGGGTGGCCGCGGTCGGCACGGTCGCGCCGCTGCTCGACGAGCAGGCCCGGGCGAGGGCCGCGGGCGACTTCGGCGGGGACGCGGCCTCGGTGGCGCAGGCCTTCAGCCGGGCGGCGGACGCGCTGACCGGTCTGCTGGACCGGCCCGAAGCCGCCGACCCGGTACGGCGGTTCGAGATCCGGCTGGGCTCGATGACACTCGCCGACATGCTGGTGACCAGGCTGGTGGAGACCGTCGTGCACGCCGACGACCTGGCCGCCGCGCTCGGCCTCGACGGCTTCCCGCACGACCGCCAGGCCGTCGCCGCCGTCACCCGGCTGCTGGCCGACGCCTTCGCCGACCGCGCGCCGGGCGGCGCGGTCGAGCTGCGGATCCCGCCGTACGCCGTCGTGCAGGCCGTCGAGGGCCCCCGGCACACCCGGGGCACCCCGCCGAACGTGGTCGAGACCGACCCGCTGACCTGGATCCGGCTGGCCACCGGCCGGGCCGACTGGGCCGCCGCGGTGGACGCGGCGGCGGTCTCCGCCTCCGGCGAGCGCAGCGACCTGCGGGAGTACCTGCCGGTGCTCGGGTAGCCGCGCTTCGGGGGGCGTCCTACGGCACCGACGGCCCGCTGAGGTAGGTGCCGTTCTCCGAGTACGGCCAGGCGTTGGGCTCGCAGCCCTTGAGTCCGTAGATCTGCTGCATCATCGCGGGCGCCGGCTTGCCCGGGCCGGGGCAGGTCTCGTGCCCGTGGCCTATCCGGTGGCCGACCTCGTGGTTGATGATCAGCGCCCGGTACTCGTCGAGCGGGCCGCTGAACTGCGGTGAACCGGTGTTCCAGCGCTTGGAGTTGACGAGCACCTGGTTGCCGACGTTGCAGTTCACCTCGCCGTGGGTGTCCAGGCCGGAGGCGCCGCAGATCCGGTCCACGGTGGCCGGCGAGGCGATCTTCACGGTGAAGTCGTACCCGCCGCCGGCGACCAGCTGGAAGCCGTTCCTGCGGTCGTTGGTCCAGCCGCGCCTGTCGCCGAGGAAGCCGTGGATCTGGGCGGCGGCGGCGCCGGCGTCGATGCCTATGCCGTCCTCGACCTCCACCCGGTAGCGGCGCACGGTGCCGCGTCCGACCGGCTGGGCGGTGGCGGCGGCGATGCTGAAGGTGCCCGCGCCCTTGGCCGGGCCGGGGTCGGGCGTGGTGGGCGTGGTGGGGGTGGGTGTCGAGGACGGGGCGGGGGGCTCGCTCGGGGTGTCGGTCGGCGTCGGGGTCGGCGTCGGGCCGGCGGGCGAGGGAGCCTGATCGGTCGGCGGGGCGATCCGCGCCTGGGCGGTCGGCCCGCCGTCGGGCGCGTCGGAGGAGCGGGTCAGCACGACCGCCGTACCGCCCAGCACCGCCACCGCCGTGACCAGCGCCGCGAGCATGCCGGGCCCGAGCCGGCGCGGCGGCCGTCGGCGTCGGCGGCCGCGGGCACTGCCGCTCCTGGCGGCGGATCTGGCTGCGGGCATGATCGACACCCTGACATGGCGAACGGGTGAATGTCCACATACCGGGTATGCAGGCGCCCGGCGGCCGCCGCCGATCCCGGGACGGCGGTTGACCCTGGCGTCCCGGATGGCAGACTGCCTGCATGGCGATTCACCGGAATCTTCTCGACGGCCCCGATCCGACCCTTCTCCCGGAGGACGAGCAGCCCTACCGCATGCTGGCGGAGGAATCGGCCTCACCCACCCAGGTGGCCGCCGACTTCCCGACCTTCTGCCTCGCCTGGGCGATGCTCGCCGACGACGCCTACGCGGCCGGCCGCTACGTCGAGTCCTACGCCTACGCCCGCACCGGCTACCACCGCGGCCTGGACGCGCTGCGCCGCAACGGCTGGAAGGGCCACGGCCCCGTGCCGTGGGAGCACCGCGGCAACCGCGGCTTCCTGCGCTGCCTGGCCGGGCTCGCACGGGCGGCCGGCGCGATCAAGGAGACCGAGGAGGAGGCCCGCTGCTGGCAGTTCCTGAAGGACAGCAGCGCGGAGGCGTACGCGGAGCTGAAGCAGTAGACCCGCACGGCTGCTGAGGCAGCAGACCCACACACGGATGCGCCCCCGGTGAAGTCCACCGGGGGCGCACCCGCGTTCACGCCGTGGCCGGGCTCAGCCCGGCCGCCGGGCTCACTTCAGACGGTTGCCGGCCGAGCGCAGCTGCTGGGCGGCCTCCAGCACACGGGCGGCCATGCCCGCCTCGGCGAGCTTGCCCCAGGTGCGCGGGTCGTAGGTGTTCTTCTTGCCGACCTCGCCGTCGACCTTCAGCACACCGTCGTAGTTGCGGAACATGTGGTCCACGACCGGGCGGGTGAAGGCGTACTGGGTGTCGGTGTCCAGGTTCATCTTCACGACGCCGTTCTCCAGCGCGGTGGCGATCTCCGCCGCGGTCGAGCCGGAACCGCCGTGGAAGACGAAGTCGAACGGGTCGGTCTTGCCGTACTGCTTGCCGATCGCGTCCTGCAGCTCGCGCAGCAGCTCCGGCTTCAGCACGACGTTGCCCGGCTTGTAGACGCCGTGCACGTTGCCGAACGAGGCGGCCAGCAGGTAGCGGCCCTTCTCGCCCAGGCCCAGCGCCTCGGCGGTGCGCACGGCGTCGTTGACGGTGGTGTACAGCTCGTCGTTGATCTCGTGGGTGACGCCGTCCTCCTCGCCGCCGGTCGGGGTGATCTCGACCTCAAGGATGATCTTGGCGGCGGCGGCCTGGGCCAGCAGCTCCTGGGCGATCGCCAGGTTGTCGGCGAGGGTCTCGGCCGAGCCGTCCCACATGTGCGACTGGAACAGCGGGTTCTGGCCCTTGGCCACGCGCTCGGCGGAGACCGCCAGCAGCGGGCGGACGTAGCCGTCCAGCTTGTCCTTCGGGCAGTGGTCGGTGTGCAGCGCGACGGTGATGTCGTACTTGGCGGCGACGATGTGCGCGAACTCGGCCAGCGCCACGGCGCCGGTCACCATGTCCTTGTTGTGCTGGCCGCCCAGGAACTCCGCGCCACCGGTCGAGATCTGGATGATGCCGTCGCTCTCGGCCTCGGCGAAACCACGCAGTGCGGCGTGCAGGGTCTGCGACGAGGTGACGTTGATGGCCGGGTAGGCGAACTTGCCCGCCTTGGCCCGGTCCAGCATCTCGTTGTAGACCTCGGGAGTTGCGATGGGCATGCGATCCGCTCCTGTCGGGTTGCGGCGTACGGACGGTGCTGTCCGACGCTGTGTACGCCTTCGGTACGACTCCGTGCCGGCCGCCGACGCGCGGCGCTGCGGTGTGGCTCTCCGGCACCAAGGTTCGAGCGACCTCCGCGGTACGGCAATGAGGGTGGTGTGCCGCTGCGGACCGGACGCCCGTGCCATCCTCCCAGACTCGTGCCCGCAGGTCAGCAGGAGCCCGCCAGTCGGACCGTCGCCGCCGCCGACGCGGACGGCCCGCTCCTGCGACGTTCGGCGGACACCGGATACACCTGCCGGGCGAAGCCTCCGTACAGGACGGCCCGCTATCCTGCGGCCGTGGACTACAACCAGCTGGCCGTCAACCTGCTCGACGCCAAATCACTGATCTCGTCCCTCGGCGCCATCGGGCTGATCGCGATCATCTTCGCGGAGACCGGCCTGCTGGTCGGCTTCTTCTTCCCGGGTGACTCACTGCTGATCATCGCCGGCGTCGCGGCGTCGAACGCCGCCTCGTCGGTGCTCGGCGACGGCGCCAAGCTGCCGATCGCCGTCCTGCTCGTCGGCGCCCCGGTGGCCGCGGTCGCGGGGGCCCAGCTCGGGCACCTGATCGGGGTCAAGGTCGGGCCGAAGATGTTCGACAAGCCCGAGTCGAAGATCTTCCGCCGCGAGTACGTGATGAAGGCGGAGGAGTACTTCAACAAGTTCGGGCCCGGCAAGGCCGTGGTGCTGGCCCGCTTCATGCCGATCGTCCGGACCTTCCTCAACCCGGTCGCGGGCACCCTGGAGATGCCCGCCCGGACGTTCTTCCTGTGGAACGTCATCGGCGGCGTGCTCTGGACCGAGTCCATGCTGCTGATCGGCTACTTCTTCGGCGACGCGCTCGCCCCGGTGATCGACAAGTACCTGATCCCGGCGGTGCTGCTGATCGTCCTGCTCTCGATCTCGCCGATCCTGATCGAGGTCCTGCGCGAGCGCAAGAAGCGGAAGGCCGGCGGCGCCGTGGAGAACGCCGAGGCCGACGCCGTGCAGAGCGGCGGCCGCCACCGGCGCGGCTGAGCACCGGGGCTTCGCGCACGACACGCGAAGGGGCCGGGTCCCGTCTCACGTTTCACGTGAAACAGGACCCGGCCCCTCGTGCTGTCAGGTCCGGCCGGGCTCAGAGGCCCAGGTCGTCCAGGGTGTAGGCGGTCACGTACGGCAGGCCCTGCGCCTCGACCGCGGCCGCGCCGCCGCGCTCCACGATCACCGCGACGCCGACCACCTCGGCACCCGCCTCGCGCAGCGCCTCGACGGCGGTCAGCACCGAGCCACCGGTGGTGGAGGTGTCCTCGACCGCCAGCACCCGGCGGCCCTTGACCTCCGGGCCCTCGATCCGGCGCTGGAGGCCGTGCGCCTTGCCCGCCTTGCGGACCACGAAGGCGTCCAGCTCACGCCCGCGCGCGGCGGCGGCGTGCAGCATCGCGGCGGCCACCGGGTCGGCGCCCAGGGTCAGACCGCCGACGGCGTCGTACTCCAGGTGCGAGGTCGCGTCCAGCATCACCCGGCCGACCAGCGGGGCGGCCTGGCCGTCCAGCGTGATCCGGCGCAGGTCGACGTAGTAGTCGGCCTCCTTGCCGGAGGAAAGGGTGACCTTGCCGTGTACGACGGCCTTGTCCTTGATCTGTGCCAGCAGGGCGTCGCGGTCGTTGCTCATGAGCGTCCAGTCTAGGCCCTCTCCCGCCGGTCAGCGCCGACGCAAGGCCCTGACCAGCACCACGGCGCCACCCAGCAGCGCGACCCCGCCGCCGATCACCCACGGCACCGCGCTGCGGCCGCCCGAACCCGGCACCACGATCCCGCCGGCCTCGCCGCCCCAGCGGGACGCCGCCCGGGCCCGGGCACTACGGGCCGGCAGCGCCGGGGCGTACCGCCCGCGCGGCGGCGCGTGGTCCACCTCCTCGGCCGACCGGCCGACGATGCTGCGGCGCACCGGGCCGCCGCCCGCCGGCCCCTCCTCGTACTCGAAGAGCGGCTCGGCGGGGAGCTCCTCGGCGACGCCCTCCTCGGGCCCGTCCCCGTCGCCGCCGCCGGTGGGCAGGCCGAAGCGCTCGGCGTCGGCGTCGGAGAAGGCGATCAGGTCGGACAGGTCGTCGTCGAGGTCGTCGCCGGGCTGGTCCTGGTGCTCCTCGATGAACACCACGCCGGCGTCGGTCTCGGTCCCGCCCTCGGCCCCGGCCTCGCCACCGGTCTCCGGGTCGCTCTCGCCGTCGCCGTCGCCGTCGCCGTCGCCGTCGCTCTCGCTCTCCGGCTCGGCGTCCGGGGAGGCGAGCGCGGTGGCGAACCGGTCCAGCAGACGGCGGCCGGCGGCGTCGAGGGTCTCCTCGTCGAACTCGGTGAGCCGGCCGGTGGCGCTCAGGTCGCCGGTGAAGCGGACCACCGCGGTACCGTCCTCGGCGCCGTCCGCGACGCTGACCCGGACGGTGGCGGTCGCCTCGCCGCTGCCACGGGCCTCCTGGCCCTCGGCGAACACGGTCAGCACGCCCTCGCGCCCCTCGATCAGGGACAGCACGCCCCTGTACGTGATGGTGGAGCCGCCGATCCGCAGCTTCAGCCGGCCGCCGATCTCCTCCGCCGGCCCACCGCCGACCGCGGCCGGCTCGGTGCTCAGCCCCGGCACGCTACGGGCCAGCAGAGCCGGATCCTGCAAGGCCTGCCGCACCAACTCGGCGGGCATCGGGACGACAACCTCATGCTCCATGTCAGGGAGCCTACCGACCCAACCCCGCCCGGTCCCCACCCACCGCCACCCGACTTCCCCGGACCACCGGTGTCCAGCCCCGCGCCCCCGGCTCAGCGGGGGCCGAGCAGGGTGAGGGCGGCCGGGGGGTGGGCGGGGCGGAGGGCGGCGAGGCGGGTGGCGGAGCCGCGGAGGCCGTCGGGGGTGAGGGCGCGGGGCGGTGGGGCGTCGGGGGCGAGGGTGAGCGGGGGCCGGGCGGCGGCCGCGAGGAGGAAGGTCTGGGCGGCGCCCGGCGGGTCGGGGCGGCAGCTCGCGGTGGCGCTGCCCTGGACGGAGTACGGGACGGTCTGCAGTCCCGCCGTCCGCAGGCCGGACTCGATCGGCCAGAGGCCGTCCGGGTCGCCGCCGGCCCGGACGGCGACGCGGCCGCCGGGGGAGAGCAGCCGGGTGGCGAGGCCGTAGAACTCCTGGGAGTGGAAGGTGACCGGTCCGCCGTCGGCGGGCGCGGGCAGGTCGGCGAGCACCACGTCGTACGGTCCGTCGGCCGTGGCGGCGCCGCGCAGCCAGGCCATCGGGTCGGCGGCGGTGGCGTGGACGCGGGGGTCGTCGAGGGAGTGGTCGGTGAGGGCGGCGAGCCCGGGGTCGGTGCGGGCGAGCCGGGGGAGCGCGGGGTCGGCGTCGACGAGCCGGACGGAGCGGACGCCGCGGTGCCGGAGCACCTCGCGCAGGGCGAGGCCGTCGCCGCCGCCGAGGAGCAGGACGCGGGCGTCCGGGCCGGCGGCCATCGCCGGGTGGACCAGGGCCTCGTTGCCGCGGTACTCGTCCGGTCCGCAGACGGTGAGGCGGCCGTTCAGGTAGAGCCGGAGCGGGCCTTCGGTGGGGCCGGTGAGCACGATCTCCTGGGAGCGGCTGCGGGCGGCGAAGCGGACCTGCGCACCGTAGAGGGCGTGCCGGGCGGCGCGTTCGATGGCACCGGAGCCGGCGGCGGCCGCGGCGAGCAGGGCGAGGACGAGCGCGCAGCCGCCCCAGAGCAGGAGCCGTATCCGGGGGGCGGGTTCCTCGCGGAAGAGCCAGAGCACGACGGCGGCTCCGGCGACGGCGTTGACGGCGCCGGTGACGAGGGCGCCGTCGCCGGGCCCGAGGCCGGGGAGGATGAGGAAGGGGAAGGCGAGGCCGCCGATCAGCGCGCCCACGTAGTCGGCGGCGAAGAGGTCGGCGGCGGCGCGGCCGGCGTCCTCGCGCCGGATCCGCTGGATGAGGGTCATCAGGAGCGGGATCTCGGCGCCGATGAGGATGCCGATGAGGCAGGTGAGGCCGACCATGGCGGCCTGGTAGCGGCCGATCCAGGCCCAGCAGGAGTAGAGCGCGAGGACGGAGAGGCCGCCGGTGAGCGCGAGGGCGCATTCGACCAGGGCGAAGGCGGTGGCGGGCTGCCGGGTGAGGCGTTTGGCGAGGAGCGAGCCGAGGCCCATCGCGAACACCATGACGGAGAGCACGACGGAGGTTTGGGTGACCGAGTCCCCGAGCAGGTAGTCGCCGAGCGCCACGAGTTCGAGTTCGTAGACGAGTCCGCAGGCCGCGCAGACGAACGCGGCCAGCAGGACGGTGAGGCGGGCCAGCCGGGGGTGGGAGCGCAGCCGGGACCGACGGCGGGCGGGCAGGGGGGCGAGGCTCCGCCCGGGCCGAGGTGGGGCGCCGTCGTCGAGGTCCACTCGCGAGCGGGCGGGTGGACCGGCCGGATGGTTGATCACGAACAAACGCTAGGGGACGTTCGGGACGGATAGCTGCGCCCATTCGACGGACAGTGTGGGACGCCGGATTGACGAATCGTTCCTGCGTACGATTCATAGGCCATGGCGGGATCGGCGACCCTGCTCGGACGGCTGGCGGTCATGCCCCGGACACCACCAGCGAGGAGCGGGTGCAGACCAGCCGGCCCTCCTGCGGGTAGGCGTGCCAGGTCCGCCAGAGCAGCCGGTCGGCGCCGCCCTGGGTGACCAGCGCGGTGAAGGCGCTCGGGTCGCCCGGGAACACCCCGGCCAGGCCGCGCGGGTGGCCCTCGACCAGGGCCAGCAGTTCCTGCGCGCGGGCCGCGAAGTCGTGCGGGGGCAGCGCCTCGATCCGGGCCGCGAACTCGTACTCCCAGCCGCCGACCTGCTTGGCCACCCGGGCCGGCAGCGGGGTGCGGCGGCCGGGCAGGCAGGCGACGGTCTCCAGGCACTCGCCGGGGCCGGCGGCGATCACCACCTGGTGCGAAGCGCCGAGCAGTCGCAGCTGGAGGGTGCCGGACGCGGTGGGGTGGCCGCCTCCGTCGAGTCTCAGGTCGCGGACCGCGAGAGCGGGCAGCGGGTCGCCGCCCAGGCACCAGGCCAGGTCACCGGCGCGGGTGTCCGTGTAGGAGGTCTGCAGTGTGGTGAGCATGCTCGGCTCCGCGTTTCAGCTCCGTGCGCGCCCGCCGAGCAGCACCGAGTAGGCCTAGGCGATGGCGAGGCTGTTCGTGGCTGTGCGGCCCTGGGCGCGGCCGACCGTGGAAGGAGGGATTCCGGCTGGAGATTCAGCAGCAGAGAAGCATGAATACGCCGGGTCCGCCGGTGATTTACCCAACTTTGTCAAGCATTCACCGTTTCGAGCACACCTGCTTCCCGGCTCTGATCGACCCGGTGTGCGACTCTGCACAGCGCGCGCCCCTACGACCGGGTCGTGCGCCGTGCACGCTGGTAGTGCGCCGGGTGCACGCCTTGTGCGCCGCCGCCCTGCACGCACCGGGCGGGCAGGGCGGTCGGAGCGTTCCGTCGAGGCCGAAGGAATTGCCTCACAGACATCATTCAATCGTCAACCAGACGTCAACCAGCCATGACTGTCAGGCGAGTTGAGAAGAACTGGGCCCACTCGCCGGGCCATCATTGCTCCCCTCACGGCCGGGGGTCGATCGGCGCGAGCACCCCGAGCCGGTCCTCGACCGCCTGGGCCGCCTCCAGGCAGAGGTCCTCCCGGAACGCCCGCCCCACGAGCTGCACCCCGGTCGGCAGCCCGTCGGCCAGGCCGGTGGGCACCGCCACCGCGGGCAGCCCCGCGAAGCTGGTCACCTTGCACAGCCGCATCGCCGTGCGGACCAGCTCCCACCCGGCCGCGTCCCGGGACTCGATGCCCGGTTCGACCGGCGGTTCGGTGAACACCGGTCCGAGCAGCAGCGGGTACTCGTCCAGGAATTCGGCCCAGGAGCGGCGGATGCCCAGCCAGCTCCCCATCAGCTCCATGAGCTCGGCGGCGGTCGCGGGCGGGGTCCGGGCCATCGTCAGCTCGATGTAGCGGTCGCCGCCCGGGCCGAGCAGGGGGCGTACGGCGGGCCACTTGGGTGCGAACTCGGTCATGGTGATCCGGTCGCACACCTCCAGGGCCTCGTCGAGCCGCGGGACGTCCGCCACCTCGCGCACGTCGTACCCGGCGTCCCGCAGCGCCGCCGCCGCGCGTTCGACCGCGGCCCGGACCGTCGGGTGGACGCCGTGGCCGCCCGGATCGGCCACCACCGCGACCTTCACCGGCCCGGGCAGCGGCTCGCCGTAGCGCGGCACGGGCAGGGCGCGCGGGTCGCGCGGATCGGGGCCGGCCAGCACCTCGTAGGCCAGCCGGAGGTCGGCGACGCTCCGGGCGAGCGGGCCGTCGGCGACCAGCCACTGGGAGGCCGGCCCCGGGTCCTGCGGCCCGAACGCGCGGTGGTCGGCGGGGAACCGGCCGTTGGACGGGTTCAGCCCGGCGACCCCGCAGAACGCGGCCGGGACGCGGACGGACGCGCCGGAGTCGTTGCCGAGCCCGAGCGCGGCCAGGCCGGTCGCGACGGCCGCGCCGTCGCCGCCGCTGCTCCCGCCCGGGGTGCGGCTGCGGTCCCACGGGTTGGCGGTGTCGCCGTAGAGCTCGCTGCGGGTGTGCATCCCGGCCAGGATCATGGTGGGCATGTTGCTGTGCCCGATCGGCACGGCCCCGGCCGCGCGCAGCCGGGCGACCGGGGGAGCGTCGGCCCGCGCCACCAGGTCGCGGAAGCGCGGCACCCCGAAGGTGGTGGCCACGCCCTCGATGGCGGTGGTCTCCTTCACGGTGAACGGCACGCCCGCCAGCGGGCCGGGGTCCTCGCCCGCGGCCAGGCGCCGGTCGAGTTCCCGGGCCTGCATCCGGGCGCGCTCCGCCAGGACCTGGGTGACGGCGTTCACCTGCGGGTTCACCGCGCTGATCCGCTCCAGGTGGCTGTCGAGCAGTTCGACGGCCGAGACCTCTTTGCCGCGTACCGCCGCCGCCTGCGCGGTGGCCGTCAGTCGCCACAGGGCGTCCTGCATGACGTACTCCCCTCCTCGTTCCGATGCGCTCGTATCGGTACCGTAGCCTGGGAACCGATACGAGTGCATCGAATAAACCGGAGGGGGAGCCCGTGCCCAGACAGGTGGACCACGACGGCCGGCGTCGGCGGATCGCCGAGGCCGTCTGCCGGCTCGCCGACGAACGAGGCCTGGAAGGGGTGACCCTGCGCGACGTGGCCGACCGCGCGCAGGTGTCGACCGGCGCCGTCCAGCGCTGCTTCCGCACCAAGGACGAGATGCTCCGCTTCGCCCTCGGCTACGTCGGTGAGCGGATCACCGCCCGGGTCCGGGCGTACCCCGCCGACGACCCGGCGCCCTCGCCCGCCGCCCTCCTGGCACACGCGGCCGCCGAGGCGGCGCTGCTCGGCGACGGACAGCGCTCCCAGGCGCGGGTCTGGCTGGCCTTCGTCGCGCAGGCCGCCGTCGACGAGCGGCTGGCGGGCCCGCTGAACGCCGACTACGCGGCCCTGGAGGGCCTGTTCGCCCGGCTGATCGCCGAGGCGTCGCCGGCGGCCGGGCCGGACGCCGCCCGGGAGGCGAAGACGCTGCTGGCCCTTGCCGACGGGCTCACCACGCACGTCCTCGTCGGCCGCCTCACCGCACCCGAGGCCCGGGCGATCCTGAACGCCCACCTGTCTGGCCTCGGGCAGCGGCCGGGCGACGGCTCAGAGGCGCTGGAGCCGTGACACCGCTTCCTCCAGCACGGAGTCCCGCTTGCAGAAGGTGAAGCGGACCAGGCTGCGGCCGGCCTCGGTGTTGTCGTAGAAGACGGCGTTCGGGATGGCGACGACGCCGCAGCGCTCCGGCAGGGCGCGGCAGAACTCGATGCCGTCCTTCTCGCCGAGCGGGGTGATGTCGGTGGTGATGAAGTACGTGCCCTCGGGGGTGAACACCCGGAAGCCGGCCGCGGTGAGCCCGTCGACCAGCAGGTCGCGCTTGCGGAGCAGGTCGGCGCGGAAGCCGTCGAAGTAGCTGTCGGGCAGCCGCAGTGCCTCGGCGACGGCGTACTGGAAGGGGCCGGCGCTGACGTAGGTGAGGTACTGCTTGGCCGTGCGGACGGCCGTGACCAGGGCCGGGTTCGCGGTGACCCAGCCGACCTTCCAGCCGGTGAAGGAGAAGGTCTTGCCGGCGGAGGAGATGGAGACGGTGCGCTCGCGCATGCCGGGCAGGGCGGCGATCGGGTGGTGGGTGGCGCCGAAGACGAGGTGCTCGTAGACCTCGTCGGTGACGACCAGCAGGTCGTGCTCGACGGCGAGGGCGGCGATGGCGGCCAGCTCGTCGGCGGTGAGCACGGTGCCGGTCGGGTTGTGCGGGGTGTTGATCAGCAGCAGGCGGGTGCGCGGGGTGATCAGGGCGCGCAGTTCGTCCAGGTCGGGGCGGAAGTCCGGGGCGCGCAGGGTGAGCGGGCGGCGGGTGGCGCCGGCCATCGCGATGCAGGCGGCGTAGGAGTCGTAGAAGGGTTCGAGGGCGATCACCTCGTCACCGGGCTCCAGCAGGGCGAGCAGGGTGGCGGCGATGGCCTCGGTGGCGCCGGCGGTGACCAGCACCTCGGTGTCCGGGTCGTAGCCGAGTCCGTGGAAGCGCTGCTGGTGCTCGGCGATGGCCTGCCGCAGCTCGGGGATGCCGGGGCCGGGCGGGTACTGGTTGCCGCGCCCGTTCAGCACGGCGTCGGCAGCGGCCCGGGCCACCGAGGCCGGGCCGTCGGTGTCGGGGAAGCCCTGGCCGAGGTTGATCGAGCCGGTGGCCGTGGCCAGGGCGGACATCTCGGCGAAGATGGTCGTCCCCATGCCGGCCAGTCGGCGGTTCAGCAGCGGCCTGTTGCCCATCGGTGGCTCCTCACGCGTCGTCGTCGGCCCCATCCTGGGTCAGCCGGGGGCCGGGGACAAGGACGGCCCGACCACCTGGGGCCAAGTGGTCGGGCCGTGCGCTCGCGGGGCGGGCAGGGTCACGCCTCGTTGGTGCCCTCGGGGGTCTCGCCGTCCTCGCCCTCGATCTCGTTCTGCAGGCCGAGGCGCTCGACGATCCACTGCTCGAAGCCGACGGCGGCCTGGGTCCAGTTGGCGGTGGTGGTGACGAAGTAGTCCAGGTTGACGCCGGTGCCGACGATCATCTGGGCCTCGCCGATCAGGCGGACCACGCCGTCCTCGTGGGTGTGGGTGTAGACCTTGGGCCAGAGGGTCTCGCGGTTCCACTCGTCGATGAGGTCGAGGATCTCGCCCTTCTTCTCCAGCGGGTACGCGCGGTCGTAGAAGGCGCGCACCGCGAAGAGCTCCTTCTGCTCGCCGCGGAACATGTAGTAGACGCGGAAGCCCTCCCAGGGAGCGGTGAGGTCGCCCTCCTCGTCCACGACGTGCTTGAGCTGCATCTGGTCCAGCAGCTGGGCCACCAGGCCCTGGTCCGGGACGATGATCGGCGGCGGGCCGGCCGGCCGCCCCTGGTCGCCGGGCTGGCCGCCACCCTGGGGTGCGCCGAACGACGGGATGGACGACGGGTCGATGCTCATGGGGTCCTCTTCCTCAGTGCACGTGGTGGCCGGCAATGAGAGGCCGCCCTTTCCACTTCCCATCCTGCCTCATCCGGGGCCTGCCTCACAGGGGCACCCGGCCACGCGTCGATCTTCGTCCGGGGCGCTCCGACGCCCGCCGCGAGCGGTGATGGTGACGGAGCGTGTCCGGTTGGAGGGCCGTCGCTGCCGAGGCTCCGGCGGGGTGCGGCGGGGTGCGGCCGTAGCCGAGTGGGCCGTCAACTGTGCTATGCGGCAAGGGTGTTGCCCGGGCCGTCCGCGCTGTCGTGCGGGCGGCCCGGGCTGGTGGTGCTACTTCTCCAGCGGTCCGCGGCTGCGGACGGTGAGGCGGTCGCCCTCCTCGTCCCGCTCGACCAGGACGGTGTCCCCGTCGTGCACCTGGCCGGACAGGATGGCCCGGGCCAGCTGGTCGCCGATCGCGGACTGGACCAGCCGGCGCAGCGGGCGGGCGCCGTACGCCGGGTCGTAGCCGGTGAGGGCCAGCCAGTCGCGGGCGGCCTCGGAGACGTCCAGGGTGAGCCGCCGCTCGCGCAGCCGGTCGCCGAGGCGGGCCACCTGGAGGTCGACGATCCGGCTCAGCTCGGCGGTGCCCAGCGGGTCGAAGACCACGATGTCGTCCAGCCGGTTGAGGAACTCGGGCTTGAACGCGGCCCGGACGGAGTCCAGCACCAGGGCCTTCTTCCGGTCCTCCGGGGTGGCCGGGTCGACCAGGAACTGGGAGCCCAGGTTGGAGGTGAGGATCAGGATCGCGTTGCGGAAGTCCACCGTGCGGCCCTGGCCGTCGGTGAGCCGGCCGTCGTCCAGCACCTGGAGCAGGACGTCGAAGACCTCCGGGTGGGCCTTCTCCACCTCGTCCAGCAGCACCACGCTGTACGGGCGGCGGCGGACCGCCTCGGTGAGCTGGCCGCCCTCCTCGTAGCCGATGTACCCGGGCGGGGCGCCGACCAGGCGGGAGACGGAGTGCTTCTCGCCGTACTCGCTCATGTCGATCCGGACCATGGCCCGCTCGTCGTCGAAGAGGAAGTCGGCCAGGGCCTTGGCGAGTTCGGTCTTGCCGACGCCGGTCGGGCCGAGGAAGAGGAACGAGCCGGTCGGGCGGTCCGGGTCGGCGATGCCGGAACGGGTGCGGCGCACCGCGTCCGAGACCGCCCGCACGGCCTCCGCCTGGCCGATCAGGCGCTGGCCCAACTCCTCCTCCATGCGCAGGAGTTTGGCGCTCTCGCCCTCCAGCAGGCGGCCGGCCGGGATGCCCGTCCAGGAGGCGACCACGTCGGCCACGTCGTCCGGGCCGACCTCCTCCTTCACCATCGAGGCGGAGGCGTCCTGGTCGGCCGCCCGCTCCTGGGCTTCGGTGAGCTCCGTCTCGGCGGCCGGGATCTCCGCGTACATCAGTTTCGACGCCCGCTCGAAGTCCCCGTCACGCTGGGCCCGTTCGAGCGCGCCGTGCAGGTCGTCCAGCCGCTCCTTGAGCTCGCCGACCCGGTTGAGGCTCTTCTTCTCCTGCTCCCAGCGCGCAGTCAGGGCGCTCAACTGCTCGTTCTTGTCGGCGAGATCGCGCCGCAGCCGGGCCAACCGGTCGATCGAGGCGGCGTCCGACTCCTTCTCCAGGGCCAGCTCCTCCATCCTCAACCGGTCGACGGAGCGCTGGAGTTCGTCGATCTCGACCGGTGAGGAGTCGATCTCCATCCGCAGCCGGGAGGCCGCCTCGTCGACCAGGTCGATCGCTTTGTCGGGCAGGAAGCGGGAGGTGATGTAGCGGTTGGACAGGGTGGCCGCGGCGACCAGCGCGGCGTCCGCGATCTGCACCTTGTGGTGCGCCTCGTAGCGGCCCTTGAGGCCGCGCAGGATGGCGATCGAGTCCTCCACGCTGGGCTCGCCGACCAGCACCTGCTGGAAGCGGCGCTCCAGGGCCGGGTCCTTCTCGATCCGCTCGCGGTACTCGTCCAGCGTGGTGGCGCCGACCATCCGCAGCTCGCCGCGGGCCAGCATCGGCTTGAGCATGTTGCCGGCGTCCATCGCGGAGTCGCCGCCGGCGCCCGCGCCGACCATGGTGTGCAGCTCGTCGATGAAGGTGACGACCTGGCCGTTGCTCTGCTTGATGTCGTTCAGGACGGCCTTCAGCCGCTCCTCGAACTCGCCGCGGTACTTGGCGCCCGCGACCATCGCGCTGAGGTCCAGCGCGACCAGCCGCTTGCCGCGCAGCGACTCCGGCACGTCGCCGGCGACGATGCGCTGGGCCAGGCCCTCGACCACCGCGGTCTTGCCGACGCCCGGCTCGCCGATCAGCACCGGGTTGTTCTTGGTCCGGCGGGAGAGTACCTGGACGACCCGGCGGATCTCCTGGTCCCGGCCGATCACCGGGTCGAGCTTGCCGTCCCGGGCGGCCTGGGTCAGGTCGGTGCCGTACTTCTCCAGCGCCTTGTAGGTGCCCTCCGGATCCGGAGAGGTCACCCGGCCGCTGCCGCGCACGTCCTTGAACGCGGCGAGCAGGTCCTTCGCCGTCGCGCCCTGCCGTGCCAGCAGTTCGGCGACCGGCCCGCCCTCGGCGGCCAGGCCGACCATCAGGTGCTCGGTGGAGACGTACTGGTCGTCCAGGTCGTCGGCGCGCTTGCCGGCCTCGGTGAGCACCGCGAGGGTGTCCCGGGAGAGCTGCGGCGCGGCGACCGTCGAGCCCATCGCGCTGGGCAGGGCGGCCAGCTGGCGGCGGGCCTCCGCGTCGATCCGGGTGACGTCCGCCCCGACCGCCTCCAGCAGCGGCCGGGCGATGCCCTCGGGCTGCTCCAGCAGGGCGATCAGGATGTGCACCGGCTTGACGTCCGGGTTCCCGGCCGCGCCCGCCTGCCGGATCGCGGCGGACAGGGCGTCCTGCGTCTTGGTGGTGAACTTGCTGGCGTCCACTGCTGGGGGGTCCTCCCTCGTCGTCCTTCAACGCTGCTACGTACAGCATGCACTAAGTTGAGTCTATTCCGCTCAAGTTCTTACGCCCGTTCCGCGCGTTCCACCCGTTCCGCCCGGGGCGGCCGCTGCGCGCGGGGCGTCCGGCGGGTCAGCCCCAGCAGTTCCCGGGCCGGCCCGCTCGGCCGCTGCCCGGCCGGCCACACCGCGCGCAGCGGCCGTCGCAGGTCCAGCCCCTCGGCCAGCGGCACGGCCACCAGCCGCCGGACGGCCAACTCCTCCATCACCGCCAGCTCGCTCAGGCAGACCGGCCCGGCCCCGGTCATCGCCGCCGCCTTCAGCGCGGTGGACGAGGCCAGCTCCAGCCGGGGCCGCACCGTGCCCCCGTACGGCGCCAGCGCCATCTCCAGCACCTCCCGGGTGCCCGAGCCCGACTCGCGCAGCACCAGCGGGGTGGCGGCCAGCTCCGGCCCGGTCAGCGGCGCCCGGCGGCGCGCCCACGGGTGGCCGGGCGCCACCACGACCACCAGCCGGTCCGCCGCCACCACCGCGCCGGCCAGCCCGGGCGGGGTGGACGGGCCCTCGACGAAGCCGAGGTCGGCGTCCCCGGCCAGCACGTGCCCGGCGACCTCCGCCGAGTTCGCCGTCCGCAGCGTCACCGCCGTGCCCGGACTGGCCTCGGCCAGGGCCAGCAGCCAGCCCGGCATCAGGTACTCGGCGACGGTCAGGCTGGCCACCACCCGCAGCTTGGCGTCCCGCCGCTCGCGCAGCGCGTCGATCCCGGCGTCCAGCGCCTGCGCCGCCTCCACCACGTGCCCGGCCCACTCGACCACCAGCCGACCCGCCTCGGTCGGCCGGCTGCCCCGGGGCGAGCGCTCCAGCAGCGGGACGCCGATCTGCCGCTCCATGCCCTTGATCCGCGCGCTGGCGGTCGGCTGGCTCACGCCCAGTTCGGCCGCGGCCCGCCCGACGCTGCCCAGCCGGGCCACCGCGAGCAGCAGTTCCAGGGCGCCGAGCTCAGGGACGCGGGGGGAGAGGGCCATAGGTCCAGGCTATGTCCTCATAGAACCCGGGGCGCTACCGGAGCCCGGTGCGGGGCGGCACGGTGGAACCATGTCCACCCTGGCCGATGCCCGCCCGCTCACCCGCCCCTCCCGTTCCTCCCGCCCCTCCCGTTCCTCGCTGGGTGCCCGCCTCGACCTCGCCCAGCTCGGCCCCAACTGGTACGCCGCCGTCATGGGCACCGCGATCCTGGGCAACGGCGCGGCCGTCCTGCCGCTCCGGCTGCCCGGGCTGATCGGCTTCGGCGAGGTGATGTGGGCGCTCGGACTCGCGGCCCTGCTGGTGCTGGGCGCGGCCCGGCTGGTCCACCTCACCCGGCACCGCGAGGCCGCCCGCACCCAGCTGCTGGACAACCCGGCCACCGCCGTCTTCTACGGCTGCCCGCCGATGGCCCTGCTCTCGGTCGGCCTCGGCACCCTGCTGCTCGGCTCCCGGGTGATCGGCACCGGCCCCGCGGTCGCCGTCGACGCCGTGCTGTGGGGCGTCGGCACCCTGTACGCGCTGGCCGTCGCCGGCGGCATCCCGTACCTGATGATCACCCGGCACCCGGTTTCCGCCCTGGAAGCCAACCCGACCTGGCTGCTGCCGGTGGTCGCCCCGCTGGTCGCCTCCGCCACCGGCCCGGCCCTCGTCCCGCACCTGCCGGCCGGGCTGCCGCAGCAGGCCATGCTGTACGCCTGCTGGGCCCTCTTCGGGATCGGCCTGCTGGCCACCCTGGTGCTGCTGCCGGTGGTCTTCACCGGGCTGTTCCACAGCAAGCTGCCCACCCTGGTGCTCACCCCCTCGCTGTTCCTGGTGCTCGGCCCGCTCGGCCAGTCCGTCACCGCCGTCCACCAACTCGCCGACGCCGCCCGCCCGGTGCTGCCCGCGCTGGCCCCCGCCATGCTCCCCTTCGCGGAGCTGTACGGCGTCGCGGTGCTCGGCGTCGCGATGCTCTGGCTGGCCGTCGCGCTCACCGCCAACCTGCGCGCCCGCCGGGCCGGCATGCCGTTCGCGATGACCTGGTGGGCGTACACCTTCCCGATCGGCACCTGCGTCACCGGCGCCTCCGCGCTCGCCCGGCACACCGGGTTCGGCGGCTTCACCGCGATCGCCGCCGGGCTCTACCTGCTGCTGGCCACCGCCTGGGTGCTCGCCGCCGGCGGGACCGCCGCCGGGCTCGCCCGGGGACGCCTGCTGGGGCGTGCCTGACTCCTCCCGCGGCACGCCGCCGTTGCAGGAACCCGCACCCGCGGCCCGACCGCGCACGGCCGACCGACCGTACGGGCGGTGACCACCCGGGCACCGCGCTGGCCTCGGCCTTTACCGGAACCCGGCCCGCCGCTCGACCCCTCCCGCCGCACCCGTCGTGCAGATAGCTGCAATTGCGCGAACCTGCACTCGGGCGACACTTGTTCACCGGCCGTCACGCTGTGAGGGTGGAGTCACGCCAGGCCGTCCGGGCACCGCAGCCCGATGGTGGCGACTTGCTCTTCGGAACTGACCACGGGTGCAACGTCCCGCACGCGTGAAACGGGGGGGAAGAGCGCCGGCCGGGGCGCCATGTGTGGTGATGGCCCCCGGAACCGGAGCCGTCGAGGCGTTGCTGCTCCGCCTCGACGGAAGCGCCTGGGCACGGGCGTGGCGACGTCGGCCCCCAGGACACCCCGGAGTGCGACGGCACCCGGGCCCCGGGGGCCGACGTCGAGCCCGGTACCGTGACCGCCGAGCCCCGCGCCCGACGGCGCGGGCGCGGCGACGAGGGAGAAGCATCCGGCAGGGAGTGTGCGACGTGACGGCGGAACCGGCGGTCGCGCCGCAGCACGGACAGCCACCGGGCGAGGAACCCGACGAGGCCGCCCGGCAGCTGTACCTGGCGATCCTCGCCCGGGGCGGCCGCATCCCGTTCACCGACACCCAGGACACCGGCCAGGCCGCGCTCCAGCAGCTCGTCGACCTCGGCCTGCTCATCGCCAACCCGATGGACCACTGCTACACCGCCGTCAGCCCGCGCTCCGTCACCGACCGCCTGGGCGCCGAACTCCGCAGCGAGGCGACCAGGCTGCTGGTCCGCGCGGAGAACCTCCCGGGCGCCCTCGACGGCCTCACCCGCGCCTACGACGCGATGCCCCGGCCCTCCGGCCGGGCCGGCGGCGCCGTCCACGTCGAGGGCCACGTCCACATCCGCCAGCGGATCTCCCAGCTCGCCTCCGACTGCCGCTCCGAAGTCCTCGCCGCCCAACCCGGCCACCGCCCCGCCGGCACCCTGCAAGTCGCCCTCCTCCAGGACCTCCACCTGCTCCAGCGCGGCTGCTCCCTGCGCACCATCTACCAGCCCGTCGCCCTCGCCGACCCGCCCGCCCTCGCCTACGTCGAAGAGGTCACCCAGCACGGCTCCCTCATCCGTGTCCTCGACGAGCCGTTCCAGCGGCTGCTCGTCTTCGACCGCACCGTCGCCGTGATCTCCGCCAACGACGACAACAGCACGGCCGCCTTCATCACCGACCCGGCCGCCATCACCTTCCTGGTCGGCGCCTTCGAACGCGACTGGGCCCGCGCCGAAACCGCCGAAACCTCCGCCGCCCTCGGCCCCACCCGCACCATCCCCGACCGGGTCGGCCGGCTCCTCGCCCGAGGCCTCACCCAGCGCGCCGTCGCCACCCGCCTCGGCCTCAGCGAACGCACCGTCGCCGCCCACATCTCCCGCCTCCGCGACCGCCACGGCGCCCAGACCCTCTTCCAACTCGGCTGGCTGATGAGAGGCGCCCGCGATGACCGATGAACCCGGCCCCGCCGAGCGGGCCCCAGCCGACCGGCCCGCCCCGCGCCCGTACCCTCGTCCACCTCGGCGGGCGGCTCCGGGGGGATCCCCATGACCGATCCGTCGACCTCCCCCCTGCCCGACGACGCCGCCCGGGCGCTGTACCTCGCCGTCGTCGGCAACGGCGGCATCCTCCGGGCGGCCGACCTGACTCCGGCTGACGAACCGGTCCTGGGGCGGTTGCTCGACCTCGGACTGGTCGTCCCGAGGGTCGAGGACGCGGCCTACGCCGCGGTGAACCCGCGTGTCGTCATCGGCCGGATCGGATCCGAACTGCGTTCCGTGGGTGGCGAACTGCTGGCCAGGGCGGACGAAGCACCCGAGCGGTTCGCCGAGTTGGCGCAGGCCTTCGACGTCACGCCGCGCCACCCCGAGTGCTCCGTCGATGTCACGTACGTGCACGGCTTCGAACAGATCCGCCTGCGCCTGGCCCAACTCGACGCCGAGTGCTCGCAGGAGATGCTGTCCGCCCAGCCCGGCGGTGCCCGGCCCGTCGAGGGGCTCCCGGACGCCCTCGACCGGATGCGGCGGCTCGCCGAGCGCGGCGGCACCGTCCGGGGCATCTACGAGCCGGCGGCGGCCGCAGACCCGGCGACCGCCGCCTTCGCCGCCGCGTCCGCCGAGATCGGCTGCCGGTACCGGGTGCTGGGCGAGCCGTTCCGGCGGGTCCTGATCTACGACCGGAAGGTGGCCGTCATCCCCGCCGCGTCCGACAACAGCCGCGCGGCCTTCGTCGAGGACCCGGTGGTGGTCGACTTCATGGCCGACGCCTTCGAACGCGACTGGCAGCGCGCCGCCCGGGTCCGCTGGTCCCGTGGCCCGGAAGCCACCGAACCAGCCGATTCCCTGCCCGACCAGGTCGGCCGTTTCCTCGCCCAGGGCCTCACCCAGCGCGCCATCGCCACCCGCCTCGGCCTGAGCGAACGCACGGTGGCCGGCCACATCGCCCGGCTGCGCGAACTGTACGACGCCGAGACGCTCTTCCAACTCGGCTGGCAGCTCCGGTCGGCGGCCGACGCCGCCCGTCGGCGGGTGCCGTGATGCACGGGCGCGGCGCCGAGCGGCCCGACCAGGCCGCACACGACCTGTACCTGCGCATCCTCCGGCGCGGCGGCTGGATCGACCGGGCCGAGGTGGCCGACGCCGACCGACCGGCCCTGGAACACCTGCTCGCGCTCGGGCTGCTGCTCGCCCGGCCCGAATCCGACGTCTGCACCGCCGTCAACCCGCGGACGGTCGGCGACCGGATCAGTGCCGAGCTCCGGGCCGAAGGCACCCGGCTGCTCGTCCAGGCCGCCCAACTCCCGCAGGCCCTCGACGACCTGACCAAGGCCTACGACACGGCCCCGCGCCCGACCGACCGCGCCGGTACGGTGCATCACGTCCAGGGCCTCGGCGCGGTCATCCGGCGGTTCACCGAGGTGGAGGCGGCCTGCCGCCAGGAGATCCTCGTCGCCCAGCCCGGCCGGCCCCGCCACGCCCACCAGTTGGAGGAGGCCCTGGAACGGATCGGCCGGTTCTGCGGCCGGGGCGGCCGGATCCGGGTGATCTACGCACCCGGCGCCGTCCGGGACCAGGCGACCGCCGACCACACCGCCCGCGGCACCGAACTGGGCGCCCGCTTCCGGGTCCTGGCCGAGCCGTTCCGCCACCTGCACATCTTCGACCGCCGGATCGCCGTGCTCCAGTCCGCCGACGACCTCCGGAGCGCGACCTTCATCGAGGATCCGGCGACCGTCGACCATTTCCTGGCCGTGTTCGAACGGGACTGGGCCCGCTCAGGCCGCCTCCTCTGGAGCGCCGACCAGGCGTCCGCTCCCGAGTCGACGGCCCACGAGCAGGTCGACCGGCTCCTCGCCCAGGGCCTCACCCAGCGCGCCATCGCCGGGCGCCTCGGCCTCAGCGAGCGGACGGTGGCCGGCCACATCGCCCGGCTGCGCGAACTGCACGACGCGGAGACGCTGTTCCAGCTGGGCTGGCAGCTGCGGGGCGCCCGGACGGGGGAGCCCGATGGGTGAGCGCTGTTCAGCCGGTGGCGGCGCTGGTCGGCCAGTAGCCGGCCCGGCCGACGACGGGGGGCTGCTGCCGGGGGACGTTGAACTGCTCACCGGGGGCGGTCCAGAAGCCCTCGCGCAGGGACAGCGCCATGCCGGCCCAGTCGAGCGCGGTCTCCACGGTGTGGTTGAGGGCCTCCTGCGACCAGGTGTCGTCGAAGACCAGCGGCAGGACGGGGGCGACCTGCTCGATGGTGGCGATCAGCGGGTTGTGCGTGATGGCCTCGTCGACGAGGAGGACGATCGGCTTCCGCAGCGCCGACGCCCACCCCAGCTCCAGGCTCACCCCGGCCGACAGCGGCGCCCCGACGTAGGCGAACACGAGGTCCGCGGACTGCAGGGCCCGGAAGTCGGACGGCACCCGGGGCTCCGGCGCCTGCCCGGCGACGGTCCAGGCATCACTGTGGTGCGCGCTGTACACGGCGGCACCGCTGCGGAGCAGGGTGGTACGGAGCGTCGTCAGCCGCGTCCGGCTGGCGAGCGTCACCACACTGTCCGCGGGCCCGGTCAGCCGCATCAGCGGCGCGGCCAGGAACACACGCGCACGCCGGCCCTCGGGGGTCTGTCCGGCGTGCTCTCGCAGGTAGGGCTCACTCATTGTCGACTCCGGGGATAGGTGCCAACCAGGCCGATCGCCCCGTTGGGTGGTGACTATCGGAATGCTGCTGTGCATTCGTTGTGGTCGAAACGAACTAGTCATGGACATGTTGTTTGTGGTGTCCCCGTCTTCCCCCTCCCGCGAGAGGGGTTGGGGAGTGCACTGATCGTCTCTGTCGACCGTCGCCACCGTCCACAGAGCCGTGGTGTCATCTCGATGCCTGGCAGAGAGATGACGCACTGGGGTAGCAGGCCCCCTGGCTTCCGGCATGGGCTTGCGGCATTATGTGGCAGGTTGTTCGAAACAATGGCTGGGTACCCGCGTCAAGTCTTAAACAAAGAGAGGGGGCACCATGTCTCGGATACGCCGGGTGGTGCGGTTTGTCCTGGTTCCAGTCGTTGTGGGTCTGGCGCTTTTCATCAGCAGCGGTTCGAGTCCGGCCGACGACACGATCTGGAACATCGGGGTTTCCCACGATGCGGCAGCGCCGAAGACCATGGCGCTGGCCAATGACACGATCTGGAACTGAGACCGCCGCGACGCTTGGTCAGTGATAGCTGTCGGAGTCGGTCGGAACGCTGTTCCTGGCCAATGCGTACCCGAGTTGGAAGAGCGACTCGACATTGTGCTCGTCGCGCATCTCGGCCAGGTGCCGCGCGAGCGTCCTTTCACTGATGCCGAGTCTGCGGGCGATCACCCGGTGGTTCACGCCTTCGAGCATGAGGTCGATGATCGTCTGCCGCATCCCGGAGACCACCTGCTGCGGAACGGCGCGCGCGCCGTCGAAGTCCAGCGCCCGGCTCCAGTTCCGCTCGAAGATCTCGCTGATCAGGTAGCTGATGACGGCCCGATCGTGCACGAAGGCAGCCAGATTGAGGTCCTCGGCGATGGGGATGACCGCGATTCGGCGATCGATGACGATCAATCGCGTGTAGGGCTCCTCCAGCGTCCGGAACCGTCCGCCGGCCTTGGTTATCGTGGCCACGTATTCCCTGGTGGGAGCGTGGTACCGGGTGCTCGGGTGGTAGATCGTCCTGAGCGTGATGCCCAGGCGGAGGGCTTCGAGGTCGCGGGTGAGGATGCCGGTGAGCGCCTCCGACGGGCGCGGCCCGCCGGGTTGGGCGGCGAGGATCTCCTCCGAGGCGCTGGCGACGATCTGCTGCACCCGCTGGTTGATCAGCACCTTCCCCCGCACGTACTCGATCGCGCCGCCGGCCTGCTCCGGTGAGTGGTAGGCGGCCGTCAGGTCGTGGAGATCGGTGGCGAGGGCCGACGCGCGGGTGAGCAGGTCGAGCGCCTGGCGCTGCCAGGTCACGGAGAGGCTCTCGGACAGCTGCTGGGGGTCGACCGCGACGAGGACACCGGGCTCGTCGGTGTCGGCGACCAGAAGGCCTATGGCCACCAACTCCTCCTGGGCCCCGCCCGCCCTGGCGAGGTCGGAGTCCTTCGGAAGCCGTCCGTTCTCGCGGATGACCGCCAGATACAACTCCCGCGCTTCTTTCGAGAGGACGGAGGGCCCAATCGCGGCGGTACTGGGCTGTTCTCGTCCACTCATCTGCGGGCTCCTTGCCGTGGCCGTGTCTGCACTACCTGCCGGGCACCAATACCGGAATCGCAGTGCAGCATGCCAGATCGGGTGGCATCGGTGAGGGCGGCCAGATTTGTTCGACAGCACTCTCTCACCACGATCAAGCCGCCGGCACCCCCCGGGTGGAGGGGAGCCGGCGGCCGGAGGTGTTCAGCCAAGTCTCAGCGTTTGGGGCGCCAGACGACCAGGGCGCTGGACTGGGTGGGGGGCTGGTAGGGGACGAGGTCGCGGCGGTAGGAGGCGTGGACGGCGGCCTCGCGCTGCTGGAGGGCGCTGGTGGCGCCTTCGAGGGAGTCGACCAGTTCGCCGATGCGGGACTGGAGCGCGGTGACCTGGTTCTCCAGCTCGATGATCCGCTTGATGCCGGCCAGGTTGATGCCCTCGTCCTGGGAGAGCCGCTGGACCTCGCGCAGCTGCTGGATGTCGCGCGCGGAGTAGCGGCGGCCCCGGCCGGCGGTGCGGTCGGGGCTGACCAGACCGAGGCGGTCGTACTGGCGGAGGGTCTGCGGGTGCAGGCCGGAGAGCTCGGCGGCGACGGAGATGACGTACACCGGGGTGTCCTCGGTGAGGACGTACTGCGGCGGGGCGGTGGGCCGCCGGGTGCGGCGGCCGTCGCCGGGCAGGCCGGAGCCGATGCCGGGCAGGCCTTCACCGATGCCGGGGCCGATGGGGCTGTCGGGGATCATCTGGTCGTCACGCTCCCTTCGCCGCCCGGAACAGGGCGGCTCGTGGGTCGTCGGAGGCGGTGGCCTCGCGGTACTGCTCCAGGGCGTTCAGCGCGTCCCCGGTGACGTGCCGCGGCACCACGACCTCGACGGTGACGAGGAGGTCGCCGCGGGTGCCGTCCTTGCGGGTGGCACCCTTGCCGCGGGCGCGCATGGTGAGGCCGTTGGCGCTGCCGGGGGGCAGCTTCAGCTTCACGGCGGGCCCGTTCAGCGTGGGCACCTCGATGGTGGCGCCGAGGGTGGCCTCGGGGAAGGTGACGGGGACGGTGACGGTGAGGTTGTCCCCCTTGCGCCCGAAGACGGGGTGCGGGCCGACGTGCACGGTGACGTAGAGGTCGCCGGGCTGTCCGCCGCGTTCGCCCTGGGCGCCCTTGCCCTTGAGCCGGATGCGCTGGGCGTCCTGGACGCCGGCCGGGATGCGGACCTGCATGGTGTGGGCGGAGCTGGCCCGGCCGCTGCCGTGGCAGTCGACGCACGGGTCGTCGACGATCATGCCGCGCCCGCGGCAGTCCTTGCACGGCTCGGAGAGCGCGAACGCGCCCTGGCCGCGGCTGACGGTGCCGGCGCCGACGCAGGTCGGGCAGACCCGCGGGGTGGTGCCGGACTTGGCGCCGGTGCCGTTGCAGCTGCGGCAGGGGGCCTGGCTGGTCATCCGCAGCGGGACGGTCGCACCGTCGACAGCCTCGTCGAAGGCGAGGGTCACCTCGGTCTCGACGTCGGCGCCGCGCCGGGGCTGGGCCTGCCGGCCGCCGCCGCGGTTGAAGAGCCCGCCGAAGACGTCGCCGAGCCCGCCGCTGCCGGTGTTCTGGCTGCCGCTGAAGAGGTCGCCGAAGTCGAAGTTGTAGCTGCCGTTGCCCTGGCCGGGTCCGCCGGCCCGGAAGCCGCCGTTGGCGAAGAGGCTGCGGGCCTCGTCGTACTCCTTGCGGCGCTTCTCGTCGGACAGGACGTCGTAGGCCTCGGAGATGTCCTTGAAGCGTTCCTCGGCCTTGACGTCACCCTTGTTGGCGTCCGGGTGGAACTCGCGCGCGAGCTTGCGGTAGGTCTTCTTGATCTCGGCGGCGGTGGCGTCCTTGGGCACGCCGAGGACCTTGTAGTAGTCCTTCTCCACGTAGTCCTTGCCACTCATGCGTCCACCTCGCTCCGCTCGGCAGCCGCTCCGCGCAACACGCGCCTTTCAACGATTCGTTTTTCAACGATTCGCTCGCTGCGCTTGCTCATAGCTGCCGCCACCTCCCGATGTCCATCGTCGCTGCGCTGTCAACAGCCGCTTCACCGGGCGCTGTTGACAGCGCGCTGCGGAGCCGGCCGCCGTACTGGCCGGCGTACGACTCCGCAGCGCACTGGTTGTCAGCTGTCACAGGTTGTCAGCTGTCCGAACCACCGTCGGACTTGTCCGCGTCCGCGTCCCCGGACTTCGCCTCGCCGTCGGGCGCGGCCGTGGTCTGGGTGCCCGGCTGGGGCTCCGCGACGGCGACCATGGCGGGGCGGATGATCCGCTCGCCGATGCGGTAGCCGGGCTGGAGGATCTGCACACAGGTGTCCTCGGTGACGTCCGAGGAGTAGCTGTGCATCAGCGCCTCGTGCATGGTCGGGTCGAAGGGCTCGCCCTCCTTGCCGAACTGCTGGAGGCCCAGCTTGGCGACGACCGTCTCCAGGGACTCGGCGACGGACTTGAAGCCGCCGGTGACCTCGCCGTGCTCGCGGGCGCGGCCGATGTCGTCGAGCACCGGGATCAGGGACTCCAGGATGTTGGAGACCGCGATCTCGCGGACCGTCAGCCGGTCGCGCTCGACCCGCTTGCGGTAGTTCTGGTACTCGGCCTGCAGGCGCTGCAGGTCGGCGGTGCGCTCGGCCGACTCCCGCTTGGCAGTGGCGAGTTCGTCGGAGCCCGCACCGGAGCCGGAGTCGGCGGCGCCGGCTGCGGCGGCCTCCTCGGCGGCCTTGATCACAGCCTCGTCGGCGGCGGAGTCGTCGCCGGGCTTGCCGCCCTGCGGCTTGTCCGTCATGCCGCACCGCCCTTGGGCTTCTCGTCGTCCACGATCTCGGCGTCGACGACGTCGTCGTCCTTGGCCTGGGTGGACTCGCCGGCCGGGGCGGCGGCGTCGGCGTTGGCGTACAGCGCCTGGCCGAGCTTCTGCGCGGTGGTGGAGACCTTCTCCGAGGCTTCGCGGATCTTCGCGATGTCCTCGCCCTTCAGGGCCTCCTTGAGCTCGCCGATGGCGGTCTCGACCTCGGCCTTGACGTCGGCGGGGAGCTTGTCGGTGTTGTCGGCGATGAACTTCTCGGTCGAGTAGACGAGCTGCTCGGCGGAGTTGCGGGTCTCGACGGACTCGCGGCGCTTGTGGTCCTCCTCCGCGTACTGCTCGGCCTCGCGCATCATGCGCTCGATGTCGTCCTTCGGCAGCGCGGAGCCGCCGGTGACGGTCATCTTCTGCTCCTTGCCGGTGCCGAGGTCCTTCGCGCCGACGTGCATGATGCCGTTGGCATCGATGTCGAAGGTGACCTCGATCTGCGGCAGGCCGCGCGGCGCCGGCGGCAGGCCGGTCAGCTCGAACATGCCCAGCTTCTTGTTGTACGCCGCGATCTCGCGCTCGCCCTGGTAGACCTGGATCTGCACGGACGGCTGGTTGTCCTCGGCCGTGGTGAAGATCTCGGAGCGCTTGGTCGGGATCGTGGTGTTGCGCTCGATCAGCTTGGTCATGATGCCGCCCTTGGTCTCGATGCCGAGGGACAGCGGGGTGACGTCGAGCAGCAGGACGTCCTTGACCTCGCCCTTGAGGACACCGGCCTGGAGCGCGGCGCCGATGGCGACGACCTCGTCCGGGTTGACGCCCTTGTTGGCGTCCTTGCCGCCGGTCAGCTCGCGGACGAGCTCGGCGACGGCGGGCATGCGGGTCGAGCCGCCGACCAGGACGACGTGGTCGATCTCGGAGAGCGAGATGCCGGCGTCCTTGATCACGTTGTGGAACGGGACCTTGCAGCGCTCCAGCAGGTCGGAGGTGAGCTGCTGGAACTGGGCGCGGGTGAGCTTCTCGTCCAGGTGCAGCGGGCCCTCGGCGGAGGCCGTGATGTAGGGCAGGTTGATCGAGGTCTCGGAGGACGAGGACAGCTCGATCTTGGCCTTCTCGGCGGCCTCGCGCAGACGCTGCAGGGCCATCTTGTCCTTGGACAGGTCGACGCCGTGGCCGGCCTGGAAGACCTTGACCAGGTGGTCGACGACCTTCTGGTCCCAGTCGTCACCACCGAGGTGGTTGTCACCGTTGGTGGCCTTCACCTCGACGACCCCGTCGCCGATCTCCAGCAGGGAGACGTCGAAGGTGCCGCCGCCGAGGTCGAAGACCAGGATGGTCTGGTCGTCCTTGTCGAGGCCGTAGGCCAGGGCGGCCGCGGTCGGCTCGTTGACGATGCGCAGGACGTTGAGGCCCGCGATCTCACCGGCCTCCTTGGTGGCCTGGCGCTCGGAGTCGGAGAAGTACGCCGGAACGGTGATGACGGCGTCGGTGACGGTCTCACCCAGGTAGGCCTCGGCGTCCCGCTTCAGCTTCTGCAGCACGAAGGCGCTGATCTGCTGCGGGTTGAAGTCCTTGCCGTCCAGGTTGATCTTCCACCCGGTGCCCATGTGGCGCTTGACCGAGCGAATGGTGCGATCGACGTTGGTGACCGCCTGACGCTTGGCCACCTCGCCGACCAGGACCTCGCCGTTCTTCGCGAAAGCGACGACGGACGGCGTGGTCCGCGCGCCCTCGGCGTTCGTGATGACGGTGGGCTCGCCACCCTCCAGAACGCTGACGACCGAGTTCGTCGTACCGAGGTCGATGCCGACCGCGCGTGCCATCGTAAATACCTCCACGGAAGAGTTGAGCTTTACAGGCTCAAGGATGCATGACCGGATGGGTGTCGTCAACAGGGATGAGTCGCCGCCGCTCAACTTTGCTGAGCGGTCTCCTTCCCGAGGCCGCGGCGACTTCCCGTGGCCTTGGCCTTGGCCGTGGCCGTGGTCGCCGGCCGCGGCGCGTGTGGCGCCACGTGACTGCCGCCATAGCTTGGGAACCTTCTGGAGGACTGGTGGTGGGCGGTAATGTCCGGGCCGTCGGCCCGGAAAGTTACCGGCGAGTACAATCCCTTCCACGCAAGACCGTTCAAAGACCGCTCAACAGCAAGCCGCAGGAGACGGAGAGCCGATGCAGCTAGCAGCGATCGTCATCTCGCTGGTCACGTTCGTGATCGGCACCGCGCTCGCCGCCCGTGCGGCGCTATACATCTACAAAGTGGTACGGACCGGCCAGCCGGACCCCACCCGCTTCGGTCAGCCCGCCCAGCGGGTGAAGACCGTCGCGGTCGAGTTCGTCGGACACACCCGGATGAACCGCTGGGGGATCGTGGGCATCGCCCACTGGTTCGTCGCGGTCGGCTTCTTCAGCCTGGTGCTGACCATCGTCAACGCCTTCGGCCAGCTCTTCGACGCCGAGTTCGCGCTGCCGATCATCGGCCACTGGATGCTCTGGCAGCTCTTCGTCGAGCTCGTCGGCACCCTCACCACGCTGGGCATCGCGACGCTGATCGTGATCCGGCTGCTCAGCCTGCCGTCCCGGTCCGGCCGCAAGTCCCGCTTCGCCGGCTCGATCGCCTGGCAGGCCTTCTACGTCGAGTACACGATCCTCGGCATCGGCCTCTGCATCCTGATGCTGCGCGCCCTGGAGGGCGCCCTCAACGGCGTCGACTCGTACGGGCCCGAGCACCTGGTCTCGTACCCGCTGGTCTCCGCCTTCAGCGGCCTGTCGCACGGCACGCTGGAGAACCTGATCTACCTCTTCGCGATGCTGAAGATCTGCATCTCGTTCGCGTGGGCGACCACCATCGGCATCAACCCCTCGATGGGCGTGGCCTGGCACCGCTTCCTCGGCTTCTTCAACATCTACTTCAAGCGCGAGGAGGACGGCGGCACCGCGCTCGGCGCCCTGCGTCCGATGACCAGCGGCGGTCAGCCGATCGACTTCGAGGACCCGGCCGACGACGCCGTGTTCGGCGTCTCCCAGGTCGAGCACTTCTCCTGGAAGGGCATCCTCGACTTCTCCACCTGCACCGAGTGCGGCCGCTGCCAGTCGCAGTGCCCGGCCTGGAACACCGGCAAGCCGCTCTCGCCGAAGCTGCTGATCATGGGCCTGCGCGAGCACGCCTTCGGCAAGGCGCCCTACCTGCTGGCCGGTGGCGGCAAGGACATGGAGGGCGAGGAGAAGGCCACCGCCGAGCAGCTCAAGGACGTCCCGGCGGCCGCCCTGGCCGAGGCCGAGCGCCCGCTGATCGGCACCGCCGAGGAGAACGGCGTCATCGACCCGGACGTCCTGTGGTCCTGCACCACCTGCGGCGCCTGCGTCGAGCAGTGCCCGGTGGACATCGAGCACATCGACCACATCGTCGACATGCGCCGCTACCAGGTGATGATCGAGTCCTCGTTCCCGACCGAGGCCGGGACGATGCTCAAGAACCTGGAGAACAAGGGCAACCCGTGGGGCATGGCCACCAAGGCCCGCCTGGACTGGGTCAAGGAGCTCAAGAAGGAGACCGGCATCGAGGTGCCGGTGATCGGCGAGGACATCGACCCCGCCGAGGTCGAGTACCTCTACTGGGTCGGCTGCGCCGGCGCCCTGGAGGACCGCGCCAAGAAGACCACCAAGGCCTTCGCCGAGCTGCTGCACACCGCGGGCGTGAAGTTCGCCATCCTCGGCAAGGAGGAGTCCTGCACCGGTGACTCCGCCCGCCGGCTGGGCAACGAGTTCCTCTTCCAGATGCTCGGCGCGCAGAACGTCGAGACGCTGAACGCGGCCCTGGAGGACGCGCCGGTCAAGCGGATCGTCGCCACCTGCCCGCACTGCTTCAACACCATCGCCAACGAGTACCCGCAGCTGGGCGGCCACTTCGAGGTCATCCACCACACCCAGCTGCTGCAGCACCTGATCGACGAGGGCAAGCTCGTCCCGGTCAACCCGGTCGAGGGCCTGATCACCTACCACGACCCCTGCTACCTGGGCCGCCACAACAAGGTCTACAGCCCGCCGCGCGAGATCATGGACAAGGTCCCCGGTCTGCGCCAGCAGGAGATGCACCGGCACAAGGAGCGCGGCTTCTGCTGCGGCGCCGGCGGTGCCCGGATGTGGATGGAGGAGCGCATCGGCAAGCGGATCAACACCGAGCGCGTGGACGAGGCGCTGTCCCTCAACCCGGACATCGTCTCCACCGCCTGCCCGTTCTGCCTGGTGATGCTCTCCGACTCGGTCAACGGCAAGAAGAACGAGGGCGCCGCCAAGGAGCACCTGAAGGTGGTCGACGTCGCCCAGCTGCTGCTCGACTCGGTGAAGGCGACCCCGCCGGCCGCCGCCGAGGAGCCTGCGACGGTGGACGCGTAGCGTCCTCTGTTCGACAGTTCTGCTACAACTGCCCGGCCCGGTGGTCGCCGCGAGAGCGCCCGCCGGGCCGGGCTTTTGGGGGGGCCGGGACGGGCCGGACCGGGGGCGGATCCGGGGCGGGACCCGTAGGGGAGTGGTGCCAATCGCACGGCCGCCTGAGTGTCCGCCCGTTGGGAGGAAATACAGTAGGCGGCAGACCGGCCTCGCGCCGGTTGACCCGTTCCGGACGGCCGGACGGGTCCTGACCACCGACGGAGGTATCGGCCCGCCGGGCCGGGCCGCAGAGCACAAGGGGAACAGCGCAGACCATGACCGAGGCGATCATGCTGGTCGGTGGTAAGGGCACGCGACTGCGTCCGCTGACCACCCACACCCCCAAGCCCATGCTGCCGGTGGCGGGCGTCCCCTTCATCGCCCACCAGCTGGCCCGCGCGGCCGCCGCCGGCGTCACCCGCGTCGTGCTGGCCACCTCCTACCTGGCCGAGGTCTTCGAGGACCACTTCCAGGACGGCACCCCGTACGGCATCGAGCTGGTCTACCTGACCGAACGCGAGCCGCTGGGCACCGGCGGCGCGATCCGCAACGCGGCGTCCGGGCTGACCTGCGGCCCCGACGAGCCCGTGCTGGTCTTCAACGGCGACATCCTCTCCGGCGTCGACATCGCCGCCCTGCGCGACGGCCACGTGGCCGCCGGGGCCGACGTCACCCTGCACCTCACCCGGGTCGAGGACCCGCGCGCCTTCGGCCTCGTCCCGACCGACGCGAACGGGCGGGTGCTGGAGTTCCTGGAGAAGCCGGAGACGCCCGAGCAGATCGTCACCGACCAGATCAACGCCGGCTGCTACGTCTTCACCCGGTCCGTCATCGACCGCATCCCGGCCGGCCGCGAGGTGTCCGTCGAACGCGAGACCTTCCCCGAGCTGCTGGCCACCGGCGCGCTGCTGCGCGGCGTCGTCGACACCTCGTACTGGCTCGACCTCGGCACCCCGGCTGCGTTCGTCCGCGGCTCGGCCGACCTGGTGCTCGGCAAGGTCGACTCCCCGGCCGTCCCCGGCCCGACCGGCGACGCCCTGCTGCTGCCCGGCGCCACCGTCCACCCCGGCGCGGTGCTCAGCGGCGGCACCGTGGTCTCCGCGAACGCGGTGGTCGAGGCCGGCGCGATCGTCGAGGGCAGCGTGATCCTGCCGGGCGCGGTGGTCGGCCCGGAGACCCTGGTCAAGGACTCCATCGTGGGCGCCTTCGCCACCGTCGGCGCCCGCTCGGCGCTGGACGGCGCGGTGATCGGCGACGGCGCGATCGTCGAGTCCGACAACGAGCTGCCGAACGGCATCCGGATCGCCTGCGGCACCCTGCTGCCGGTCGGCGCGGTCCGCACCTCGGCCGGCCCGGGCGGCTGCCCGGCCGGCACCGCCGCGGCCGCCGCGGTGCACGGGCCCTCGGTCAGCGCGCAGCGGTAGCAGGACGCCGGGCCGGGGCGCTGTCGCCAGGCCGGGCCACTGTTGCCGAGCCGCTGTCGCCGGGTCGGCGGTGGCGCCGTCGGCGGCGGGATTTCGGCCGCGTTCGTCTCAGGCTCGCTGCAAACCGGCCCCGGCTCCGTCCAGGCCCCACGCGGATTGGGCCGGACGGGTACCGTCAGAGCGTGGCTGGTAATCGATACGACAGCGGGCAGGGCGCCGACCCCCACGGCGGGTGGGCGCCCCCTCCGCCGCCGGCGGGGCCCGGGGGGCACGGGCAGACGGACGGGCCGGAGTACTTCACGACCTCGCACCGGGGCGTGACCGACGGCCCCGACGGCAGGCCCGGAGGCCCCGGCGCCCCGGGCCCGCAGGGCGGCTACGATCCGTACGCCGCCGACCGGCCCGGCGGCACCCGGGCCTTCCCGACCGGCGACCCGTACGCGCAGGAGCCGCCCCACCAGGGGTACTACGACCAGGGCCAGTACCCCGGGCACCCCGGCTACCCCGGGTACCCACAGGAGGGGTACGGCGCCGAGGGCTACGACCAGGGCTACGACCAGGGCGGACACCCGCAGGGCGACGGCTACGGCCAGGACGGCTACGGGCCGCAGCAGCAGCCGCCGTACGGCCAGGACAACGTCACCGTCTACCGGGCCGGCGGCCAGTCCGCCCCGCACGTCGCCGGGCCCCGCCCGCACTGGCGCGAACTGCTCATCGGCATCTTCCGCGCCCCCACCGCGACCTTCGACCGCGCCCGCGACCACCAGGTCTGGCTGCCCGCCCTCACCGTCTCGATGCTGTACGGCGCGCTCGCGGTGCTCGGCATCGGCCTGACCCACGACGACATCGTCGACTCGACCTTCACCGTCGCGCTGACCGGCATCGCCGCCGCCGCGATCGGCTTCGCCGTGGCCGGAGCGGTCTTCGGCGGCGTCACCTACGCGCTGGCCCGCCAGCTCGGCGGGGACGGCCCGTGGAAGTCGACGGTCGGCCTGGCCGCGCTGATCGGCTGGCTGACGGACGCGCCCCGGCTGCTGCTCGACCTGGTGCTGCCCTCGGGCAGCGCGGTCGTCCAGGTCGCCGGATGGGCCACCTGGGCGTTCTGCGCGTACCTGCTGACCAGCATGGTCCGGCGGGTGCACGACCTGCCCTGGGGTAAGGCGGCCGCCGCCTCGGCGGTGCAACTGCTCGCGCTGCTGGTGCTGATCAAGCTGCCGACCCTGGGCTGACGGTCGGAGGGCACAATGGTGGACGGATCCCGGTCAGGCCGGGGCCCGTCCACCCTCTTCACCCCCTCAGCCTTCACCCCCCACCCCCTCACGCCTCCACTCCCTCACTCCCTCACCCGTTCCACGTCACCGGAGCCAGGAATGACCCTCCCCACCACGCACGTCAGCTTCCCGGCCGGGGCGGTGACCGGCGAGTCGACGGTGATCGCGGTGCACCCGCTGGGGGACGGCCGGCACGCCGTCGTGACCGGGGCCACCCCGTTCCACCCGCTCGACCACACCTGGCCCGACCAGCCCGCGGACCTCGGCACCCTCACCGTCGACGGCACCGAGCTGGCCGTCGTCGACTGCCTCACCGGCGCCGTCGGCCCGGACGGCGGAACGCCGCTGGCCGGGGCCGACATCCCGGTCCGGCGCGGCGACGAGGAGTGGTCCTGGCTGGTCCTGCACGTCGTCGACACCGACCCCGGCGACCTCGTCGGGCGCACCGCCGTCCTCGCCGTCGACGCCGACCGCCGGGCCGCCCTCAGTGCCTCGCACAGCGGCTGCCACCTGCTCGCCCTCGCCCTCAACGAGGCCCTCGCGCCGCGCTGGCGCAAGGACCCGGGCCGCTCCGACGCCCTCGGCCACCCCGACTTCGACAGCCTCGCGATGGCCACCTCGGTGATGGACACCGAGGCCAGCACCGACACCTACCGGCTCGGCAAGTCGCTGAAGAAGAAGGGCTTCACGGCGGACGCCACCGACGAGCTCCCCGCCCTCGCCGACGCCCTGCCCGCCCTCACCGAGGCCGTCAACGCCCGGCTCGCCGCCTGGGTCGCCGCCGACGCCCCGGTCCGCATCGAGGTCCCCGGCCCCGAGCTCACCGCCCGCCGCCAGTGGCACTGCGAGCTGCCCGAGGGCGGCGCGCAGATCTCCTGCGGCGGCACCCACCTGCACCACCTCGGCGAACTCGCCGAACTCCGCACCGAACTGCGGCTCTCCGAGGACGGCACCGAACTGGTCGCCGTCACCCGCCCCAAGCGGGCCTGAGCACCCGGGAAACGCGACGGGCGGCCGCCCCTCGTCCGTCATCGGCGAGAGTCGGCCGCCCGTACTGCGTGCGCTCCGCCCGGATCAGACGTCGGTGCGGTGGAAGTTCAGGAACGAACGGGACGGCGTCGGGCCGCGCTGGCCCTGGTAGCGCGAGCCGTACCGCTCCGAGCCGTACGGGTGCTCCGACGGCGAGGAGAGCCGGAACAGACAGAGCTGCCCGATCTTCATCCCCGGGTACAGCTTGATCGGCAGCGTCGCGACGTTCGACAGCTCCAGCGTCACGTGACCGTTGAAACCGGGGTCGATGAAGCCGGCCGTCGAGTGCGTCAGCAGGCCCAGCCGGCCCAGGCTCGACTTGCCCTCCAGCCGGGACGCCACGTCGTCGGGCAGCGAGATGACCTCGTACGTCGAGGCCAGCACGAACTCGCCCGGGTGCAGGATGAACGCGTCGTCGCCCTCGGGCTCCACCAGCCGGGTCAGGTCCGGCTGCTCCTCGGAGGGGTCGATGTGCGGGTAGCGGTGGTTCTCGAACACGCGGAAGAAGCGGTCGAGGCGCACGTCGATGCTCGACGGCTGGATCATCGCCGGGTCGAACGGGTCGACGACGACCCGGCCCAGGTCGATTTCGGTCCGGATGTCCTTGTCAGAGAGCAGCACGCTTCGAGGTTACGTGCACGACAGGGCCCCGGACGAATCCGCCCGGGGCCCGTTCCGTCCTCGCGTCGACCGTCAGGCCAGGAACTCCGCGGCCTCCAGCCGCAGCGCCCGGTCCAGCTGCGGCGCCGACAGCTCCCGCACGTCGGCCAGCACCGAACTCCTCAGCCGCCCGCACTGCGGACAGCGGATCAGCCGCCCGGGCCCGAGCCGGCCCGGACCGAGGTTCTGCAATGGGAACGTGGTGGTGCTGAACAGGTGCCCTTCGGCACAACGAACGACGGCGCGCTGCTCCATCGATCCCCTTCCCATCCCTAACCCAGTACTCACCCGTACTCATCGCGCCCCGCGGGACCTCGCCCCGGGACAGCGTCACATTAGGGGATGCTCCGGACATTCCACACCGTGGCTCGCCGCCCCGAACCCACCCGCCGGAGCACTCGTACGCGGCCCACACAGTACGCCCCCCACCCACCCCCGCCCGCCCCGCCACTCCCCGGGCGGGCCGTGCAACCACAGTCGCGAATGGGGTACAGTGACACTGGATTGAGCGGTCTCTGACGGCTCATCAGGCGGGCGTAGTTTAATGGTAGAACATGAGCTTCCCAAGCTTAGAGCGCGAGTTCGATTCTCGTCGCCCGCTCCAGCAGTAAAGCCCCAGGTCAACGGCCTGGGGCTTTCGTGTTGTCTGGACCAATTCGGGGTCGTCGTGCCAGATCCGCTCCAGAAGGTCGATCGGTGCGGTGTGCGGGCGGCGAAAGCCGGCTCGCCGGCCTGGCTTCCGAGGTCGTGAGTGGCGATCGGTGGTGCCAAGGGCTTCGGTGAGGTGCGCTGTGATCTCGGGCGGAGAGTCGGTGGCCCCGAGCGTGCTGGCGACGGTCGTGGCGGCTCGGTCGGCAGCTTGACATCCCCGAGGGGCTCGGCGGCTGTAGTGGCCGAATGTTCTGATCGGCGATCCCCCGTTGGGGGTCGGGATGCCGGGCGAGGCGCTTCGGTTTGCATCAGGCGAGCCGGGGGCGGAGCTATGCCCCTCGAAGCTTCCAGTCGTTTCGGATCTTGTGGTCCGTCCTGTCCCTGACGTGCGGCATTGCGGAAGCGGCGGGAAACCACGCTTTGGCGGGGTCGGCAGCTTCCGCGGATAGAGACCTGGCAAGGAAGAATCATTCGCAGTCGCTGCTGTGGCGAGCTTTACTCCACCGCAGTTCGAGATTTTCCAGCTGAGGTGAAGTCAAATAGGGAGTTCTGTCACCGCAGTTGACGATCTAAAGAGTGACCAGCTAGCGTCCAACGACACGACGAGACGTCAGAGGGGCGCTCGTGTAGGGGAGGGAACCCGTGTCCATCACCATGTTCACGAAGCCGGTCACCACCGGCTTCCCCATCCAGCTCTCGGTCGTCCGCGAGGACGTCATGGTGAACGCCGTCATCGACGGCGAGAACCTGCTCTACCTCGTCAATGACCCGGCGAAGGTGGAGGAGGACGCCAAGCGTGCCGTGAAGGCCGGCTATGAGACCGACCCTTACGCCCGCTTGCGCGCCGAGGTACAGCGGCCCATAGGTACGGCAGGCAGCAAGAAGGCCAAGAACGTCGGCGAGTACGCGGACTACATTGCAGCCGGCTTGCGGGGGGACTTCGATAGTGCGTGGTCGGTGCCGCAGATCACCCTCTGGTCCCCCCGCCCGCTGAGCCGGGACGAGAGCGGTATGTGGCACCTGCCGATCCGTGACGGCCTCATCGCACTCGACGCAGAGACCCAGGTCACGGCGCTGCACCGGATCAAGAAGAACCCGGCGGCGTACGACCTCGAGGATTTCGACTTCGGTGAACTGAAGCTCTCCATTGAGATCTTCCACGGCATCAGCGTCATGGCCGCCCGGCAGATCTTCCACGACCGAAACCTCAAGGGTGTCCCGGTCGACAAGTCCCTGGCCATGTCCATGGACGGCCGCGACTTCGGCACCACGGTGACGCGCAAGTTGATGGAGTCGCTGACCGTGCCGTTCGGTGAGGGCACGGCTCCGCTGTCCAGCCTGATCCTCACAGGCAAGCGCCAGGTGTCGGACAAGGCCGCGGAGTGGATGACGATGTCTGTCCTGCGGACGCTCATTTCCACGGCCATGCTCGGCAAGGCCGGCATCCATGCCGCCTCGACCGGCATCGAGTACGAGGACATCCCCACCGACGGCAACAACAGCCGCCCCGAGCAGGCCGTCGTCCAGCGCGAGATCATGGAGACGGTCGGCCACTTCCTCCAGCAGAACGCCGAGCTGTTCCACGCCAAGACCGCCATCACTGCTCCTGCCGTCGTGGCCGGCCTCGGCGCGACCATGAGCCGCACCATGTCCTGGTCGACCGACCCGATGCCCGAGGGTGTCACCCTGGAAGCCCTCCTGGAGAACGTCCAGTGGGAGCGTGAGGCGAAGTACTGGAGTGGCATCGCTGCCAAGCCGACGCACACGGGCAAGATCAGCTGGGCCGGTGGTGCCCGTGACTCTGGCCACAAGGTCTATGACGCGCTGAACAACCTGGACAGCGAAACCGGCATGCAGATCCGCGGTCGTTTCTAGCTTGCAGGTAGCGGCGGATCCTCTCCAATCACGGTGGGGGAGGAGCCGCTTGGCGTCTTCGCAGCTTCTATGCGGATCGTCGGCGGATGCGGATGCGGATGCGGATGCGGATGCCGACGACGGCGGCGAGGACGTTGCCGGTGTGGCGGAGGTCGTAGAAGCGGAGATGGTCGAGCCCCAGCTTCTTGCGGGTCCTGCGCCACTTGCGGCCGAAGGTCGAGCGGCGGAACGGGGCGCCGTGCCTGCCGATGAACAGAAGTCCCTCCTCTCCCTTCTGGGTGTACCAGCGCAGGTGCCGTTCGAACTCCGGGAAGAGCTCCCGAAAAGCGACTTGACCCGCCATGGGCGCACGGGAGGCCCGTCGTTTACCTCAAGGCCCCCCGTACTTCCGACCGTGAGCATAGTTCCCGTCGGAAACCCGCCGTTAACATCCGTCCCCGGCCTCCGAATCCGAGGTCCATCGCCAGTTGCTCCTGCCAACTCGCCCTGGGCTTCGCGATGATCGGCTCTCGACGGACCGGACGGCGGCTCGTACAGGTGGTGCGGCGGTCGAATGCGGGTCCGGGCGGGGGCTTCACTCGATGGGGGGAAGCGTGGCGGCGGGGTCCCCTATGTCCCGATTGTCGGACGTGGGCGGGCGGGGCGCTCGGGTGGGATGGGCGTCCCGATCGACTGGAGCCGCTGAGCATGGGTCTGTTCCGACGCTCCGGGAAGGCGGCTCGGACCGCCCCGGATCGCACCGAGACCGCTGACACCGCCGCGGTCGCCCCGGCCGGGGCGGTCAACGGCCATCAGGTGCTGGAGACGGTCGTCGCCCTGCCCATCAGCACCTGGCGCTACCTGTGGGAGCCCGAGCAGGTGCGGCACATCGGACCGATGGCCCAGGACTGGCACGCCTCCTTCGACTTCCACCATGAGAACACCCGCGTGATCCCCGTCGTCGACGCCAACGGCATCGCCCTGGTCTGCATCCAGGCCCTGAACCGGCGCATCGACGAACTCACCACCGAGGTCCGGCGCCTGAGCGAACTGCGGGATGCGGGGGAGGCGGGGGAGGCGGGGGATGCGGGGGCTCGGGAGGGGCGTGCGGGAGGGGCGTGCGAGAGGGGTGCGGAAGAGGGTGTGGGAACGGTAAGAGGCGGAACTGTCCGTCCACGTCCACCGTCCAAGCAGTGACGGAATCCCGGCCCGGTCTGAACGCCGGGAGGAGCGTGGAGGGGACCAGTGCAGCCAGGTGGTGCCGAACTGAATGTCGGATTCCCGGGTGGAAGCCGAGGCGGTGTGCCGGTCGTGCCGCCCGCCCGGTGGCTCGGCCCGACGCCGGCGGTCGATCAGCTCGAAGCGGCCGAGCGCTGCGAGACACTGCTGCAGGACACCCTGGACGCTGTCCGGCCGGCGCCGGTCTGGCAGGGGGCGGCGCCCAGAGCGGGCGCGCGGCTGCCGTTGCCGGGGCGGGACCCGGACCTGCGCTGGTACGTCACCCGGGGGCGGGACATCCTCACCATCGTCTCGGCGGTCCGGCGGGCGGCACTGGTGGACGCGGTCGAGCGGCACTGGCGGCGGCGAGGCTGGACGATCACTTCGCTGAACGCCGGCCGGAGCCGCCCCGGAGTCGCCGCCGCCACTCTGGACGGTTATCGACTGGCTCTGACATTCGGTGAGTTGGGCGAGGCTGGACTGACCGCGAGCTCGCCCGGCGTGGCCCGCTCGGAGCGGCTGCCGTCACTGCAGGGCGCCGGCGGTCGCGGCCCGGCACCGTTGCCGAACGTGTGCTGCCCGTACTGGAGCGCGATGGGCTAGCCAGGCCCTGTCCGGCTGCGGAAGAACCAGGGAGCCGGAAGAACCGGGGAGCCGGAAGAACCGGAAGGCGCTGGGGGCGGCGGAGGTTCGTGGACGCAGGGGAGGCGCGGAGCGAGTCCCCCCGGACTCGCTCCGCACCGCCTCGTCGCGCGGCTTCGCGCTGCCGCTCCCCCCGACTCCCCGGCAGCCCCGCCGTTCCCCCCTGGCAGCACCCTCCGGCGAGAGCGGTCCGCACAGGCCCCGGCGAGCCCCCACCCCCGGGGACGTCGTTGGTATCACGGTAACAAACCGCGTGGTTGGTTTGTCAATAGTGGGATCCACGAAAAATCCACAAACGTGACGGTCGGTCCGTAAGGTCCCGCCAGGCGCTGGACCAGCGGGTTGAGGCCCGGCAGGACGCCCGGCGACCCTTCGGCGGGCGCGCGACGGGCTCCGGTGCGGGCGGCAGGCCGTGCGGCGGGCCGCGCTGGAATCCGACATTCCGAGCATCATGGCAGCACGCAGTGACACCGCGCGAGCGCTGAGCGCAGCGGATGCGTCCTGTGGTGCTATGGCAGGCTGATGCGGAGTGAGTTCACCGGCGGGACGGCCCGGCCGTACGTGAGGGCCCGTCAGCGCAGCAGTCGGCGCTCCTTGGCCACGGCCACCGCGCCGGACCGGGTGTCCACCCCCAACTTGTCGTAGATCCGGCCGAGATGGGTCTTCACGGTGGCCTCGCTGATGAACAGTGCCCGGGCGATCTCCCGGTTGCCCAGCCCCTGCCCCAGCTGCGCGAGGATGTCCTGCTCGCGCTCGGTGAGCTGCGGTGCGGGCGCCCGCATCTGCGCCATCACCCGGGAGGCGACCGGCGGCGAGAGCACCGTACGGCCCCGGGCGGCGGCGTGCACGGCGGCGAACAACTCCTCCGGCCGCTCGGCCTTCAGCAGGTAGCCGGTGGCGCCCGCGGCGATCGCCCGGGTGATGTCGGCGTCGGTGTCGTAGGTGGTGAGCACGAGCACGTGCGGACCGCCCGGCGCGGCGGTGATCCGCCGGGTGGCCTCCACCCCGTCGATGCCGTCGCCGAGTTGGAGGTCCATCAGCACCACCTGCGGCGCCAGCCCGGCGGCCAGCGCGACCGCCTCCTCCCCGGTGCTCGCCTCGCCGACCACCTCGATGTCGCCCGCGCTGGCGAGCAGCGCCAGCAGGCCGGCCCGGACCACCGCGTGGTCGTCGCAGACCAGCAGCCGGACGGGGGCGGGTCCGGTTCGTTCGCTCATCGGTGCTCCAGGGGGATCGCGGCGGAGACGACGGTGCCCTCGCCGGGGGTGCTCTCCACGGTCAGCGTGCCACCGAACTGCCGCAGCCGGGCGCGCATCGCGGGCAGCCCGTACCCGCGGCCGCCGGCCGACCCGACCGCGCCCGGGTCGAAGCCCCGCCCGTCGTCGGCGACGTCCAGGACGGCCTGGTCGCCGAGGTAGGACAGGGTGATCGCCACGGCCGACGCACCGGCGTGCTCCCGGACGTTGGCCAGCGCGCCCTGGGCGATCCGCAGCAGCGCGGACTGCGCGGCGGCGGGCAGCGGGACGGGCGTGCCGTCCAGGTGGAAGCGGACCGGCAGACCGCTCTCGGCGGCCTCCCGTCCGGCGAGCGCGCGCAGCGCCTGGTCGAGCGGACGGCCGTCGGCGAGTTCGGCCGGTGCGAGGTCGTGGACGAAGCGGCGGGCCTCGGCCAGGTTGCGGGCCGCCACCTCGGCGGCGGTCCGGACGTGGGTGTGGGCGGTCGTCGGCTCGGTGTCCCAGGTGCGCTCGGCGGCCTGCAACAGCATCTGCTGGCTGGACAGCCCCTGGGCCAGGGTGTCGTGGATCTCCATGGCGAGCCGCTCGCGCTCCGCGTGGGTGCCCTCCCGCCGTTCGGTGGCGGCGAGTTCGCGCCGGGTGCGGACCAGGTCGGTGATCAGGGCGCGCTGCCGGGCGTCCTGCCGGTCCATGAAGAGGAACACGCCGGTGGCGAGCGCGGCCACCGCGAACGGCAGCAGGACGAGAGTGGCGTCCGCCCCGCCGGCCAGCCGGAGCTCGGCGATCACCACCAGCAGCGTCAGGGCCGCCACGAGCGGGATCGCCGCCCGCGCGGGGAGCGTGCGCAGCGCGGTGTAGACCAGCGGGACGGCGCACCAGGCGAAGCTCGGCGCGAGCAGCACCAGCACCACCCAGAGCGCGACCACCAGGGCCAGCGGCCACCGGCGCCGACGCGGAACCCGGTCGCCGGGCGCAGCTTCAGCCCCGGGCGTGGGCGCGGGCGCTGGTGGCGGTGGCGGGTGGCAGTGCGCGAGCCAGGAGCCGGCCGGCTGGGCGAGGGCGAGGGCGATGCTGAGCCCGATCACCCAGGGGATCCGGGGGTTGCCGGGATGGTGGGTGAGGTAGCGGCTGAGCGAGGCGGCGAGCAGCAGCAGGAAGGCGGAGTCGAGCAGCACCGCCAGGCGGCCCGCGTCCGGGTCGCCGGCGTCGTGACCGGCGGCGGGGCGGGGCTGCTGCACGGGTGGCTCCTGGCTGGACGGGCGATCGGCACCTGGGCGCCTCGGTGGGCGGTCGGCATCCGGACGGGCACCGGCCGCCTCGACCGCGTGCCCGGTGCGCCCGGTGCGCCCGGCGCACCGACCTGCACCGATCTCTCGATGGTGGCCCGGTCGGCCTGGTCCCGCATCAGCCGATCGGTTGACGGGGTTGTCCTCCATCATGCCCGCGCGGTCGCGCCGGAGCGTCGATGTGGCGAGCCTCGCCCCGGCCGGAGGATCGGGGTGGAGCCGGGCGGACCCCCCGCCGCCCGGCGGCCCCGATCCCGTTCGCCGATCCGCTGAGGAGCTGGACCATGAAGAAGATCTCCGTGCGCACCCGGGTGCTGACCGGCACCCTCGCCGCCGCCGCGCTCGCCGCCACCGTGGGCGCCGTCTCGGCCAGCGCCGAGACCTCCGGGACCCCGGCCGCGCCGGCCGCGGTGAAGGTCGACACCCAGAACAAGAACCTCGCCCAGAGCACCGGCCTGACCATCGACGCCGCGACCCGCGCCGCCCAGGCCACCCTGGACGCGGCGGCCAAGGCCGGCCAGCACGTCTCGGTCGCGGTCGTCGACCGGGACGGTGTCACCCGGGTGCTGCTCAAGGGCGACGGTGCCGGCCCGCAGTCTCCGGAGTCGGCGCAGCGCAAGGCGTTCACGGCGGTCTCCTGGAACGCGCCGACCTCGGAGCTGACCAAGCGGCTGGCCCAGGCCCCGACCCTCAAGGACATCCCGGGCACGCTGTTCCTGGCCGGCGGCGCCCCGGTGCAGTCCAAGGGCGCCCCGGTCGCGGCGATCGGTGTCGCGGGCGCGCCGAGCGGCGACCTGGACGAGCAGTTCGCGCAGGCGGGTGTCGCCGTACTGGCGAAGTGATCCCCTGGCCGGTTGCCCGTCCCCTGATGCGCGGGGCGGGCCGACCGGCCAGGATGGGCGGTATGCCGACGATGACCGATGACCAGTGGCGGGCGTTCCTCTCCGAGGGCACCCGCACCGCCAAGCTCGCCACCACCCGGGCCGACGGCCGTCCGCACGTCGCGCCGGTCTGGTTCCTGCTGGACGGCGACGAGCTCGTCTTCAACACCGGTGCGGGCACCGTCAAGGGCCGCACCCTGGCCCGCGACGGCCGGGTGATGATCTGCGTGGACGACGACCGGCCGCCCTTCGCGTACGTTCTCGTGCAGGGCACCGCCCGGCTGAGCGAGGACCTGGCCGAGGTGCGCGCCTGGGCCACCCGGATCGCCGCCCGGTACATGGGGGAGGACGTCGCGGAGCAGTACGGGGCCCGGAACGGCGTGCCGGGGGAACTGCTCGTTCGGGTGAAGATCGAGAAGGTCTCCGCAGAACACGGGGTGGCCCTCTGAAAAGCCGGTGCCGCTGTCAGTGGTGCATGGCAGGCTTCCCGGTATGACGGCGTGGACCCTCAACGACATCGAACGTGCGATCCGCTCCTCCTGGGGTGTCGACACCTGTGCGCCCGAGGATCTGGCCCACTGGCGTCCCGACAATCCCGCCCGCGGCCAGTGCGGGGTGACGGCGATGGTGGTGCACGACCTGCTCGGCGGCGAGCTGATGATGGGCGAGGTGCACGTCGGCGGGGTCCGGACGGATCTGCACTGGTGGAACCGCTTCGCCACCGGCATCGAGATCGACCTCACCCGCGAGCAGTTCGGGCCGGACGAACTGGTCGGCCCCGGCCGTCCGGTCGCCCGCCCGGCCCGCCCCGGCCGGCTCCAGGCCCAGTACGAGCTGCTGAGCCGCCGGGTGGTCACCGAGCTGGAGCGCGGCCGCGTCCGGCTGCCGGAGCGCGCCTGCGCGTGAGTCCGTCCAGTACGCAGGAGGCCACCGCCTCCTGACGTACAGTCATCCGCAGATGCGGTGACAGTGACGGTGACGGCGACGGGAGTGCGGGATGACCGGGGCGACGATCGGCTTCGTGGGGCTGGGTGCGATGGGGCGGGGCATGGCCGGCAGCCTGCTGCGGGCCGGCCACGCCGTCCGGGTCTGGAACCGCTCGCCCGAGCCGGTGGCCGCCCTGGTGGCCGAGGGCGCCGAGGCGGCGGGCACGCTCGCCGAGGTGTACGCCGCCGACACCGTGGTCTCCATGCTCGCCAACGACGAGGCGGTCGAACGGCTGCTGCTCGACCCCGCCCTGCTCGCGGGCGCCGCGACGACCCTGCACGTCAACATGGCCAGCATCTCCGTCGGACTCGCCGAGCGCGCCGAGGCACTGCACGCCGAGCACGGCATCGGCTACCTGGCCGCCCCGGTCCTCGGCCGTCCGCCGGTCGCGGCGGCCGGCCGGTTGAACATCCTGACCGCCGGCGCGCCGGAGCTGCTGGCCCGCGCGGAGCCGCTGTTCGCCGCGATGGGGGAGCACACCTGGCACTTCGGTGCGAGCCCGCGACAGGCCAACACCGCCAAGATCAGCACCAACTTCCTGCTGGCCTGCGCGATCGAGTCGATGGCCGAGGCGTGCAGCCTGGCCGAGGCCCACGGCGTCCGGCCGACCGATCTGGTCGAGATGTTCACCGGCACGCTGTTCCCGGGGCCGGTCTACTCCGGCTACGGCGCGATGGTGGCCGAACGCCGCTACGAGCCGGCCGGGTTCAGGCTGCCGCTGGGCCTCAAGGACGTCGGCCTGGCCCTGGAGGCCGGGGCCGCGCGGAACGTCCCGCTCCCGTTCGGCGGCATCCTGCGGGACGCCTTCCTGGACGCGCTGGCCCACGGTGACGCGGACAAGGACTGGGCGGCGGTCGCGGCCGTCGCCCGGCGCCGGGCCGGCCTGCCCGCCTGAGCGAACTCCCGGGCGAACTCCCGGGCGCCGGACGTGGAACAACCGGGGGGCGGGGGGTGCTCGCACCTCCATCCGCACCACCGACCGGGGGAGTCCCGATGGCCGACCAGCCGACGGGCGCCGAGGCGCCGCGCACCTTTCTGTTCCTCAACGCCAGTGCGCGGGCCGGCGGCAACTCCGAGCAACTCGCCCGGCTGGCCGCCGAGGCGAGCCTGCCGGCCGGGTCGGAGCAGCGCTGGCTGCGGCTGAGCGAGCACCCGCTGCCGCCCTTCGAGGACCTGCGGCACGTCGAGGGAGGCCGCCACCCCGAGCCGGTCGGCCACGAACGGACCTTGCTGGACGCCACGTTGGCGGCCACCGACCTGGTCTTCGTCGCACCGCTGTACTGGTACTCGCTGCCGACCAGCGCGAAGCTCTACCTCGACCACTGGTCGTCCTGGCTCCGGCAGCCAGGGGCTGACTTCCGTGCCCGGATGCGCGGCGGCACCATCTGGGGCGTCACCGCCCTCGCCACCGAGGACGACAAGGCCGAACCGCTGATCGGCACGCTCCGGCTGACGGCCGAGTACATGGGGATGCGCTGGGGCGGCGCGCTGCTCGGCAACGGCACCCGCCCCGGGGACGTGCTGCGCGACGAGCGGGCGCTGATCGCGGCCAAGTCCTTCTTCGCGGGCTGAGCCCGCGCACCCGTTCCGGCGGGCGCTCACGCGGACGTTGACGCGGACGTTCACGCGGACGTTCGCACGGATGTGCACGCCGGCGCTCACGTGGACGTCCGCAGGGCGTTCGCACCGGCGCGCGCAAGGCGTTCGCACCGACCCTCACAGGACATTCACCCGGGCATTCGCCGGACGTTCACACGACCGATCGCTTCACGCCACGCGAGGCGGTGCGATACGGTCCCCCGGGCGTGTACCCGTCACTCTCCGGTCATCTTTCTGCAAAGCGCAAAAGCCTTACCGCAGGACGGAATTGGGCGATTCGGGCACTCCCGTCCCGTGAGCGGTCCCCAGCGTGACACCCGCCTTCCGGAGTGGCCGGATCCTTCGGTAATCTCCGTCGGACTTTCAAGCTTCGCGAGGGGTCAGAGGCGTCCACGGCCGCCCGCCCCGCCGCGCCCCGGGCCTCGCCCGGACTCTTCCGTGAGGTCTCCCTTGCCCATACGTCGCAGTCTTGCCCTTGCCGGCGTCGCCGCGCTCGCGTCCTCGCTCGTGCTGTCCGGCGCCCAGGGCGCCATGGCCGTCGGCACCACCGGTTCCCCGTCCGCCGCCGCCCAGGCGGCCGGCAAGGCCTCCCACCAGAGCCTCGACCTCTCGGTGAACGGCGTGCCCGGCACCTTCATCGCCGGCGGCGACGCCCGCGACTTCACCTTCAAGATCGACAACTCGACGAAGCACGACTTCCTCTTCCTCCCGCTGCTCAAGTTCAAGAACAAGGCGGGCTCGCTCAAGGCGAAGGACCTCAAGGTCCAGTACCAGCTGCCCGGCGGCCAGTGGCAGACCGGTTCGGTCGCCGCCGACGGCGGCGAGGACAAGGACAAGTCCGTCCTCACCCTGCTCGGTGCCCTCGGCCAGGACGGCAACCCCACCGACGACGACCTGCTCGTCGTGAACCGCGGCAAGAGCTTCTCGATCAAGGTCCGGGTCTCCTTCACCTCGGAGGCGCCGCTCGGCCGGGCCGGCGTCGTCCCGGTGGTGTTCTCCGCCGAGCTCGACGACGAGACCCACGCGCCGGTCGACGGGGGCCACCTCAGCTGCGACGGCGTCCGCGGCGCGGGCTTCGTGATCAAGGCGGGCGGCGGCGGCAAGCCGAGCCCGACCATCAGCCCGAGCCACACCGGCAAGCCCAGCCCGACCGCGAGTACCTCGCCGACGGCCTCCCACTCGGCGACCGCCTCCACCTCGCCGACGGCCTCCCACTCGGCGACCGCGAGCACGTCGCCGACCGCCTCCACCTCCGCCACGGCCACCCCCTCCACCTCGGCCACCCCGAGCGCCGAGCCGACCACACCGTCGCCGTCGGTCCCGCCGACCACCCCGACCACCCCGACCACGGGCGAGCCGTCCGGCTCCGCCTCCGCGTCGACCTCCGCCCCGGCCCCGGCCGACGGCAACGGCGACACCGCCGGCCCGATCGACTTCCCGGTGGCCGTCCCGACCCTCACCCCGCCGCCGCTCACCCCGGCCGCCGTCACCAAGGCCAAGGCCGCCGCCGACAACGGGGACAAGGCCCTGGCCCAGACCGGTGGCGGTGACGACACCACCGCCATCGCCGTGGCCGGCGGCGCCGTGCTGCTCGCCGGTGTCGGCACCCTCGTGGTGCTGCGCCGCCGCAAGTCGGCCCAGCAGGGCTGACCGCGGCCGCAAGGCACGCTCCAGCCGTTACACCGAGGCGGTACCCGCCTGACAACCGCCCGCGCCGCCCGGCCGTCCGTTCGACGGACCTCCGGGCGGCGCGGGCGGGATACCTTCGTCACATAGGATGTCCGGCCGGAGGGGGGCGGAACCGGCGGGGAGAGGGACAGGTGCGGGGATCACGCACGGCACGGACGGCCACCGACTACGAGTCGGCGACCGGGCGGATCGCGGGGCTGCCGCTGCGCAGACACCACGTTCTGCTGGTGGCCTGGACGGTGCTCTGGTTCTTCCTGGTCGAGCCCAGCGGCGGCTTCTCCTGGCACTACCTGCGCCAGGGTGAGCAGCTGCTCTTCAGCGACCACCCGGACGGCGGGCTGGCGCTCTACGCCCACCACCCGGAGCTGCAGATCGGCCCGGTCAGCCTGGCCGTGGCCCGGCTCACGGCCCCGTTCTCGGCCCACACCGGCCAGCTGATCGCCGAGGCGGCGATGTCCGGGCTCGGCCTGGTGATGCTGGTCCTGATCGGTCGCACCGCCGCCCTGTACTACCTGGGCACCGGCACCAACCACCGCCGGCTCCAGCAGCGCCTGCTGATCGCCGGACTGGCGTTCATCCCGATGTGGGTCGAGGTCTCGGTCCGATTCGCGCACCTGGACGACGTCCTGGCGCTGTTCTTCACCACCCTCGCCGCGCACGCCCTGGCCCGCGGCAAGCCCACCATGGTCGGTGTCTACCTGGCGCTGGCGGTGGACTCCAAGCCCTGGGCGATCGCCTTCGCCCCGCTGATCCTGGCGCTGCCCAGGCCCGCCTGGCTGCGCAGCGCGATCTGGTTCGTCGGACTGGTGGCGATCGCCTGGCTGCCGTTCTACCTGGGCAATCTGGACACCCTGGCCGCCGCCAAGTTCACCATCCCCAACCAGCCGGCCTCCGCACTGCGCTGGTTCGGGGTGACCGACCCGGCCACCCCCTGGTGGGACCGTCCGACCCAGTTCGCCCTCGGCCTCGGCCTCGGCACCATCGCGGTCTGGCGCGGCCGCTGGCCGGCCGTGGTGCTGCTCGGCGCGGACGCCCGGATCCTGCTCGATCCGAGCGTCTACACCTACTACACGGCCTCGATCCTGCTCGGCACCCTGCTCTGGGACGCGGTCGGGCAGAAGCGGCTCGTCCCGTGGTGGAGTTGGATAGCGCTGGCCGCGCTGTACGGCGGGACGCTGTTCATCCCGTCCGACGCGGGCCGCGGCTTCGTCCGGCTGGCCTTCGTGGTGGTCTCCGCCGCGTACGTGCTGTTCTGGCCCACCCAGCAGACGCGCCGCCCGCGGTCCCCGGCGGACGGCGAGGGGCGGCGCCGTTCCTCCCGGCGGCGCGAGCGCGTGCTGACCGGCACCGGAGCCTGACCGGCACCGGCACCGGCCCCGGCCCCGGCCCCGGAGCCCGAGCCTGACCGGGGCCCTCCCTCCCGAGGACGGCTTGACCCTCACGCGGCGTGAGAGCGGAGGCTGGTGGTCAGCACGAAGGGAGGACCCGGATGAGCAGCGAGGGCTACTCGGTCGGAGCCGTGGCCAAGATCGCCAAGGTGACCGTCCGCACCCTGCACCACTACGACGAGATCGGCCTGTTGTCCCCCGCGGGCCGCACCCGGACCGGCTACCGCCGCTACCAGGACGCCGACCTCGACCGGTTGCAGCAGATCCTCTTCTACCGCGAACTCGGGTTCCCCCTGGAAGGGATCGCGGCGATCCTGGACGACGACTCGGTCAGTCCGAGCGAGCACCTCCGTCGGCAGCACCGACTGCTGACCGACCGGATCAGGCACCTCCAGGACCTCGCCACAGCCGTCGAACACGCCATGGAGGCACGAAGAATGGGCATTCAGCTGAGCCCGGAGGAGAAGTTCGAGATCTTCGGCGAGGGCTACCAGGAGGAGTGGGAGCAGGAGGCCGAACAGCGCTGGGGCGACACCGCGGCCTGGGCCGAGTCGCAGCGCCGCACCGGCGGCTACGCCAAGGCCGACTGGCAGCGGATCCAGGCGGAGATGGCCGACCTCAACACCCGCCTGGTCGAGGCGCTCACCGCCGGCGAACCCGCCGACGGCGCCGCCGCCACGGACCTCGCCGAGGCGCACCGGCAGCACATCTGCCAGAACTTCTACGACTGCACGTTCACCATCCACCGCGGCCTGGCCGGGCTGTACGTCTCGGACCCGAGGTGGACCACCACCTACGAGAACCTCGCCCCGGGCCTGGCGCAGTGGCTGCACGACGCCATCCTCGCCAACGCGGACCGGCACGAGAAGGCATAGTCGCCGCCGGATGCCGGATGCCGGATTCCGGGCCACGTGGCCGGGGGGGCTACGCGACCCCGCGCCCGAAGGAGCGCCGGTAGGCGGTCGGGGAGGTGCGCATCACCCGGCCGAAGTGGTGGCGGAAGGTCGCGGCGCTCTCGAAGCCGACCGCCGCCGCGATCTCTTCCACCGTCCCCTCCGGTGACTCCAGCAACGGCAGGCTGGCCGCGATGCGCTGGGTGACGACCCAGCGCATCGGGCTGGTGCCGTTGCGGGCCGTGAAGTGCCGCAGGTACGAGCGGTCCGACATCCGGGCGGCGCGGGCCAGCAGCGAGATGGTCAGCGGGGACGCCAGGTGGCCCATCGCCCACTGCATGCTGCGGGCGACCCCGTCGTCCTCCTCCTCGACCGGGCGGACGGCGGCCTCGATGAACTGGGCCTGCCCGCCGTCCCGGTGCGGCGCCACCACGAAGCGGCGGGCCACGCTGTTGGCCACCTTGGCGCCGTGGTCGCGGCGGACCAGGTGCAGGCAGAGGTCGATCCCGGCGGCGCTGCCCGCGCTGGTGAGCACGTTCCCGTTGTCGACGTACAGCACGTCCGGGTTGACCCGCACGTCCGGGTGGCGCTGCTGGAGCAGGTCGGCGTACCGCCAGTGGGTGGTCGCCTCCCGCCCGTCGAGCAGTCCGGCGGCGGCCAGCGCGAAGGCGCCCGAGCAGATCGAGACGATCCGGGCGCCGCGCTCGTGCGCCGTCCGCAGCGCGGCGACCAGCCCGGGGGAGACCGCGCCGCCGAACGCGTTCGGCACCCCGGGGACCACCACCGTGTCGGCCGAGGCCAGTTCGTCCAGCCCGTGCCGGGCGGTCAGCGCGAACCCGCCCACCGCGTCCAGCGCCGTCCCGGGCCGGTCGGCGCACACCTTCAGCCCGTACCAGGGCGCTGCCAGCAGGCCGCCCAGTTCGGGCCGGGCCAGTCCGAACACCTCCACCACCACGCCGAGTTCGAACGGCGCCATGCCCGCGAAGGCGTACACCGCGACGTGGTGCACCGGTTCCGGGCGGGGGCCGATGACGACGGGCACCGGGCCCGGCCCGGTGCCGACCGGGCCCTCGACGTGCTGCTCGGTCATGCGGACCCCCTGCTGACGGGTGGCGGGATGGCGGTGAGTGTAGCCGTTCCGGCCGGCCGGGAATCTTCCTCGGATCCACCTGCAACCTCCACCCCGGCCACACGTCCATTGGTACGGGGGCGGAGAGAGGCGGGCCGAGGGCGGCTGTCAGGATCTCCCCGGTCACGATCTTGATCAGGAGTCCTGACGGTCCGGCGAGAGCCGCCACCGTCCCGGGGGAAAGCGGAAACGCGCATGTCCATGGCCATCGGGCCGATCGCCGGGCCGACGAGGGGGCGCGGTTTCTCCGTTCGCGGAGTGGTCGCCGTGCTGTTCGGCGCGCAGGAGACCGGCGAGGTGCCCGCCGGCCCGGGCGACGAGCAGGCGGCGCAGCGCCGCTCCGGCTTCCGGCTGCTGCGCGGCGGGCGCAAGCCCACGGAGGACCGGCCCACCCTGACCGACCTGTACCACGTCCACCGGCTGGGCCTGGTGCGGATGGCCGTCCTCCTGGTCGACCACCAGGACCTGGCCGAGGACGTCGTCCAGGAGGCCTTCACCCAGCTCTACCAGCGGTACGGCGAGCACCTGGACGACCTCGACAACGCGCTCGGCTACCTGCGCACCGCGGTGGTCAACGGCGCCCGGTCGATGCTGCGCCGCCGGAAGACCGCCCGCGAGTACGTCCCGCCGCACGAGCCCGACGCCGCCTCCGCGGAGGACCACGCGGTGCTCAACGACGAGCACCGACGGGTGCTCGCGGCCATGCAGGAGCTGACCTCCCGCCAGCGCGAGGTACTGGTGCTGCGCTACTGGTCCGACCTGTCGGAGGCGCGGATCGCCGAGGCCCTGGGGCTGTCCCGGGGCGCCGTGAAGTCCACCGCCAGCCGGGCCCTGGACGCCTTGGAAAAGCATCTGGAGAAGGTTCGATGACCGACAAGCTCCCCGGCCGCGAGAGCGGAGGCCGAGACGGTGACGGGCCGGCCGAGACGGCGACCGAACGGCTGCTGCGCGAGGCGATGAACGCCCGCGCCTCGCTGATCACCGCGCACGACCTGCGCCCGGCGCAACCGCCGCGCGGCCGGGTGCGGCGATTGCGCCCGGTCTACCTGACCGCCGTGCCGGTCTTCGCGCTGGCCGCCTCCCTGGCGATCGGCCTGCTCACCTTCCACGGCGACCCGCTGGCCAGGAAGGACGTCCCCCCACCGGCCGCCACCATGACGACCTCGCCGAGCCCGACCCCCGAGCCGACCGCCGCCCCGACCCCCACGGCCACCTCGCCGGACACCGGCAGCCCCGCCGCCGACCCGGAGACCGGGGCCCCCCTCTCCGACCCGACGTCGGCCGGCACCCGGACGACGGCGCCGCCCACCACCCCCGCCACCACACCGGCCACCACCGCGCCGGCCGGGACGACCTACCCCTTCCGGGGCGTCAGGTTCAAGATCCCGCCAGGTTGGCGGGCCGTCAATCCGGATCCTTCCGCCAACATCCTCTGCATCCTGAGCCCGAGCGCTCCGCAGGACGCGACGGCCGGGGACTGCCTGCCGCACGGCGTGCTTCTGACGGTCACGGACCAGGAGTCGCAGCTCTGGCCGAGGCTGCCCGACCTGGATTCCGAGAGCGGCTGGTCCACGCAGCCCTGGTGCCCGGCGTGGTCCTACTCCCCCACGCTCACCAGGAACGGACAGATCGACAGTGTCGGCCCGACCAGGAGCACACCCACCGTGGCAGGCCGTGCCGCACGCAAGTCGCAGTGGCAGATCAACTGCGGCGGCGACGCCTTCACGGCCCAGATGTGGGCCCTGCCGAAGGACTTCGTGTCCGTCTCGGCGATCGGCCTCAAGGCCGACTACCAGCCCGGACTGATGACGATCGTCAACACCCTCGACCTGAGCGGCCGCCAGGCGCCGCCGGTGAAGTACCACGAGAACGACATCGATATCACCGTGGGCGGCTTCACGGGCGTTCAGGAGCTGAAGGCGGGAAGTCCGGCCGTCACCTTCTCGGTGACCTACAAGAACAACAGTCCGACGAATTTCGCCCAGGTGGAGCCCTTGGTCTACACCGAGTGGCCCGTGGACACGCCGGTGGATGTGGTGTCGCTGAACGCGGGCAAGCTCGAGCGTCTCGACGGTGCCACCTGGAAGGAAAAGCCGCTCACGCGAGGAAGCGCGATGGACTACGCGATGGCGGATCCCGAGTCGCTCTTCCCCCTGGCTCCAGGGCAGAGCCGAACGGTCAAGTACCGGATGACGATCGATGCCGGACACGGCCTCGGGCCACTGTGGGTGATGACGCGGGCCGTCCTTCCCTACGCGGGAGGAACCCTCACGGGTCTCGGCAACGAGGTTGTCTCGCTCAAGATCACCAAGTGACACGGGGGCCCGGCCTCCCCGCCACGGGGAGGCCGGGCCCCCGGAGGGTGGCTCAGGCCAGCGAGGCCAGCGAGGCCATCCAGGCCTCGACCTCGTCGGCGCGGCGCGGCAGGCCGGCCGAGAGGTTCTCGTTGCCGTCGGCGGTGACCAGGATGTCGTCCTCGATCCGGACGCCGATGCCGCGGTACTCCTGCGGCACGGTCAGGTCGTCCTGCTGGAAGTACAGGCCGGGCTCGACGGTGAGGACCATGCCGGGCACCAGCAGCGCGTCGGCGTGCTCCTCGCGGCGCGAGTGGGCGCAGTCGTGGACGTCGAGGCCGAGCATGTGGCCGGTGCCGTGCAGGGTCCAGCGGCGCTGGAGGCCCAGCTCCAGGACCTTCTCGACGTCGTAGGCCGAGGCGTCCAGCAGGCCCCAGGCGAGCAGGCGCTCGGCGAGCACGCGCTGCGAGGCGTCGTGGAAGTCGCGGAAGCGGGCGCCGGGCTTCACCGCGGCGATGCCGGCCTCCTGGGCGTCGTACACGGCGTCGTAGATCTTGCGCTGGAGGTCGTTGAAGCGGCCGTCGATCGGCAGGGTGCGGGTGACGTCGGCGGTGTAGAGGGTGTGGGTCTCGACGCCGGCGTCCAGCAGCAGCAGCTCGCCGGGGCGGACGTCGCCGTCGTTGCGGACCCAGTGCAGCGTGGTGGCGTGCGGGCCGGCGGCGGCGATGGTGCCGTAGCCGACGTCGTTGCCCTCGACCCGGGCGCGGCGCCAGAAGGTGCCCTCGATCCAGCGCTCGGAGGTGGCGACGGCCTGGCCGAGCTCGCGGACCACGTCGGTGAAGCCGTTGACGGTGGCGTCGCAGGCGGCGCGCAGCTCGCCGACCTCCCACTCGTCCTTGACCAGCCGCAGGCCGCTCAGGAACTCCTTGAACTCGGCGTCCCGGTCGGCGTCCAGCACGTCGGCCAGGGTGTCCTCCAGGCCGGCGTCGTAGCCGCGGACGATCCGGGTGGGCACCGCGGAGTCCTTGGTGCGCCCGGCCAGTTCCTCGGCGGCCTTGCGCACGTCGCGCGCCGGCAGGCCGAGCAGCTGCTCCTGCTCGCCCAGGCTGTTCCGGCGGCCGACCCACAGCTCGCCGTAGCCGTCCAGCCAGAACTCGCCGTTCTCGCGGTCGGAGCGGGGCAGCAGGTAGAGGGCGAACTCGTGGCCGGCGTCGCCGGTGGGCTCGGCGACGAGCACGGCGTCCTCGGTCTGGTCGCCGGTGAGGTGCACGTACTCGCTGGCGGCGCGGAAGCTGTAGTCGGTGTCGTTGGAGCGCACCCGCAGGTTGCCGGCCGGGACGACCAGCCGCTCGCCGGGGTAGGCGGCGGAGAGCCGGGCGCGGCGCTCGGCCGCGTACGGGGCCTGGGCGACCGGGACGAGGCCGTGCAGCTCGGTGTCGGCCCAGCCGGTCTTCATCGAGGCGGCCAGCTCGTCGGAGACCTCGCCGTACAGGCCGTTCTTGCGGCCCTTGAACTGCTGCGGCTCGTCGCCGCCGTCGGCTTCGGGGTTCTCGGCCACTGCGGGCGTGCGGTCCTCGGTCACGTGTAACGCCTCCTTGGGGTGGTACCGCCGCCCCTCGGGGGAGTGTCGGATCGCGACACGCGCGGGCGGCCGTGCGTCCATGGTACGGACGCCCGGCCGCTCGCCCGTTCGGGGTCGGGACGACTGTTCGGGGCGGCTATTCGAAGCGGGCCGCGAGCAGCAGCAGGTCGTCGGTGGCCGGTCCGGGTCCGGGGTCGGGGCAGACGGCCAGCAGGTGGGCGCAGAGCCGGTCCGGGTCGATCCGCACGTCGCGCGGGGCGTCGGCGGCGGCCCGGCGCAGGTTGGCCTGGCCGGCGTGCAGGGTCGGGCCGCAGCGGCGGGCCAGCCCCTCGGTGTAGAGCAGCAGGGTGTCGCCGCGGTCGGCGGTGAGCTCGACGCCGGGGGCCTCCCAGCAGGCCAGCATGCCGAGCGGGGCGGAGAGCGAGGTCTCCACGAACTCGGCGCCGTGCCGGCCGACCAGGACGGGCGGGCAGTGGCCGGCGCCGGCCAGGGTGATCCGGCGCTCCTCGGGTTCCACCCAGGCGTAGACGGCGGTGGCGGTGCGGGCCGGCTCGGTGGTCTTGAGCAGGAGTTCCAGGTCGCCGAGGACGGAGACCGGGTCCTCGCCCTCCAGGACGGCGTAGGCGCGCAGCGCGGCCCGGATCCTGCCCATCGCGGCGGCCGCGCCGGGGGCGGAGCCGGGGCCCGCGCCGGGGCCGTCGCCGGAGACGGAGCCGACGGTGAGGCCGACGGTGCCGTCCGGCAGCGGGATGGCGTCGTACCAGTCGCTGCCGCAGGAGCGGTCCAGGCCGGCCGGGAGCATCCGGGCGGCCAGCCGCAGGCCGGCGGGCTGGGGGAGCCGGTCGGGCAGCAGGCCGCGGCGCAGCGCCTCGGTGGTGCGCCGGACCTTGTCCGCCTCCAGCTGTTTGGCGAGCAGCGGGGCGGCGATCGCGGCGTAGCGGTGGGCGAGCTCGCGCTGGCGCTCGGTGGGTTCGGCGGGCTCGTCGTAGAACCAGAGGGCGGCGGCGAGCGGGCCGTCCTCCTCGGTGGCGAGCGGCAGGCCGTAGCAGCCGCCGAGGCCGAGCTGGGTGGCGAGTTCGCGCAGCCGGGCGCCGGTGGCCGGGTCCTCGGCGAGGTCGGGGGAGTGCAGCCGTTCGGGCCGGTCCTGTTCGCGCAGCAGCCTGGCGAGCAGGCTCTGCTCGGGCGGGACGGTCTCCAGCGCGCCGAGGCTGGCGCGGTCGAGGCCGAGGCCGACGGGCTGGCCGGGCCTGCCGCCGGGCATCCGGGTGACCAGGACGCCGCGTCGGGCGCCGAGCAGGGCGGCGCCGGAGGCGAGGACGGTGTCCAGGGTGGCGGCGAGGCCGCGGGCGCGGGCGAGCTGTTCGGTGTGCCGGTGCAGGCTGGCGAAATCGGACAGTCGTCCGGCCAAACGGTCCTGCACTCCGGCGGCCGGTGCCGTGCGGACGTCCGCCGCGCCGTCCTGCGCGTCGGCGGGGCCGGGGAAGCCCGGTGGGTCGAGGACGGTCAGCCCGCCGGCGCTGCCGGGCTCGCCCGGCTCGGAGGGTGTCGATGACGACGGGTGGGACTCGGTCATGCCGCCACTCCTGACGTGCTACGTGCCATGCGGAACCCCCAGGTACGGCCGGTGTGGAGCGATGACGGCCAAAGGGCGCGTTTCGCCTCGATTCGCTACTACTCGTCATTGATCGACAGCAATGCCACCACTTCTACACAGGCCATTTGGGGCATGTCCAGATCCAGGACGACGCGGTGGCCTGTTCCACATCCGCGAGACCCGGTCGGGGGGCGCGTACGGCCTGGGCGCGCGCCGGTCCGGTCGGGAGGCATGGAGGGGACCGGGAGCGGGCAGAACGGAGGGGACGGACCCGGCGGCCGTCCGGATCGTATGCCCGCGCCGCCCGGGACCCGGGCTGGCCGGAAGTCTCTCACTCGTACGGTGGAACCAAGCGCGCCCGGGCGGCGTCCATCCGGTCGCATACGGGATTCTCGTTCCAGGGGCTGTTTCAGTGCGCGGCCCTTCTCATGTCGTGCTCCACACCGTGATCCACGTCGTCGCCGCGCCGCCCGCCATGCCGCCCGCCCCCCTTCGCGCCGCCGGGGCCGTGCCACCGCGGGTCCGCGTGACGAGTCCCGGCGGTGCCGACGGGCCGGAGCGAACCGAGCGGTCAGGGAAAGGAACGAGCGCCATGCGTGAGAACCCGAAAGATCCGTGTCCGCCCGCCACTCCCCACCACCCCGTCCAGGACGACGTCGCACGTCAGCGCCCTGCCCGGCTCGCCGCGGCCCTGACGGCCGCCGTCGACCACCGCTGGCCCGTGGTGCCCGGGGCCGTCCTGCGCGGCGGTCAGTGCTCCTGCGGCGACCAGGACTGCGTCGTGCCGGGCGCGCACCCGCACGACCCGTCGCTGCTGGCCGCCACCACGGACGCCCGGATGGTGCGCTGGTGGTGGGAGCGGCAGAGCCCGGACGCTCCGGTGCTGGCCGCCACCGGTTCGGTGGTCTCGGCGGTCAGCCTGCCGGCGGCGGCCGGGGCCCGGGCGCTGGTCTACCTGGGCGCGCTGCGGCTGCCGCTCGGTCCGGTGCTGGCGATGCCGGGCCGGTACGCGCTGCTGGTGGCCCCGTACTCGCTGGACGCGCTCGGCGAGATGCTCTCTCAACTCCCTTGGGTGCCAGGCTCGTTGCGCTATCACGGGGTGGACGGCTTCCTGCCGCTGCCGCCCGGTGGAGCGGCTGGCCGGGTGCGTTGGGTGCTGGCCCCGCGCGCGGACGCCGACGGCGGGGTGTGGCTGCCGCAGGTCGGGCCGCTGCTGGGCGAGTTGGTGGAGGCGACGGTCCGGCTGGACAGCGGTCGCTCGGCGTACTGATCCGCCGGTCCGTTCCCGGGCCGCTCGTCGGGGCCCCGCGGAAAACAAAAGATCCGGCCGCTGGCGACGGGGGATGCACCAGCGGCCGGACTCTTTAGACAGTAACAAGGATCCGCGCCCGCGCCAATTTCCAAGACGCCCTGCCAGCCCGGAAATTGCGGCTTCATGGCGACAATGTGACGCGTATCACCCGGATCCCGGGCGCTTTAGTTCAAGGTGACCTGACGGTTCACCAGGTTCGCGCGGGCGCGCCGCTCCTCGGCGGTCAACGGGGTCTCGTCGGCGAGCACCGAGGCCAGCCGCTCGGCGAACTCGGCGGCCGGCTTCTCGCAGTCGGCGGCGGTCATGGCGAGCGGGAGGTCCCAGACCGGGACGGTCAGGCCGTGCGCGCGGAACGAGCCGACCAGGCGGGTGTCCGGGCCGAGCGAGGACTGGTCGGCGGCGCTGAGCCGGGCCAGCGCGTCCAGCAGCCGCTCCTCGGGCACGGTCATCACCCAGCGCAGGTGGTTCTTGTCGGGGGTGCCGCACCAGTAGGCGGCGTCGGCGCTCGCCAGCTTCTCGGTCGGGATGGCCGAGGCGTTGGCGCGCTCCAGGGAGGCGGCGACCTCGCCGGTCGCGGTCTCGGCGTCCTCCAGCCAGAACTCGAAGCCGGTGTGCACGGCGGGCGTGAACGCGGCGGTGACGTCCAGCAGGTCCTGGAGCCGGCGTCCGCCCGCCTCGGTCCGGCGGGACGGCACCGGGTTGCCCGGCTCGGTGGCCAGCGCCAGCTCCAGGGCGTCCGCGAGGTCGCGGCTGAGGTCGCCGGAGGAGGACTGGGTCTGCAGGCCGAGCAGGATGGAGCCGTCCTGGCGGCGCAGGGCCGGCCAGGCCAGCGGCAGCACGGTGGCCAGGGTCACCGACGGGACCTCGCCGGTGGCGCCCTCGGCCACCCCGGCGGCCAGCGTCAGCGGCACCGTGGCGGCGGGCACCAGCTCGCGCAGCGCGACCCAGTCGGCCTCGCCCGACAGGCCCTCGAACGGGCGGTGCACCAGCTCCTGCACCGCGTGCGAGGCCTCCCGGCCGTGACAGGCCTTGTACCGGCGGCCCGAACCGCAGGGGCAGTTCTCGCGGGCCCCCACCACGGGGACCTCGCCCGCGACGGCGGTGGTGGACTGACGCTGCGGCGCCTTCTTGGCGGCCTTCTTGCCCATGGTGCGGCTCTCCCGGGAACGGTGGTCCTTTGCTCCGGGCAGCCTACTGACGTTCCCCCGGCGCGCGGGCACACGCCGGGCGGACGGGTGGGGAGCGCGCGTCGGTTCAGGCGCTGCGGGCGTCACCACCGGTGCGCCGGGCGTGCCGGGCCCGGGCGGGCAGCGCCGCCCAGACCGTCACCTCGCCGGGCGCGTCGCGCACGCCCCAGTCGCTGGCCAGCTGGTCGACGATGTTCAGGCCGCGACCGCCGCGCGAGGTCAGCGAGGGGCCGGCGGGCAGCGGCCGGGTGGTCGCGCCGCCGTCGGTGACCTCCAGGGTGAGCACGCCGTCGGCGTGCAGCTGCCAGCGGACCAGCACGCCGCCGTCCGTTCCGCTCCCGTGCTCCTCGCGCTCCCGGCCGCCCGTGGCGGAATGCGCCCCGGAGGGGACGCCGACCAGCAGTTGGTCCACCACCTCGGCCCGGGCGCCGCGCCCCAGGGCCCGCAGCGGGCCGAGCGGACGGGCGTACCGACAGGCGTTGCTCAGCAGTTCGGAAAGGATCAGTACGGCATCATCAACGACCGGCTCCGGTATCTCCCGGTCGCCGAGATCTCGACGCAGTCGGCGCCGTGCGACCCCGACACTCGCCGGGCCGTGCGGCACTGCCATGGTCGATGAAGCCGGCACTTCACGCGCCACCATCAACGCCACCCCCGGACCTCCTTCAGCGTATGCCGAGGGAGAGATGCCCCTTGGTAATGCGTCGGAAACGACCGCCGGACGATCCCGCGAGGACATTTCAAGCGATTGCGACCGAGGGTGGACCTGAGGTCATTCCGTGCTCACCGTGCGTCGCCCCGGCGCATGAATTCCGGCAATAACGGGCCCGGAAGGTTTGACTGCCGACCAGAACGATCAGGTTGTGTCCGGGCTTTGCGGGTGGATTTGCGGGCGGCCCGCCGTCCGACGCCGGATCACCGGCCGAGCTGCGCCAGGACCTCGGCGGGCCGGTTGGTGATGATCGCGGACACCCCGAGCTCCAGGCACAGTTCCACGTCGGCCGGTTCGTCCACGGTCCACACGTGCACCTCGTGCCCCAGCTCGCGCAGCCGCGTCACCAGCTGCGGGCGGGCCCGCACCAGGTCGATGCCCGGTCCGGCGATCCGAGCCCCGCCCGGCAGCGGGGAGCCCGGGCGCAGCCGGCCGAGCAGCGGCAGGGTCCGTTCGAACAGGAACACCCGCCGGTACTCCGGCGCCGAGGCCGCCACCCGGTTCAGCCCCACCGAGGAGAAGCTCATGATCCGGGCCGAAGGGCGCTCGCCCTCCCGGCTCGCGCCGATCTTGAAGCGTTCGAGCGTCCGCAGCAGTTCGGCCTCCACCCGGCCGCGGTAGCGCACCGGGTGCTTGGTCTCGATCGCCAGGTCCACCGGGCGGCCGCAGTCCACCACCAGCTCCAGCAGCCGCTCCAGCCGCAGCACGCCGCGCAGCTCGGGGTCGGTGCTGGGGCGGCCGGTCTTCCAGGCGCCGAAGTCGTACGCCTCCAGCTCGGCCAGCGTCATCGCCGAGACGGTGCCCTGGCCGTTGGAGACCCGGCCGATCCGGCGGTCGTGCACGCAGACCAGCTCGCCGTCGGCGGTCAGCCGGACGTCGCACTCGACCGCGTCCGCGCCCTCGTCGAGCGCGCGCCGGTACGCCGCCAGGGTGTGCTCGGGCAGGGCGTGCGAGGAACCGCGGTGGGCGATCACCTGGACGGGCGGCGTGGTGCGCGCCGCCGTCGAGGACGGGTCTGTGCTGGTCACGGGCCCCACGATAGGCGGCGGAAGTGACGCGCAGGCGAAGACGGCCCCAATCTGCGGGGCCGTCTTCGGTGTCGGTCGGTCAGCTCGGCGCCGTCCTGCGGGTCAGCGGGGTGAGCGCCCAGGTGACCAGCGCGGGCACCAGGAAGGCGAACAGCGAGGCGGACGTCCACTCCTGCGGGGTGAAGTGCAGGGCGTCCTGGGCGGAGGTCCAGAAGTCCGTCCACCAGCCGGCCACCGCGGTCGGCGCGATGAACTGGTAGACCGCGAAGCCCAGCACCCAGGGCAGCAGCATCAGGCGGCGCGAGGGCGCGTCGGCGGAGAGGTTCCAGCCGTACCGGCCGGCGCCGAAGAAGTAGTCCACCGCCAGCACCGCCAGCAGCGGCACGAAGACCGAGCCGATCAGACCGAGGAAGTTGGTGTAGGTGTCGGTGAACTTGTCGATCTGCAGTGCCAGCACGGTGATCAGCAGGCCGATCCCGCCGGTCAGCACCCGGCGGTCCACCTTCGGCAGCAGGTTCTGCACCGACATCGCGGTCGAGTACACGTTGGCGAAGGACTGGTCCGTCTCGCGCAGCACCAGCACCAGCAGGAACAGCCAGCCGGCCCAGACGCCGAGGAAGGAGTCGAAGATCCTGTTCGGGTCGCCGTCGGACTGCAGCAGGGCCATCAGGCCGAGCACGTAGCACCAGACCTGGGCGATCGTGTAGCCGGAGAAGCTGCCCCAGAACGCCGAGCGTGCGGTGCGCGAGTGCCGGGTGTAGTCGGCGGCCAGCGGGACGAAGGAGATCGACACCGCGATCATCGCGTCGGTGGCGCCCAGGAAGCCGTGCCAGTTGCCGGCGCCCGGGTCGGGCACCCCCTGGCGGCCCAGCTGGACGGTGAAGTACACCATCGCGACGGCGACCGCACCGGCCACGAAGCGGCGCAGCACCGCGATCGAGCCCAGCGGCCAGATGGTCAGCGCGGTGGTCAGCGCGCCCGCCAGGAGCACGAACAGCCAGCGGTAGCCGTCGGTGTGGGCGACGGTCTGCGCGCCCGCCGCGATCGTCAGCAGCTCGAACACGCCCCAGCCGACGCACTGGACGATGTTCAGCACCGTCGGGACATACGACAGCCGGGTGCCGAACAGCCCGCGCAGGTTCGCCATCGCGGGCGCGCCGGTACGGGCTCCGATCAGCGCGGCCACGCCGAGCATCGCGGTGCCGACCACGGTGCCGGCCACGATCGCGGTCACCGCGGCGGCCAGCGACAGCTCGCTGCCCTTGGCGCCGAGCACGGTCGCGGCGGTGGAGAAGCCGATCAGGCTGACGCCCAGGTTCATCCAGAGCGCGAAGTGGTCCCGGAAGCGCAGCGTGCGCGGCGGCTCGGTGTCCAGCACGAGCGGCGCCTCGGCACGCTCCGGGCGCTCCAGGACGGCGGTCGCCGTGCCGGTGGGGCCCGCGTGACCGCTGTCACCGCCGTGAGCGGTCGGGGACGGTTCGGGGAAACCCTTGGACGCGGGCGCGTCCGAAGAAGAGGATGGCGAAGCAGGCGACATGGCCGATACTCCCTACGCCGGCATTACCCGGACAGGTTCCGGCGGTCTGCGCCCCCTCGACGGTCCGCCCACGATCCCGTGGCGTACGGTCGACCAGCGCACTCTCAGCCTGGATGGTCCAAGCTCCCGCGTGTCAGTTGTGAGCGACAGGCTAACCGGCCCGGGGGTGAACGCCAAGGCCACGGGGTGTGCGGCCCGCATCGCGGGACGCCCGGCGGAGGTGGGGGAGCCTCCGGTCGTCGGCCTGGTCTTCGGTTCGGCCGTCGACTTGCTCGTCGGCTCGGTCATCGCTCGGTCGTCGGCGTAGGACAGCCTGGTCGGCGGCCCGGCTGTCGGCTGCGGCTAAGGATTCTTATGAGTTATTCAGAGGGGTCCTTACGGCAAACGAATCGGCAGTACGAAAAACTATGGTCCTTGGTTCTGTCAGCTATGGAGGTCGTTCGTGAGCACCGAGCGCGAGGTTGGGCCCACCGGGCCGCAGGGGGAGCAGCCCTCGGGCGGCCAGGCGGCGGCTGTTCCCGCTTCCGACGGCCACGCCTCGGGCGGGCACCAGCCGACACTGGCCTTCGGCCGGGTCCCCGAGCCCGGGGCCGCTCCGGCCGCCGAGGCCGCACCGGCTGAGGCCGCGCCGACGGAGGGCGTTGCGGCCGATGGTGTTCCGGCCGAGGGCGGGTACCAGCCCACCGTGGCCTTCACCAAGGTCCCCGCGCCGGAGGCGCCCCCGCAGACCCCGGCCGCGCCGGTCGTCGACGCACCGGCCGCCCCGGTCGACGCCGCCACCGGCTACATCGACGCGCCGCCGCCGGTCCTGCCGCCCGCCCCGCCGGTCCCGGCCGCGCCGGCGGCACCCGCTGCACCCGTCGCACCCGTCGCCGAGAGCCCGGCCCTGCCGCCGGGTGCCAACCCGTACGCCACCCCGGCCCACGGCGTCCCCGCCGCCGGCCCGCACGACCCGTACGGCACCCCGGCCGCCCCCGGCGCGCCCGCCGCGCACCCCGCGCCCGGCCACCACCCGTTCGGCGCCGGCCAGCCGCTCGGCGGCTGGGGTGCCTCCCACGATGCCGGCGGCGGCGCGGGCTACCCGGGTGGCCCGGCCGGACCGCTCGGCTACCCGGCCGACTACCCCGGCGGCCCCGGCGGCCCGCGCAAGAAGCGCGGCGGCCTGGTCGCCCTGATCGCCGCCGTCGCGCTGGTCGCCGGCGTGGCCGGCGGTGCGCTCGGCGTGACCGTCGCGGACCGCAACGACAGCACCAGCAGCGCCGACGACCACCGCAGCACCACCGTCCAGGCCAGCAACACCCAGAAGAACGAGCCCGCCCCCGGCTCGATCGCCGGCATCGCGCAGAAGGCGCTGCCCAGCGTCGTCACCATCAAGGCGCAGGGCAACGGCGAGTCGGGCACCGGCACCGGCTTCGTCTTCGACACCGAGGGCCACATCCTCACCAACAACCACGTGGTCGCGCCGACCCTCAACGGCGGCAAACTGACCGTCAAGTTCGCCGACGGCACGTCCTACAACGCGTCCGTGCTGGGCCACGCCGAGGGCTACGACGTCGCCGTGGTCAAGATCGAAAACCCGCCGAAGAGCAAGCTGGCCCCGCTTCCGCTGGCCGACTCCGACAAGGTCAACGTCGGTGACGCCACCGTCGCGATCGGTGCGCCGTACGGCCTGGAGTCCACCGTCACCAGCGGCATCGTCAGCGCCAAGGACCGCCCGGTCGCCTCCGGCGACGAGACCGGCGGCCAGTCCTCCTACATGAACGCCCTGCAGACCGACGCCTCGATCAACCCCGGCAACTCCGGCGGCCCGCTGCTCGACTCCAGCGGCTCGGTGATCGGCATCAACTCGGCGATCCAGTCCAACGCCTCCGCCAACGGCCGGGCCGGCAGCATCGGCCTCGGCTTCGCCATCCCGATCAACCAGGCCAAGTGGGTCGCCGACACCCTGATCAAGACCGGCAAGCCGGTCTACGCCAAGCTCGACGTGCTGCGCAACGACGACTACAAGGGCGACGGCGCGCAGATCCAGACCCGCGACATCCAGGGCCAGCCGGCCGTCACCCCCGGCGGCGCCGCCGACAAGGCCGGTCTCAAGCCGGGCGACGTCATCACCAAGCTCGGCGGAGTGCCGATCGACAACGGCCCCGCCCTGGTCAGCCGGATCTGGACGCACAAGCCCGGCGAGACCGTCGACGTCGAGTACACCCGCAACGGCCAGCAGTTCAACACCAAGGTCACCCTCGGCCAGCGGGACGGCGACAGCTGACCCCCACCCGCACGAAACGGTGTGCACCGAACCCCGCCGGACCCGTTAGGCTGACCTCCGCCTGGAGAGCTGCCCGAGCGGCCTAAGGGAACAGTCTTGAAAACTGTCGTGCGGTGACCCCGTACCGTGGGTTCGAATCCCACGCTCTCCGCTGGTTGGAGAACCACCTGCTCAGGGCGGGTGCCGAGATCACTCGGCACCCGCCTTCCGCGTTTTCGGCGGGCGGGGGTTGACCCTGACACGGTGGCAGGGGGTGGAGTGGGGGCACCATGTTGAACATCGGAGACTTCGCCAGCCACGGCCGGGTGTCGGTGCGGATGCTGCGCCACTACGACGCGATCGGGCTGCTGCGGCCCGCCAGGGTGGACCCGGTCAGCGGGTACCGGTCCTACGAGGCGTCCCAACTCGCCCGGCTCAACCGGGTGATCGCGCTCAAGGAGCTCGGCTTCACGCTGCAGCAGGTGCGGGCCGTCCTGGACGAGCAGGTGGACGCGGCCGAACTGCGCGGGATGCTGCGGCTGCGCCGGGCCCAACTCGCCGAGGCGATCGCCGCGGACGAGCAGCGGCTGACCCGGGTGGAGGCGAGGCTCCGGACGATCGAGAGCGAGGGGACCATGTCCGCACACGACGTCGTACTGAAGCGGGTGCCGTCCGTCCGGGTGGCCGAACTGACCGCGGTGGCCGCGAGTTACCAGCCGGAGGACATCGGGCCGGTGATCGGCCCGCTGTTCGCGGAGCTGTGCCGGCGGCTGGCCGAGGCCGGGATTGCCGAGGCGGGCCCGTCCGTCGCCCGGTACGAGGACGTGCCGGAGGGCGAGGGCACGGTGCTGATCCGGGTGGCCGTCCCGGTCGGGCCGGCGGTGGAGCCGGGCCGGTACGGCTTCGCGGTGCTCGACCTGCCGCCGATCGAGGAGGCGGCGACGGTCGTGCACCGCGGCTCGATGGACGAGGCGATGGGGAGCTTCCAGGAGCTGGCCCGCTTCATCGACGCGAACGGCTACCGCTCGGCCGGCTACGCCCGGGAGCTCTACCTGGAGTGCCCGGACGACCCGGCGCGGTGGGTCACGGAGTTCCAGGAGCCGGTGGTCCGCCGGTAGGCCCGGTCCGGCCGGGGCCCACGCCCGCAGATCCGCCGGGGGCCCACTTGCCCGGCCTCCGGCGGGCGGGCAGAGTGCGGTGGAGGCGGCTGGCGGCGAGTGGAGGCGGCGATGGGTGACCTGACGGACCGACTGGCGCAGGGCCTTCCGGCCGGGGCGGTGGTGGTGGATCCGGACGTGACCGCCGCCTACCGCCACGACATGGCCGGCTTCTGCGCCGCCGGTGCGCCCGCCGTGGTGGTGTTCCCGGAGACGGTCGAGCAGGTGCAGCACGTGCTGCGCATCGCCACCGCGCTGCGGGTGCCGGTGGTGCCGCAGGGGGCGCGGACCGGGCTGTCGGGTGCGGCGAACGCCGTGGACGGCTGCATCGTGCTGTCGATGGTGAAGTTGAACCGGATCCTGGAGCTCGACCCGGTGAACCGGATCGCGGTGGTCGAGCCCGGCGTGGTGAACGCCGAACTTTCGCGAGCAGCCGGTGAGTTGGGCCTTTCGTACCCGCCGGACCCGTCCAGCTGGGAGTCCTGCACGATCGGCGGCAACATCGGCACCGGCGCGGGCGGGCTCTGCTGCGTGAAGTACGGCGTCACCAGCGAGTACGTGCTCGGCCTGGACGTGGTGCTGGCGGACGGGCGGCTGCTGTCCACCGGGCGTCGGACGGCCAAGGGCGTGGCCGGGTACGACCTGACCCGGCTGCTGGTCGGCTCGGAGGGCACGCTGGGCGTGGTGGTCCGGGCGGTGCTCGCGCTGCGGCCCGCGCCGGCGCCGCAGCTGGCGCTGGCGGCGGAGTTCCCGAGCGCGGACGCGGCGGGCGCGGCCGTCTGCGAGGTGATGGCGTGCGGCCTGACCCCGTCGCTGATGGAGCTGATGGACGCGGTCAGCGTGCGGGCGGTCAACGACCTGGGGCGGATGGGGCTGCCGGAGACGACCCGGGCGCTGCTGCTGGTGGCCTTCGACGGGCCGGACCGGGAGGCCGGGCTGGCGCGGGTGGCGGAGCTCTGCCGGGCGGCCGGGGCGACCGAGGTGGTGCCGGCCGAGGACGAGGCGGAGTCGCAGCTGCTGCTGGAGGCCCGGCGACTGGCACTGCCCGCGCTGGACCGGTTGGGCACCACGATGATCGACGACGTGGCGGTGCCGCGCTCCCGGCTGGCCGAGATGCTGAACGGCGTGGCGCTGATCGCCGAGCGGCACGCGCTGACCATCGGGGTGGTCAGCCACGCCGGGGACGGCAACACCCACCCGATCGTGATCTTCGACGGCTCGGACGAGGAGCAGGCGGCGCGGGCGCAGCGCTCCTTCGACGAGATCATGGCGCTGGGGCTGGAGCTGGGCGGCACGATCACCGGGGAGCACGGGGTGGGGCTGCTCAAGCGGGACTGGCTGGCGCGCGAGCTGGGGCCGGTCGCGCTGGACCTCCAGCGACAGCTGAAGGCGGTCTTCGATCCGCTGGGAATCATGAACCCGGGCAAGATGGTGTGATGTTATTTCTCCCATATTCCAGTATGACTTTCCGATGGTCTGGGAATGGCTGGGAAAGTCGACATGGGAGGGTGGTCGAACTTTTCGGGGGCGCGTTTCCTGATTTCCCTGCGCCGGGGTGGTGCGCCTGGTGGTTCGTTTGACGGCGGAGCGCCCTGCCTGAAGGGCCTTCCAGGAGGCCATCGCCCGGGCAAAGTGCCAGCTCAGTAGGGGCGTGTCGGCGCACTGTCCGATTTTCGGTCCGTTATGCGCAGCCCGGGTGGATATCACGCTAACGGGCGAAAACTGCTTCGCCGACTAGTGCTTTGTCGATTTGTTGCGGAAGTCTGTCTCTCGGCGTCGCAGCCCGCAGGTGTTCGTCTGGCCGGCGAACTCCCGCACCCCCTGCTCGACAATTGCACGATTTACAGCTTCTTGGAGGCTCTCATGGCTCGCATCCACACCCGCCGGGTGGCCGGACTCCTGCTCGCCGCCCCGCTCGCGGCCGGCCTGCTGCTGGCCGGTGCCGGTGCTGCGGCCGCCGACAACGGTGCGGGCGCCGGTGCCGGCTCCAACGCCGGCGTGGTGTCCAACGTCGGCACGGGCAACGTGTTCGGCGGGGTCGACGGCAACTACATCTCCACCCAGCAGACCGCCACCGGGACGGGCGCCTCGAACCAGAACAACACCCTCGCGGTGAAGGACAACGCGGGCACCATCCTGGCCGGGCAGTCCAACAAGAACATCAACGTCGTGTTCGCCCCGATCTTCCACTGATCCGATCGGGCACCACCGACGGCGGGGGCGCCGGAGGTGGGCGGCCGCGGGTGAGCTGAGCACTCGCGGAGGGGCTCGAACCAGTCTCCGGGCGGAATTCCCGCCCGGGCGCGGATCAGAACAGCGCATGACCGGCCAGCGGAAAGGGTCACCGTGAAGCCGGCCTCGTGGGCGGTGCCGCCATCGGCACCGCCCACGAGTGCGTCCGGAGCCGGGAGCGAACCGCCCGGGCCCGCTCGTCGCCGGCTGCCCGTCGCCGCCGACACCGCCCGGGACCGCCCGTCGAGGCCGGCCCGGACGGCCCGGACGCGTCCAGCGAGGGCCCGCGCCCGGAGCCGTCGGTGTTCGGCGGTACGGTTGCGCTCCGACAGCGCACCACGTGCCCGGGCCCGGGAAGGACGGCCCGGCCGGGGCGGCGACCGCGGCAACCGGAGGAGAGGGCGCGCGATGGCGGCGGAGGAGGAGGGCCTGACCGGCCCGGGCGAGGCCTGGCCTGCACCGGAGCCGGTTCCGCGATCCGGGCCGGACGCCCGCCGGGAGCCGGCGGAGCACCGGCCCGAGCCGAAGTCCGTGCCCGAGCTGCTGCTCGGCCGCCCGCCGATGGCCCGCCCGCTGCCGACCTTCGACGCCGAGGCCGCGCCCGCCGAGCCCGGCCCGCTGTTCGTGGACTGGCTCGCCACCGCGCTGGCCGCCGGCGTGCCGGACCCGCAGGTGGTCACCCTCTCCACGGTCGACGCGGACGGCCTGCCGGACGCCCGGGTGCTGGTGCTGCGCGACGTCGACGCGGCCGGCACCGGCTGGGTCTTCTCCGCCGCCGCCGACAGCCCCAAGGGCCGCCAGCTGGCCGACCACCCGGCCGCCGCGCTGACCGTCTACTGGCCCCAGCTGGGCCGCCAGGTACGGGTCCGCGGCACCGTCGAGCGGGCCGCCGACCTGGTCGCCGCCGCCGAGTTCGCCACCCGCTCCCCGGACGCCCGGGTCGGCGCGCTGGTCGGGCGGCAGAGCGAGCCGATGGCCTCGCTCGCCGAGTACGACGAGGCCGTCGCCGTCGCCCGCCGCCGCCTGGAGGCCACCCCGGACGCCGTCGCGGCCGGGCACGCGGTCTACACCCTGTGGGCGCACGAGGTGGAGTACTGGCAGGGCGACGCGCAGCGCCGGCACGTCCGGCTGCGCTACACCCGCACCGGACCGGTCCGGACCCCGGAGTGGTCGCGCACCCTGCTGTGGCCGTGACGACCTGACGGTCCAAGGGCCCGGCCCTCGGACCGACCGTGCTGCCCTACCGCCGCCCGGTCAGCGTGGCTCCCACGCTGGCCGCCACCACACAGCCGATCCCGGCCAGCTGCGGCACGCCCAGCAGCTGGCCGAGCACCACCAGGCCGACCAGCGCGCTGACCGCCGGCTCCAGACTGACCAGCACGCTGAACACCCGCTGCGGCATCCGCCGCAGCGCGGTCATCTCCAGCGCGTACGGGATCACCGGCAGCAGCAGCGACACCCCGGCCACCGCGGCCAGCAGCCCCAGCGGCGAGGCGCCGGGCGCGGTCAGCCCGTCCCAGGCCTGGCCGAGTCCGAACGGCGCCAGGGCGAGCGCGCCGACCGTCATCGACACCGCCAGGCCCTGGAAGCCCTGGAAGGCGGCGCCGACCTTGTCGGTGAACAGGATGTACGCGGCGTAGCAGGCGGCCGCCCCGAAGGCGTAGAGCAGTCCGACCGGGTCGAGCCCGCCCCCGTCGCCGCCCTCGCCGAGCAGGGTCAGCAGGACGACGCCGCCGGCGGCGAGCAGCGCCCAGAGCAGGTGGCTGGCACGCCGGGCGAAGACCAGGGCGACCGCGAGCGGGCCGAGGAACTCGATGGTCGCGGCGGTGCCCATCGGCAGCCGGTCGATCGCCCCGGCGAACAGGAAGGTCATCCCGGCCGAGGCCACGCCCAGCAGGGCCGCCGCGGCGAGGTCGCGCGGGCGCTTGTCGCGCAGCCGGGGCCGGGTGACGGCGAGCAGGATGACCGCCGCGAAGCCCAGCCGCAGGAAGGTGGTGCCGCTGACCCCGAGCGGGCCGAACAGCGGCTTGGACAGGGCGATCCCGGTCTGCACCAGGAACATCGCGGTCAGACAGAGAAGCGGCGCCGGGATCCTCTCCGGGCGCCGCAGGACCTTCGGGAGTCGGCCGGTGGGCTGGCCGGGGGGCGCGTCGGGCGGTGCCGTGGAGCCGGGTGCCCCGCCTCGTCGCCAGCTGCCCCGCTCGCCGGCGGGCTCGCCCTGGGGGGCGGGCGGCATGGCAAGCGCCTCGGCGACGGCGGCAGCCGGCATCGGGGCGGTGGTTTCGCTGGGATGGGAGGTGGGCATATGGGCGAGTTTGCCGTAAGGAGTGATGAACGGGCAAGCTCGTTACAACTATCGGGACGGATGTGGACGGGTGCGGCCGAAAGGGTGGGCTCTCCCGGTGCGCCCGGCGTGGTTGCCGCATTCGTCCGATGGTCCGTCAGTAGCAAGGGCGGGTGCGCTATCTCCGCCCCGTGGCCCTGCTCGCCGCCTCCCTCGTGCTCCTGCTGGCCACCGACGGGACGGGCGTGAGCGCCGGGGCCGCCGCCCTACCCCGCATCCGGGCCCTCACCCTGCCCGACCGGTTCGGCCCGCCCAGGATCCACGACGACTTCACCGGCCCCGCCTTCGACGCCTGCACCGCGCCGCCCCTCGACACCCTGCGGGCCTGGCACGGGGCCTCCCCGTACGGCGCGCTCGGCATCTACGTCAGCGGCGCCCAGCGCGGCTGCGGCCAGCCCCGGCTCACCGCCGAGTGGGTGCGCCAGGCCCGCGCACTGGGCTGGCGCTTCCTGCCGGCCCACGTCGGGCTCCAGGCGCCGTGCAGCGAACTCGGCAACAAGCCGCGCCGGATCGACCCCGCCCACGCGGTCGAGCAGGGCCGGGACGAGGCCACCGAAGCCGTCCACGCGATGGGCTCGCTCGGATTCGGCAAGGGCGGCCCGGTCTACCTCGACATCGAGGCCTACCCGATGCGCGACCCCGCCTGCGGCCAGGCGGTGGTCGACTTCGCCGTCGGCTGGACCCAGGCCCTGCACGCCGCCGGCTACCGCTCCGGCTTCTACTCCAGCCTCGACTCCGGCATCGCCGACCTGGTCGCCGCCGCCCGGGCCGGCAGCTTCCCGCTGCCCGACGCCCTCTGGTACGCCCGCTGGGACGACCGGGCCGACACCGCCGACTCCGGCGCCCTAGGCTCCGACCTCTGGGGCTACCACCAGCGCGTCCACCAGTACCGCGGCAACGTCGAGGAGACCTACGGCGGCGCCGCCCTCACGATCGACCGCAACCACGTCGACGGCCCGACCGCGGGCTGACGCGTCGCCGATCCGTGATGCGGGCAACGGGGCCGGGATACTGACAGCGGGCGGGGCGGGGCGGCACAATCGGGCACGTCCGCGCGCATTACCGCCCGGTAGGTGCCGCAGGCGCAGCCGCCAGTGCCGCCAGGTCAAGGAGGACCCGTGTTCAGCACGATGCAGGACGTCCCGCTCACCGTCGCCCGGATTCTTGAGCACGGGTCCACCATCCACGGCCGGTCCACCGTCACCACCTGGGACGGCACCGGGCCGGTCGTGCGGACGTACGCCGAGGTGGGGGCGCGGGCCGCGCAGCTCGCCCACGCGCTCCGCGACGAACTGGGGGTGACCGGGGACGACCGGGTCGCGACCCTGATGTGGAATAACTCGGTCCACCTGGAGGCCTACCTCGCCGTCCCCGCGATGGGGTCCGTGCTGCACACGCTCAACCTGCGGCTGCCCGCCCACCAGCTCTCGTTCATCGTCAACCACGCCGCCGACCACGCGGTGATCGTGGACGGCAGCGTGCTCCCGCTGCTCGCCGCCGTCCTGCCGGACCTCGCCCCGACGCTCCGGCACATCGTGGTGAACGGCCCCGGCGACCGCTCGCTGCTGGCCGGCTTCCCGGGCACCGTGCACGACTACGAGGAGCTGATCGCGGGCCGGCCCACCGCCTACCCGTGGCGCGGCGACCTCGACGAGCGCGAGGCCGCCGTGCTCTGCTACACCTCCGGCACCACCGGGGACCCGAAGGGCGTGCTCTACAGCCACCGCTCGGTGTACCTGCACTGCCTCCAGGTCAACACCGGCGACAACTTCGCCTTCACCCCGCGTGACACCGCGCTGCCGGTGGTCCCGATGTTCCACGTGAACGCCTGGGGCATCCCGCACGCCGCCTTCATGTCCGGCGCCAACCTGCTCATGCCGGATCGTTTCCTCCAGCCCAAGCCGATGGCCGAGATGATCGCCGCCGTCCGGCCCACCGTCGGCGCCGCCGTCCCGACCATCTGGAGCGGCCTGCTGGACGAGCTCGACGCGGGCGACTACGACACCTCCAGCCTGCGCATGGTGGTCATCGGCGGCAGCGCCTGCCCGCCCTCGCTGATGAAGGGCTTCGAGGAGCGCCACGGCATCCGCGTGCTGCACGCCTGGGGCATGACCGAGACCTCGCCGCTCGGCTCCTTCGCCCAGCCGCCCGGTGGCCTCACCCCGGAGGAGGAGTGGCCCTACCGGGTCACCCAGGGCATCTTCCCGGCCTCCGTCGAGGCCCGGCTGGTCGGCCCGTCCGGCGAGCGGATGCCGCACGACGGCGTCGCGGCGGGCGAGCTGGAGGTGCGCGGCCCGTGGATCGCCGGGGCCTACTACGGCGGTGCCGGGCAGGACCCGCTCCGGCCGGACGACAAGTTCTCCGAGGACGGCTGGCTGCGCACCGGCGACGTCGGCACCATCACCGCCGACGGCTACCTGACCCTCACCGACCGGGCCAAGGACGTGATCAAGTCCGGCGGCGAGTGGATCTCCTCGGTCGAACTGGAGAACCAGTTGATGGCCCACCCCGAGGTGGCCGAGGCCGCCGTGGTCGCCGTCCCGGACGAGAAGTGGGGCGAGCGCCCGCTGGCCACGGTCGTGCTGCGCCCGGGTGCCACGGCCGGGCTGAGCGAGCTGCGGGCCTTCCTGGCCGGACGGATCGCCTCCTGGCAGCTGCCGGAGCGCTGGTCGATCGTCGAGTCGGTGCCGAAGACCTCGGTCGGCAAGTTCGACAAGAAGGTGATCCGCGCCAGCTACGCGGCGGACGAACTGGACGTGACGGTGCTCGGCAAGGAGTAGCCGCCCGCCCGACCGCCGAGGGCCGGCCACCCCCGTTCCAGCGGGGTGGTCGGCCCTCGGCGCGTGCCGTGTGGATCTCGCCGGGCCCTCGGCGTCAGGGCGCGGTCAGCCCGCCGCGGCGACGCCCGCCTCGCCCATCGCGCCGATCCGCCCGAGCAGGTCGACGATCCGGGACTGGACGTCGGCGCTGGTCGAGCGCTCGGAGAGGAACAGCACCGTCTCGCCGGTGCGCAGCCGGGGCAGTTCGCGCGGGTCGAGGTCCACCGAGGTGTAGACCACCAGCGGGGTGCGGTGCAGCCGGTCGTTGGCGCGCAGCCAGTCCAGCAGGCCGACCCGGCGGCGGCGGATCTGGAGCAGGTCCATCACCACCAGGTTGGGCTGCACGCTGCTGGCCCGGGCGACGGCGTCGTTCTCGTCCACCGCGTGCTCGACGTGCATGCCGCGCCGCTCCAGGCTGCTGATCATGGCGGCGGCGATGTCCGGGTCGCCCTCGACCAGCAGGACGCGCGGGGCGTGGTGCTCGCCGTCGCGCGGCGCGAGGGCGCGCAGCAGCACGGCCGGGTCGGCGCCGTACGCGGCGTCCCGGGTGGCCTGGCCGAGACCGGCGGTGACCAGCACCGGGACGCGGCTGTTGAGCGCGGCGGTGCGCAGCGACTGCAGCGCGGTGCGGGTGATCGGGCTGGTCAGCGGGTCGACGAAGAGCGCCGCGGGGAAGCCGGCGACCTGGGCGTCCACCTCCTCGCGGGAGCGGACGATCACCGGGCGGTAGCCGCGTTCCTGGAGGGCCTGCCGGGTGGCCGGATCGGGCTCGGGCCAGACCAGCAGCCGACGGGCGCTGCCGCCCTCGCCGGTCGAGCCGTTCGGGCCGGCCATGGCCGGCGGCTGCTCCTCGGTCCGGTCGCCGGCGGCGGCGGGCAGTTCGGCCATCGGGCGCGGGGCGGTCCTGGCCTCGGCCGGGACGGGCGGCTGCGGCCCGGCGGCGGGGGTCGGCGAACCGCCGAGCGGGCGCGGCGGCGCGAGTTCGGCGAGGCCGGTGCCGACCGGGCGCGGGCCGGACGGGTCCTCGGCGGCGGGCAGCGCCGGGCGGGCGGCCGGCAGCGCGGCGGGGCCGCCGGGCGCGGGCCGGTCCTCCTGCGGGGCCTGGTCGGACGGCGCGGCCGGGGCCTCCTGGCCGGGGCCGGGCGGCACGGCCAGCCGGCGACGGCGGCCGGTCGGTGGGGCGGCGGGCTCGGGCTGCGCGGGTGCCGGGCCGGTCGGCAGGGCGTGCTCCAGGCCGGGGTACACCGGGGTGTCGGTGGCGCCGGGGAGGGCGAAGCCGCCGGAGGAGTCCTCGGTGGAGGGCAGGGCGCGGCGCCGGCGGGGCTTGGCCTCGGCGCCGTCGGCGGCCGGGGCGCCTTCCGCGGCGGGCGTGCCGCCCGCCGGGGTGCCGTCGGCGGGGGCGGCACCGGTGCCGGGGCCGAGCGCGAGCGGTTCGCGCCCGCCGGTCCGGTGCTGCTGCGGGCGCTCGCCCTCGACGGGGACGGCGTAGGCGGGGCCGGAGCGGCCGTCGTCCTTGCCCCAGGGGTCGCGCTGCGCGCCGTCCGGACCGGCCAGGCCCTGGCGGCCGTACGCGGGGTCGTTGCCGGTGCCGTTCCACTGTTCGGGGACGGCCCGTTCGATCCGGGCGGGGGCGTTCGGCCACTGGTCGGCGGGGGCGCTGGGGGCGGTCCGGGTCGGCGGCGCCGGTTCCTCGGCGGCGGGGCGGCCTCGGCGGCCGCGCCGCTCGGCGGCGGGTTCCTCGGCGGGCTGCTCCGCCTCCGCGGCCGCGGCCGGGGTCTCGCGGTCGGCCTGCTCGCCGCCGTCGGCGACCGGCTCGGGGGCTTCGTCGCTGCTGGGCAGCTGCGGGATGCCCGGCAGGTCGGGCAGGACGGCGCTGTCGCCTTCCTTGGGCCGGTCGGAGCGGCCCTCGGCGGCCGCGCGCTCGGCGGCGGCCTTCGCGGCGGCCGGGTCCAACGGCAGCTCGACGACGTACGTGGTGCCGGCCTTGCCGGGCAGCTCGTGCGGCTGGAGCACGCCACCGTGGCGCTCGACCACCGCGCGGGCTATCGGCAGGTGGACGGGGCTGCCGCCGAGGCCGGGCCCGCGGATCTCGACCCGGGCGACCTCGCCGCGCTGGGCGGCGGCCAGGACGACGGTAGGCGGCTCGCCGCCGGAGGGCAGCGCGGCGGGCGCGCCGGGGGCGGCCAGGCCGGGGGAGGGGGCGGTCGGGGCGTCCAGGGCGAGGCCGATGCCGCTGACGTCGGCGACCAGGTGGGCCAGCGCCTGGGCGAGCCGGCGCTCGTCGGCGATCACCTCGACGGCGGCGGCGTGCACCGAGAACCGCACCCGGCCCGGGCCGACCAGCTCGCCGGCCGCCTCGACGGCCCGTCGGACCACCTTGTCCAGGGCGACCGGCACCCGCCGCTCGGTCGGCTTGCGGCGGTCCTTGCCGTCCTTGCCGTCCTTCGCGTCCGGGCCGTCCGCCGGGGCGGTCTCGCCGGTCTCGCCGGCCTCGGAGCGCTGGTGCGCGAGCACGCCGTCGATCAGCCGGCTGAACCGGCGGCACTCGTCGGCGAGCCGACGCAGCGTCCAGTTGGCCTCCGGCCACAGCTGCCCGGCCGGGTCGGCGGCGAGCGCGTCCAGCCGCTGGTTCAGCGCGGTCAGCGCGCCGCCGAGTTCGCTCTCCAGGACGGCGGTGAGGTGTTCGTTGCGGGCGACCAGGGCGAGTTCGCGGCTGCGGTCGGTGAAGGTCATCACCGCGCCGACCAGTTGGTCGCCGTCCCGCACCGGCGCGGTGGTGAGGTCGACGGTGACCGGGCGGCCGTCCTTGCGCCACAGCACGGTGCCGCGCACCCGGTGCTTGCGTCCGGAGGTCAGGGTGTCCAGCAGCGCGGACTCCTCCAGCGCCAGCGGTGTGCCGTCGGCCCGGGAGTGCTGGATCAGCGGGTGCAGTTCGCGCCCGCCCAGCTCGCTCGCCCGGTACTCCAGGATGTGCGCGGCGGCAGGGTTGACCAGCACGCAGCGGCCTTCGAGGTCGACGCCGAGCACGCCCTCGGCGGCGGCGCGCAGGATCATCTCGGTCTGCTTGTGCTGGCGGCGCAGCTCGGCCTCGACGCCGAGCCGGCTGGAGAGGTCGCGGACCAGCAGCAGGAGCAGGTCGCTCGCGGAGGACGGGCGGGAGCGCTCGCGGTACGAGTCGTACGAGGTGAGTCCGTAGCCGCGGCCCTCGCCGGTGCCGTCGTCGGGGAAGTCGTTGCCGGAGACCTCGACCGGGAAGCTGGTGCCGTCGGTGCGCCGGGCGGTCATCCGGACCGGGCGGTCGGGTTCGTCGCCGTCGCGGGCGGCCGGGCGCATCGAGCCGGGGATCCGGCTGGGGTCGAACTCGGGCAGGAGGTCCAGCACGCCCATGCCGACCAGCGAGGTGCCGGGCGTCTGGAGCGCCTGGACGGCTGCGCTGTTGGCGTCCACGACGGTGCCGTTGCTGTTCACCAGCAACAACGCGTCGGGCAGGGCGTCGAGTATGGCGGCGAGGCGAGCAGCGCCTCGGATCGGCCTGCTGCTCACGTCGACAGGTCTCCTCGGCTCAGGGCAGCTCCTCCGGAGACGGCAGTATCTCATTCTTCTTTGCGGCGGGGTCGACCCGCCTAGTAACGTGGGCGGTGGTTGGTGCCGAGCCCCACGGTTGTGGCATCATCTCAGGCACACGGAACGGGTCCGCTCACGCGGACGTGGTCCCTGTGGAGGAGGCTTCGCCTAGTCCGGTCTATGGCGCCGCACTGCTAATGCGGTTTCGGGGTTATTCCTGATCGAGGGTTCAAATCCCTCAGCCTCCGCAGCCGGAAAGCCCCGTCGACGATCTTGTCGGCGGGGCTTTCCCCATCCCCGGGGAGGTTCCGGGCCCACCCCGCCACCCGCCTCCCCGACCTGTCCCGCGGGCCGGGCCCGTCGGGGGCCCCGAGCGGCCTCCAGGGGGTCGGCCCGGAGGGAGGGAGCAATCGATTTCGTCCCGCGTCGCAGGTCATGTAATGTTGTCCCCGCACCGCCCCGCTGGCACCGTTCATCAGGGCGAGCGCTCATAGCTCAACGGATAGAGCACTTGACTACGGATCAAGAGGTTGCAGGTTCGAATCCTGCTGAGCGCACCAATCTCCGCAAGATCGGGTTCGCCCGTTCCTTGCGCTCATAGCTCAACGGATAGAGCACTTGACTACGGATCAAGAGGTTGCAGGTTCGAATCCTGCTGAGCGCACCAGCGAGAAGCCCCCGGCCACCGGCCGGGGGCTTCTCCCGTTTCCGGGCCCGGACAGGGCGCCGGGTGCCTGGTCCGTTCTGGATTGCGGGCCTAATGGATGAAATGCATCTGTTTCGGGTATATCCCGTCCTGTCGCTCGGATGACCGCCAAACGGGTGGGACCCGGCTATAAGCCCAGGTGTCGCAGTATGACCGGCTCAGGATCGTGATTCCTTTTTGTCAGATCTTGTGCCCAGGCTGCCCGGCACCCCGGCAGCCGACCGCGAAGGAGAGCCGGATGGGCCGACAGTTTCCCCGCACGGCCGTCGCCCTGACCGTCCTCGTGGCCGGGCTGCTGACCGGCTGGAACGCCCCACGCTCGGTGGCCCAGCAGTCCCCTGACGCCTGGTCGGGGGAGCACCGGGCGGTCCTGCCCTCCGGCCTCTCCGTCCAGCTCGAATTCGCCGCCACCCCGGGTACCGAGGTGGCCGCCGCGGCCGGCGAACTGGCCGACCGCCCCGGCGGGGGGCGTGCGGCCGGGCCGTACACGGACGGAATGCACCCCGGGAACCCCGCGCAGACCTTCAGCGTCACCGAGAACCGCCCGCAGACGGACGGATCCTGGCGCACCGTCGGAACGCTCCGGCTCGCCTTCTCCCGACCGGTCCGCAACCCCCGGCTGCACCTCAGCGGATTGGTCGCGCTCGCCACCGGGAAGTCGGGCACCACCAGCACCGCGGCCCGGCTGACCCTCACCGGCGGCTCACCCGCCGCCCCCACCCTGGTCAACCGCACCGACTGGCCCGGCTGGACGGTCGACGCCAACGCCCTCGCGCCCGTCGGAGCCGACGGCAGCTCCGACGGCGCGGCCGGCTCCGCCTCCGAGGGCACCCTGGAACTCGTCGGCACCCTGCGCACCGCGGTCTTCCGGATCGAGCAGCGCTCCACCGCCCGGGCCGGCAGCACCACCGCCCCGCCCGTCCTGCGCCAGGCCTACACCGTCACCGTCGACGAGGACCTCGGCACCGCCCCGCAGAACTACGGCAACGCCTCGCACGTGCTCTCCGACCTGTTCCTCGGCGCGGACGCCGCCAACGCTGCGCACCGCACCCGCCCCCGGTCCGCCGACGACCGGGGCACGGCCGACCGGCCGACCGGCGAGCCGCTGGTCCAGCTCGACCACGGAGCCGGCCGGCGCAGCGTCTTCGCCAGCCCGCCGCCGCCCAAGCTCCAGCCCGGCCGCGGCGAGTACCAGGGCGCCGACCCGTCGATCGGCTTCCCCACCGAGGCCGCGATCGGCCGCTACTACCGGCTCACCGTCCCGGTGGCGGTCGGCGACCAGCCCGCGACCCTGGCCGGCTGGATCGACTTCGACCACAGCGGGCGCTTCGACCCCGCCGAGCGGGTGCAGACCGAGATCCCGGCCGGCGCCGACACCGCGACCCTGGAATGGACCGTCCCGACCGGCGCCGGCTCCGGCGACACCTGGGCCCGGCTGCGGATCGCCCGCGACGCCAGCCAACTCGTCCCCTCCGGCGGCTTCGCCGACTCCGGGCAGGTCACCGACCAGCGGATCAAACTGACCGTCGGCGCCGCCCGGCCCGAGATCGCCGAACCCGTCGACGGCGCCGTCCTCGCCGAAGCCCGTCCGCGGGTCCACGGCGACGGAGCGGTCGCCGGCGCCTCGGTGGAGATCCGGGACGGTGACGCCACGGCCTGCCGGGCCCGGGTCGAGCGCGGCGGCGGCTGGTCCTGCCGGCCCGGTGAAGCGCTCACCGCGGGCCCGCACTCCCTCACCCCGGTCGAGATCACCAGCGGTGGTGTGGTGCTGCGCGGCGAGGCCGTCCGGGTCACCGTGAAGACGGCGCCGCCCGCAGCGCCCGTCCTCACCCTCCCGGAGTACACCAACGACCCGGGGATCCAGCTCACCGGCACCGGCGAGGCGGGCAGCACCGTCGCGGTCACCGACCAGGCCGCCGAACTGTGCCGCAGCGCCGTCCGGGCGGACGGCCAGTGGTCCTGCCTGCCGGTCGAGAACCTGGTGGACGGGCGCCACCTGCTCACCCCCGTCGCGGTCGACGCGGCCGGGAACCGGACGGCCGGGCAGGCGGTCGTGCTGGTCGTCGACACCGTCCCGCCGGACAAGCCGGTGCTCGGCTCGCCGGCCGCCGGGGAGACCCTGCGGGTCAGTCGGCCGACGTTCACCGGGCGGGCCGAGCCGGGCTCGAAGGTGCTGGTCACGGCGCGGGCGGGCGGCTCGGCGGCCTCGGGGCCGGCTTCGGCCTCGGGTTCGGCCTTGGGTTCGGTCTCGGGCGAGCGGACGGTGCTGTGCGGGGCGACGGCGGCCCTCGACGGCAGCTGGACCTGCACCGCCAACCGGGACCTGACGGACGGGCAGCAGTGGCTGGTCGTCACGGCGACCGACCTGGCGGGGAACGGGGCGGCGGCGGACGCGGTGCCGGTGCGCGTCGCGGCGGCGCC
>NZ_JBFBHW010000004.1:0-151839 GCF_040685395.1 Kitasatospora sp. NPDC088779 | reverse complement strand
CGCCGAGCCCGTCGGCGTCGGCGTCGACTTCCGCGGTGCCGAGTTCGGGGGCGTCGGTTCCCGTGCGGCCCAGCCCCGCGGCCTCGGTGTCGACCGTGCCGACCGTGCCGAGCCCGTCGGCGTCGGCGTCGACTTCCGCGGTGCCGAGTTCGGGGGCGTCGGTTCCCGTGCGGCCCAGCCCCGCGGCCTCGGTGTCGACCGTGGCAACCGTGCCGAGCCCGTCGGCGTCGGCTTCGGTGCCGATCGGGCCGAGTCCGAGCGTGGCGGTGCCGGTGCTGCCCTCGGCCGGTGCTTCCGCGCCGGTGGCCTCCTCCGTACCGTCCCGTCCCGCGATGTCGCCCACGCCCGCGTCCACGTTCCCGTCCACGCCTTCGATCCCGGTCACCTCGTCGCCGAGCCCGGTTGTGGGGGCGGCGCCCGATGCGTCCGTGCTCGCACCGGTGCCGGTGGGCGTGCTGCCGATTGCCGTTCCGGCAGCGGCCGGGCCGTCCGCTGCTTCAGTCACCCCGACCGTCCCGACCGCCCCCACCACCACCTCCGCCGGTTCCGTCCCTCCGACGCTCCGTACCGTTCCGTCCCTGGGCGCCAGTCCGTCCCGGGCGGCCGTCGGCGTCGTGGCGTCGTCACCGTCACCGTCACTGCCACCGCCCCTGTCATCGCCTCCGTCACTGTCACCGTCATCGACGCCGGTGGCGGCCGAACCGCTCGGGTCCGCCGGGGAGAGTGCCGGGCAGCTGCCGGCGCCGCCCAGTGCGTCGCCCGTGGGGGCGGCCGCGGAGGCCTCGCAGGCGGCGGCCGCGCGGTCCACCGCGAGCGGTTGGCGCGGTGGGGTCGCCGGTGGCCTGCTGGTGCTCGCCGCCATCGGGCTGATCACCCGCCGGGTGTTCGCCCGTGATGGCGGTGTCCGGCGGCGCTGACCTGCGCTGAACCATCCCGACCATCCATTCATGTGCCTGCGCGTCAGGTCGGCTTCGGACGATTCGTCAGCAAATGTCGACACACCTCACCTCAAATGTCGCATTTGATGACGTATGAACTTAGCCTGATCTTGGCACTGCCCGTCAGATCCGGGCCGCCCGTTGCGCGACACACCGACCCCGAGGATCCGTGCATGGACGTCACCCGCGATTCTTCGCAGCGACCCGACCACCTGCCCAAGGCGCTCCCACCGGCCTTGCCGGAACGTTCCGCCTCCGGCGCCAGCCCGCTGGCCACCGCCACAGCCACCGTCACGGCCGCCAAGACGGCCAAGCTGCTCGGCCCGGTCGACGGCGGCCCCGCGACCACTCCGTTGGTCGTCGTCCCCGGCCCGGCCTCCGGCGCCTCCGCCGACCTGCGCGATCCGCTGGAGGCGGCCGCCCCGGAGACCGCCGAGATCCCGGAAGCCATCCAGGTCGGCGCCCCCGCGGCCGCCACCTCCCGCCGCCCCCCGCGCGCCGACCAGGCGGTCCGCGAGCACGGCGCCACCGCCCTGCCCGGCTGGATCGCCCTGCTGGTGGTGCTGGTCGGCGTGGCCGGCGTGCTGCTGATGCTGCTGCGCGACGGCGTCATCCCGTACTGGGACGCGCTGCCCGACCTGCGCAGCGCCGCCGCGCAGGCGAGCGGCCAGGCCGAGGTGGACGCCAAGTCGGTCGCCGCGGTCAGCGCGGTCGGCCTGCTCGTGGTGTTCGCGCTTGCCGGGCTGCTGGCCAACGCGGGCGGCGAGACCCGGGTGCTGACCCGCTGGGGCCGCTACCGGGGCACCGTCCGCCGCACCGGCCTGGTCTGGGTCAACCCGCTGCTGCGCCGGCGCCGGGTGGACGTGCGACTGCGGCACTGGCGCAGCGAGCCGGTCAAGGCGGTCGACCGGACCGGCACGCCGATCGTCGTCCGGCTGCTGATCGTCTGGCGGGTCAAGGACACCGCGCGGGCGCTGCTGGCGATCGAGGACCACGAGAGCTACCTGCGCGAGCAGGTCCAGGCGGTACTCACCCGCACCGCGTCCATCCTGCCGTGCGACAGCAACGCGGCGCCCGGGCCCGCGCTGCGTGACGGGCAGTGGTTCGCCGACGAGCTGACCAGAGCACTGGCCGCTGAGGTCGCCCCGGCGGGCCTGGAGGTCTACTCGGCGCAGCCGCTGGCGCTGGACTACGCGCCCGAGGTCGCCGAGTCGATGCGCCGCCGCCGGCTGGCCGACCTGGACGCGGGCCTGCGGACGGTGCTGGTGGACGACGCGGTCGAGGCGGCGGCGCTCGCCGTCCGGCGGCTGGAGCGCGCCACCGCCCACGAACTGGACGAGGCCGCCCGCAGTGCGCTGATGGAGCAGTTGCTGGTCGCCTTCGTCGCCCCGGCCGGAGTGGCCGCCTCGGTACCGCCCCCGGCCGCACGGGCCGGGCGGAAGGAAGGACGACCCGCATGAGGATAGCCACCGGCGCGTACGCCGATCCCGGCCTCGACCTCGACGCCGATTTCGACGCCGCCCTCGACCGGGGCCTGATCGGCTTCGAGGAGAGCACCGGCAGCATCCCCGCGATCGCGGGGTGCGGCTGCCCGAACTGCGCGGCCCGGCCGCGCACCGCCCGCCCCGCGGCGGGGACCGGCGGCAGCCGAATACACCGCGCCGTGCGAAGTACCTGCCTGGCAACCACCGTGCTGGCGGGCGCCGGCGTGGTCGGCCTGACGGCCGGTGCCGGGTCCGCGCACGCCGCGGCCGGGAAGCAGGGCTGGGACGGGTCGAAGTACTGGTTCAAGAACGGCAGCGGCGAGTGGCGGTGGACCAGCCACTACGACGTCTACGCGGGCCGCACCGGCCAGTCCGGCGGCTCGGGCGGCTCGGGCGGTGCCAGTGGCAAGGCGGCCGCCGTGTCCAACGGTTCGGCCTCCTCCGCTTCCTCCTCCGGACTGCGCCAGGGCTGGGACGGGTCGAAGTACTGGTTCAAGAACGGCAGCGGCGAGTGGCGGTGGACCAGCCACTACGACGTCTACGCGAGCCGCACCGGCCAGTCCGGCGGCGGCGCTGATCCCACTCCCGCCCGGCCCGCGGCCACGCCGTCGGCGGACCAGGCACCGGCCTCCGGCAGCATGGAGGCGGCCATCGACTACGCGCTCGCCCAGCTGGGCAAGCCGTACGTCTGGGGCGGCAACGGCCCGTCAGGCTACGACTGCTCGGGGCTCGTCCAGCAGGCCTACCGGCGCAGCGGGATCAGCCTGCCGCGGGTGGCCGACGACCAGTACGCGGCCACCACGCCGATCAGCGCGGGGCAGCTGCGCCGCGGCGACCTGGTGTTCTGGTCGGACAGCGGCCGGGCCTCCGGGATCCACCACGTGGGGATCTACCTGGGCGGTGGCAAGTTCGTCGAGGCGCCCCGGCCCGGCAAGACGGTTCGGGTCTCCACTCTCAACTCGGGCTACTACCCGACCCACTTCGGGCGGCCGTAGCGCCGGGGCGCACTGGGCCCCCGACGGCACGCCGCTGTCGGGGGCCCGAAGCGTGACCGTGGCCACCTGGTCGTCCCCGCGGATACATCGGGTGCGCAGTTCGGGCCCGATCTGCCAATGGGCCGGTGCGCCAAGCGCGTTGGCCGTCCTTTTCCGGGCCGATTCGCCGACCGCCCGGAAAATCGCCCGGATTTCGTCGACGGTGCCGGCGCGGGCCCTCAGATCGGCGGGGCCGACGGTCATCCTGCGGGTGTTACCGCCCGGGCCCGGATTGTCTGCGGAATCGAGGGCCGGGCGCGCGTACTTCTTCCGGTCCTCGTCGTCGAAGAGCCCGTCCCGGGCGGGATTCCCGGCGATGCCGCCGCCGTGGTGGATTCGGCGTTGAAGTCCCGCTCCGCGTCAGGTCGTTCGTGGACCAAGTCTGATCACTGCGGACGGCGTTCCCAACCGGGCGGGGTTCGCCGGGAACGGGCGCAGGCTGCGAACGGGCCCGGGTGGGGGCGGGTTCGCAGCCTGCGGGTGGGGCGGGGTCAGGCGGAGGCGGCGTCGAGGAGGGCGGTCTGTTCGGGGGTGAGTCGGAGCGTGGTGGCTGCCAGCAGGGGCGGGAGCTGCTCGACGGTGCGGGCGCTGGCGATGGGGGCGGCGACCGTCGGCCGCCCGGCCAGCCAGGAGAGGGCGACCGTGGCGAGGGCGACGCCGTGCTCCCCGGCGACGGTGTCCAGGGCTGCCAGCACCTTCGGGCCGCGCGGGTCGTCCAGGTAGCGGGCGGCGCCCTCGGAGCGGGCGCTGTCGACGCCGGGGCCGCCGGGGCGGTACTTGCCGGTGAGGAACCCGGAGGCGAGCGCGTAGTACGGGACGGTGGCGAGGCCGTGCTCGGCGACCACGTCGGCCAGCGGGCCCTCGAAGGTGCCGCGCGAGACCAGGTTGTAGTGCGGCTGGACGGCGACGTACTTGGCCAGGCCCTCGCGGTCGGCGAAGGCCAGCGCCTCGGACAGCCGCTCGGCGCCGATGTTGGAGGCGCCGACCGCGGCGACCTTGCCCTCGCGGACCAGCTCGTCCAGTGCGGTGACGAACTCCTCGACCGGGGTGTCGTCGTCCCGGTGGGTGTAGTACAGGTCGATCCGCTCGACGCCCAGGCGGCGCAGCGAACCCTCAGCCGCGGCCTTGATGTTGGCCGCGCCCAGACCGCCGGCCTCGGGATGCATGCCGACCTTGGTGGCGATCACGACGTCGTCGCGGTTGCCGCGGCTGCGCAGCCAGTTGCCGAGGACGGTCTCGGACTCGCCGCCGGTGTTGCCCGGGGCCCAGGCCGAGTAGACGTCGGCGGTGTCGACGAAGTTGCCGCCGGCCGCGGCGTAGGCGTCCAGGACGGCGAAGGACTGCTGCTCGTCGGCCGTCCAGCCGAAGACGTTGCCGCCGAGGGAGAGCGGGAAGACGGACAGGTCGGAGGCGCCGAGGCGGACCCGGCCCGGGGCGTCGCTGTGGTTTCCGGTCATGGTCGGATTCAACCGGATCGCACTGGGCGGCATTCCGCGTGTCGGGCGGACTTCACGAGGATGTCGTACCGCCGTTGCGCGACCGGGTGGTGGGGGTCGCGCAGGAGGGGTCCGGGGTGTCCGTGAGGTGGGCGGATTCGTTAGAGTCCGTGCCATGGCTGACAACGACTACGACCCCGCCGGCAGCACCCAGATGTTCCGGGCGTTCGTCGACGAGACCCCGGCGGCCCCGCAGGCGCCGGGCACCGTCTCCACCTACGGCCGCAGCAACAGCGGTGGTGGTGGCCGCACCGGCGTGATCGCGCTGGTCGCCGTCATCGTGCTGGCCGTGTTGGGCGGCGTCATCTGGCTGGCGGTCAAGTGATCCTCGCGCGGGTGACCCGGACGAGGGTCACCCGCGCGACGGAAACCGGTGCGTCGAGAACCGGTGCGCCGGTGCTCAGCAGGGCTTGCGCCAGGCGTCCAGGTCGAGCTTCTTCTGCATCGAACTGAAGCCGAGCGACTTGGCCTTGGCGCAGAACTGGTCCGTGCCGAGCTTGTACTCGACGTGGAAGACCGCCTTGCCTGCCTTGACGAACGGCGCGACCCGGTCGCACTCGTCGAACTGCGAGCACTCCTCGTTGACCGCGAAGTCGAAGTCCGGCAGCAGCGCCGGGATCTGGTCGAGGTCGTTCTTCAGACCGATGGCCAGGCCGCGTTCGTGGGCGAGCTGGGCCAGCATGCGGTTGTACTTGATCTGGTCGTCAGGAGTGAGCGGGAAACCGCTGTTCTGGTTGTAGGCCTCGATGGTGTCCGGCTCGATGGCGTCGAAGCCCTTGCTCTTGCACATGTCGAAGCGGGCCGCCATCAGCGGCTTGAGCTGGTCGAGCTTGCGGATGTCGAACCACTTCTCGCCCTTCCAGCCGGTGTCGGAGCCCTGCAAGGACTTGGCGAAGGCCGCGGAGTCGGGGCGGAAGTTCTCCCAGGAGCCGGCGTTGATGTAGCAGATCACCTTGCGGCCCTTGGCGTGCAGCGCGGCCACCACCGAGGCGTCGTTCTCGAAGCCGTCGATGTCGTAGACCGGGACGTCCACGGACTGGTCGACGGTGCCGCCGAGCTGCCACTGCCAGGCGAGGCCCGGGGTGGGCTGCCAGCGGGCGCCGGCGGGCTGCGGGGCGGTGGTGCCGCCGGGAGTTCCGCCCGGGGTCCCGGGGGTGCCCGGGGCGGTGGTGGCGCCCGGGGGCGTGGTGGCGGCGGGCGCGGTGGGCGAGCCGGGGGCGCTGGGCGTGCCGGGGGCCGGGGGTGTGGTGCCGGCGTCCGACGGGGTGCCCGGGGTTGCGCTGCCGTCCGGGGTGGTCGGGGCGGTGGCCGCGGGCGGGCTGCTCGGGGAGCCGTCGGCCGAGGAGCCGTCGTCGTCCGAGCCTGAGCTGCTGCACGAGGTCGCCAGCAGGGCGGCGGCGATGGTGATGGCGGCCGGCAGGAGCCGGGTACGGCGGTTCACGGTAGTCGAACTCCGGATCGGGTCAGGTCAGTTCAGCAGCGGTCAGGCCGTAGGGCAGGGTGCGCCAGGGGTTCTCCCCGGCGCCCGGTACGGCGCAGCCGACGCCGGCCCGGCGGGCGGCGATCAGCGCGGTGGCGTCCTCGGCGTGTTCGGCGGGGACGTCGTACACCAGGTGGCAGAAGCGGGAGGCCGCGTGGCGGCCGGTCCACAGCGGGAGCGTCATCGCGCGGTACGTGTCCCAGTCGCCCTCGAAGGTGACCAGCAGGTCGGCCAGGCCGACTTCGGCGTACCCCGGGTCGGGGTGCTCGCCGTGGCCGAAGACCACGGTGCCGCAGCCGGCCGCGCGCGCGGCCGTGGCCAGCCGCCGGTAGTGCGCGAGGGCGCCCGGGTGGGTGGCCACCTGGTCGAGGTAGACGCCGGTGATGTCGTGGCGTTGACGGTAGGTCAGGATGTCGGCGACCACCGCCGCGTGCGGTCGGCGGCCGTAGTCGGTGTCGGTGTAGCCGACCAATGGCACTCCGGCCGCGCGGAGTCGGTCGGCGGCCTCGGCGAAGACGCTGTCCGGGTTCTCGCCGGGCCCGTCGGCGAGGTTGAGCACGACGGCGGCGATCCGGCCCGGGTCGGCGGCGGCGACCGCCTGCCAGGCCGCCGGGTCCACCGCGGGGTGGACGTACAGCGGCACCAGCAGGCGGCCGTCGGGGATGATCCCGCCGGTCATGCGACGACCGGTGGGGAGGCGGGCTGGGCGGTGCTGAGCCACAGGTCGCGCAGGGTGTCGGCGAGGTCCGTCTCCGGGTGCCAGTCGAGCTCCCGGGCGGCGGCCGACACGTCGGCCTGCTGCCAGGAGACCGCGGCCGAGCGCTCGGAGCCCGCCCCGCTCTCGTCGATCCGGCCGGTGAAGCCGGCCGCGGCGGCCAGCCCGTCCGCGATCGCCCGGACCTGCCGGGCCTGCCCGGAGGCGAGGTTGAGCACCCGGGGGAGCGGACGGTCCGCGGCGGCGGCCAGGCCGACCGCGCGGGCGATGTCCCGGGCGTCGACGAAGTCGCGGTAGGCGGAGAGGTCGCCGACCGTGATCACGCCGTCGGCGCCCTCGGGCGCCACCCGGAGCAGCTCGGCGGCCAGCCGGCCGGGCAGCGAGCCCACCGGTGCCCCCGGGCCGACCGGGTTGAACACCCGCAGGACCACGGCGTCCAGCGCCGAGCCGGCCACCGCGAGGGAGCCGGCCAGCTTGGTCGCGCCGTACACGCCGACCGGGCGGGCGTCGGAGTCCTCGGACAGCGAGCTGCCCGCCGGACAGACGCCGTACTCGCCGGCCGAACCGATGTGCACCAGCCGGGTCTTCGGGGCGCCGAGCTGCAGCGCCTCGCAGAGCACGGCCGGGCCGCGCGCGTTCACCTCGGCGAGCTTGACCGCGCTGCCGGCCACCGCGCCGGCGAAGTTGACCACCACGTCGGGTGCCAGCGCGGCGAGTTCCTCGCCGAGCGGGCCGGCCTGGGCGGTGGCCAGGTCCAGCCGGAGGTCGTGGGCGGGCCGCCGGCCCGCGGTCAGCACGGTGGCACCGGGCAGTGACCGCAGGACGGCGGTGGCGTGACGGCCGAGGAAGCCGTCGCCGCCGAGGAGCAGGATTCTCACGCGGCCCGTCCGTCGCTCTGGGCGCCCGCGGTGGCGGGAGCCTCGGCCGTGTCGTCCGGGGCGGTGCGGGCGGCCGGGATCGGCAGCTCCGCCACGCCCTGGCCGGCGGCGGCCGACTCGAAGGGCATCAGCACCGGTCGGATGGACGAGAACTCGGCGTTCGCCCGGTCGTAGTCGTCCGGGCGGCCGATGTCCAGCCAGTAGCCGCCGAAGTCGTACGCGGCGGGCGGGGTCTTGGCGGCGAGCAGGTCCAGCACCAGCTCGTCGAAGCCCAGCGGCAGGCCGGGGGTGTACTTGGCGAGTGCCGAACGGGACACGCCGTACACGCCCATCGAGACGCGGTAGTCGATGCTCGGCTTCTCCTGGAAGCCGGTGATGCTGCCGGACTCGGCGGTCAGCACACCGAAGTCGATCTTCACCTGACGGGCGTAGGTGGCGATGGTGAGCGGCGCCCCGGACGCCTCGTGGTGCTTGAGCACCCCGGCGAAGTCCAGGTCGGTGAGGATGTCGCCGTTCATCACCAGGAAGTGCTCCGGCAGGCGGTCCTGCATGGTGAGCAGCGGGCCCATGGTGCCGAGCGGGCTGTCCTCGACGGCGTAGCCGACCCGCAGCCCCCACTGGGAGCCGTTGCCGACGTACGCGCGGATGATGTGGCCGAGGTGGCCGATGGCCAGGGTGACGGTCTTGAAGCCCGCGGCGGCGAGCTGGCGCATCACGATCTCCAGGATCGCGTGCTGGTCGCCGATCGGGACGAGCGGCTTGGGAAGCGCGGTGGTGTACGGGCGGAGGCGGACGCCCTTACCGCCGGCCAGGATCACTGCATGCATGGTGTTTCCCCCACGGAAAGGATGTGCAGGACACGAACCTTGGTTACCAGGACGGGCATTGATCGCTACGGCGGTCAGACGTTGTAGATGTCGGTCTTGTAGCGGGCCAGGTTGGCCGGGTCGCGGAAGAACTCGATGGTCTGCTCCAGGCCCTGCTCCAGGGTGAACTGGGGGGCCCAGCCGGTGGCCTCGCGCAGCCGGGTGGCGTCCGCGACCAGGCGCATGACCTCGGAGTTGGCCGGGCGGATGCGCTGCTCGTCCTCCTTCACCAGGAGGTCGACGCCCATCAGCTTGCCGACCAGGGAGACGAGGTCGCCGACCGAGATCTCGCCGCCGGTGCCGGCGTTGAAGGTCCTGCCGACCACGGTCTCGGCGGGAGCGGTGCCGACCGTGCGGAACGCGTGCGCGGTGTCCTTGACGAACGTGAAGTCGCGGGTCGGGCGCAGGTCGCCGAGGGTGATCTCGGTCTCGCCGGCGGCGACCTGGGCGATCACGGTCGGGATGACGGCGCGCATCGACTGACGCGGGCCGAAGGTGTTGAACGGGCGCAGGGTGACGACCGGGGTCTCGAAGCTGGCGTGGTAGCTGTCGGCCAGCCGGTCCCCGCCGGCCTTGGAGGCGGCGTACGGGGACTGGGTGTTGATCGGGTGGTCCTCGGTGATCGGCACGGTCTGCGCGGTGCCGTACGTCTCGCTGGTGGAGGTGTGCACCAGGCGCGGGATCTCCTGGTGGCGCACCGCCTCCAGCACGTTCAGGGTGCCGGTGACGTTGGTGTCGACGTACGAGTGCGGGGCCCGGTAGGAGTACGGGATCGCTATCAGGGCGGCCAGGTGGTAGACCGCCTCGGTGCCCTTGACCAGGCCGTTGACCGAGCCCGGGTCCCGGACGTCGCCGAGGACGATCTCGACCGAGTCCAGCACCTCCTTGGGCAGGGTCTCCAGCCAGCCGAAGGACGAGAAGGAGTTGTACTGGACCATGGCCCGGACCTGGTGCCCGTCGGCAACCAGGGACTCGACGAGGTGGGAGCCGATGAAGCCCTCGGCTCCGGTGACCGCGACGCTGCTCATGCGTGATTCGCTCTCTCGATTTTGGGAACGGCCGGACTCCCGGTGGCGACCGGCCGGTGGTGGTTCAGCTGTGCCGTGAAGCGTGTGCGGGTGAAGCGTGTTGCGGTGAAGCGCGTTGTGGAGCGTGTTCAGGTGGAGCGGGTCCAGCGGTGCACGCGAATTGGGCGTGCGTGATTTCGGTGTTCAGCGGTGCTGGGTGGTGCGGCCGAGCGCAGGCCCGGCGATGGCGGTGAGGAGCAAGGCGGCCGCCCCGCAGCCGATCAGCTGCAGGACGATCGGATCCGCACCGGTCAGCAGCCCGGCGCTCTCGGCACCCGCGGCGGCCAGACAGATGAGGGCGGTGCTCCAGCTGAACCCGAAGGCGTTCAGCAGCAGCGCCAGCCAGAGCGAGCCGCCGAGGAGCAGCATCGCGCCGAGCTGCGGCACGCCGAGCGCGGGGGCGCCGGGCCACAGCACGGTCGTGGCGGCGTCCAGCGCGGCCACGGTGGTGAGGTAGATGAACAGGCAGCCGAGCAGGATCCCGCCGGTGCGGCGGGTGAACTGTCCGCTGGTGTGACTGGTGCGCAGCGCGGCCACGGCCATCGCCCGGTAGCGGAAGAGCAGCCACTCGGCGAGGCCGAGACTGAGCGTCAGCGCGATCATGGCCGGTCCGGTCGGGGTGGCCTTCGCGCCGTGCGCGGCGCCGGTCTGCACGGCCTGGTGGATGGTCTCGCCGAGGCCGGCGATCAGCGTGAGGGTGCCGCAGGCCAGGCCGAACAGCAGGTGCGGGACCTCCTGGCGGATCGGCAGCTTCAGCTCGACGGACTCCTTCTCGCCGCCGCGGATGCAGAACAGCAGCTCCCGGGCGGCCAGGCCGACCGCCAGCACCAGCGAGACGAGCAGCACGACCGTCCGCACGACCTGCGGGACGTCCGCGGCCAGCACCACGCCCGCGCCCACCGAGGCCGGAACCAGGGCCAGCAGCAGGAACTTCTCCCGCCCCAGCACCAGCAGGACGGTGGCCGCGCCCAGGTACAGCGACTGCCCGGCGGCGAAGAAGAGCGCGCCCAGCGGCCCGCCGACCACGTACGCCGCGGTGGACGCGACCAGTGCGCCCAGCGGCGCCCCGAGGGCCAGGCAGATCGCGGCCTCGCGGCGCCGCAGCCGGCCGAGCCAGCGGTACGAGCGGTGTGCCAGCGCCTGGTTGAAGCCCCAGCTGACCAGCGTCGCGACGGACAGCGCGAGCATGCCGGAGGGCAGGCCGAACCGCATCCGGGTGGCCGCGAACAGGTTGGCGCCGAGCAGGTAGCCGAGCCCGGGCAGGGCGAACACCAGGCCGCGCACGACGCAGCGCCAGGGGTCGGCCCGCCACGGGTTGGCGAACTCGGAGCTCGGGCCGGGATAGCGGCGCTCGACCTTCTCGAACAGCTCCTCGGCGAGGGTGAACGAGTCGGGGCGGCCGTACAGCAGGGCGGCCTGCTCGTCGGAAAGGCCGTCGGACTCCAGGAACGCGGCGATCTCGTACGGGTGGACGGCATCGGCGCAGATGTCGTGCAGCCGCTCGGCGAGCTCGTCCAGCGGATCCGCGGAGAGGTCGAGCTGCTCCTCGGGCTCGGGCTGGGCCGGCAGGGCGGGGCGGCGACGCTTGAGCGGCAGGGTGCGCAGCTGCATCGTCCGCTCGGAGCCGCCCTCGTCCTCCACGAGCCGCAGGGGGCCACTCATGCTGCCACCTCGCTGCGCTCGGCGGCCGCTTCGCGGTACACGCACCTCTCGATGGTTCTCTCGCTCCGCTCGTTCACGCGCCCCCCGCTGCGCTCGGCGGCCGCTTCGCGGTACACGCACCTCTCGATGGTTCTCTCGCTCCGCTCGTTCACGCGCCCACCTCGCTGTGCTGGGGCTGGGCGGCGGCGAGCTGCTGGTCCCAGTCGGTGGTGGGGGTCTGGTCGGTGACGGCCACCACGCCGTCCGGCATCCAGCGGGCGGTGCCGAGGAGTTCGGTGTAGATGCCCCGGAAGCCGTCGATGTTCTGGCGGAGCGTGAACTGTTCGATGACCCGCAGCCGGGCCTGTTCGCCCAGGCGGGCGCGCCGTTCGGCGTCGCGCAGCAGCTCGATCGCGGCGGCCGCCATCGGTTCGGGTTCGCGGGGAGGGACGACGAGTCCGGTGTCGCCGACGGCTTCGCGGACGCCGCCGACGTCGGTCGAGACGGTCGCGCGGCCGCAGGACATCGCCTCGATCAGGGTGAACGGGAAGCCCTCGCTGATGCTGGAGAGCATGACCACGTTGCCCGCCGCGTACGCGTCGGTGATGTCGGCGACGCGGCCCTCGAAGGCCACCGAGTCGGCGATGCCGAGTTCGGCGGCCAGGGCTATGCAGCCGTCCCGGTAGGCCTCGCCGCCCTTGGGGGTTCCGCCGAAGAGCCGCAGCCGCGCCTCGGGGATCTCACGGTGGACGATGGCGAAGGCCCGGATCAGCGTCTCCAGGTCCTTGATCGGGTCGACCCGGCCGGCCCAGCTGAGGGTCGGCGTCTCGGGTTCGGGCCCGGCGGGCGGGAAGGCCGCCGGGTCCACGCCGTTGTAGACGGTGCGGATGTGGGCGGACGGCGTGCCGCCGCGCTCCTCCCAGCGTCGGTTGTACCGGTTGCCGGGGGTGACCAGCGCGGCCTGCCGGTAGCTCTCCTCGGCCAGCATCCGGTAGAAGCCGAGCAGCAGCGCCTTGACCGGCCAGCGATACGGGCCGGTGCGGTAGCCGAGGTAGCGCTCGCGCAGGTAGATGCCGTGCTCGGTGAGCAGAAACGGTACGCCGTACTGCTGGGCGGCGATCAGCCCCGGCAGGGTGGCCAGCCCGCCGCTGGCGGCGTGCGCGACGCCGCCGGTGGGCGGTTCGACCGAGAGCGGCCGCAGGGCGTGCTCCAGCAGGTCGGTGGCGTTCAGGGCGTCGTGCATGGTGGGCCGGGAGACGGCGGTGGGCAGGTAGTCACGGGTCCAGACGTGCTGGAGGGTGCGCAGGGCGCGCTCGCTGCGCAGCGCCGGGCTGAGCAGCCCGCGCCGGGCGAGGTCGGCGAAGCCGTACAGCTCGGTGCCGAAGTGGGTGGTGTAGACCGGATCGAGGATGGAGTGGAGGAAGCGCTCGTACGCGTTGAGGAAGCGCCGCATCTCCTTGCCGCGGGGCGGTCCGGCCTCGGAGGCCGGGCCCCACAGCGGTGCGGTCGTGACCGACCGCACGTTGGCGGGCAGTTCCCAGGCCAGCGGTTCCTGGCCGGTACCAGTGACGGCGATGACGTCGAAGTCGACGTCCGGCATGCCTTGAACGAGCTGGTCGCACCAGACACTCACACCGCCGTGCTGGTGCGGATACGTCCCCTCGGTGAGCAGGGTGACGCGCATCTCCTGTCCCCCCTCCTGTTCCTTGCTTCGGTGTCCGGTCTGGGTGGCCGGAACGGGACCCGAGGCAGGGCCGGACCGGGCGACCGGCCCGGCCCCGCCATCGGGTGCTGCGGGCTACCGGTTGCCGGAGCGTCCGGTGGTACTGGTGCCGAGCGAGGCCGCCCCCCCGGTGGCCTTACCGCTCTTGGCGGCAGCGGCGGTGCCGTCGCTGCCGTCGGTGGCGACGCCCTTGCCGGGCACCGGGGTTCCGCTACCGGGGACCAGGGTCGGGGCGCTGGTACGACCGGTGTCGCTCGGGCCCACCGGGACGGGAGTGGCGACGCCCTGCGGGACGACCTTCTTGTCCGCCGGGGCCGGGGCCGGGACGGACTTGGCCGCGACGCCGGGGGCGACGGCGGCCGGGGCGGCCGGGGTGCCGGCCGAGGGGAGCTGCAGGGAGACGCTGCTCTGCAGGGTGCCCGGGGACACCCAACCGGAGAGCGTACCGGCGTAGGACGAACCGAAGGCGGTCGATCCGATGACCAGCTTCTGAGAAGTTCCGGTCGGCATGGTGGCCTGGACCTGAACACCGGCCGGAGCGTTGACCGTGATGGTGTTGCCGACCCGGTAGCCGGTGACCTGGCCGGCCGAGATGGCCGAGTTCCAGGCGGCGCGGCGCTGGAACTCCAGGCCGATCTCGCGCTCGCCGAGGTTCACGATCGGGGTGTTGTCGGCGTGCAGCGACCGGTAGGTGCCGAGGATCTTCTCCAGCACCGGGTAGAGGATCCGGTCCTCGGACAGGTTCGACTGGTGGATGAAGTGTGGCCGCGGGTCGTTGCTCAGCACGTGCCCGAGGTCGATCCGGGCCTCCAGCGGCACGATGTACGACTGGAATCCGGTGTTGACGTCCAGCGGCTGCGTCAGGCAGGTGGAGTTGGCGTTGTTCTCACAGACGCCGCTGCCGCCGTTGGCCTTGCTGGTGTAGATCCAGTTGTACTCGTCGGCCTCCTCCTTCGCCGTGCCGGCGTTGTAGAAGACGTTCATCGGGTAGCGCGGCACAGTCAGCGTGGACGAGCCGACGGTCCGCTGGGCGGGCTCGCGGGAGGCGTCGCTGCCGGTGAACTTGATGCCGTTGGCGGCCAGCGCCGGCGCCAGGTTCGGGTTGTCGCTGGTCTCCTGCGGGGCGGTCAGCAGACCGGAGTGCTCGCCGGTGACCAGGGCCTGCGGGTCGACCTTCAGGCCGTTCTTGGCGGCCCAGTCGAAGTTGTCCTTGATCTGGCCCGAGATGGTGTTCTGGTCGGTCCAGACGGTCTTGCCCGAGGAGTCCTTGGTGCAGCGCCACGGCACCACGGTGACGTCCTGGACGCAGCCCAGGTACGGGTGGGTGTAGGTGTGGTTGACCCAGCGGTAGCTGTTCTGGTCGGCGATCATCTGGTTGGCCGTGGGGTCCACCGTGGTCTGGTGGTCGGCCTTCCAGTCCTCGCTGCCGCCACCGTTGAACACCATGTCCAGGGTGAAGTTGTTGGCGGTCTGCCACTGCTTGAGGTGCTGGGCGTCGTCCGGCGTCATCCGGATCGGGCTGGCCGTGTCCGGGGTGCCGGGCGGGCAGGTGACGTCGCCGGGGGTGCACTTGAGCACGGTGTCCCAGCGGTCGTCGGCCAGGAAGACGTCGTCCACGTGGGCCGCGAAGTAGTTGCGGTCGTAGCCGAGGTGGACGCCCTGGGTGATCCAGTCGACCATGCCGCGGGCCAGCAGGCGGTACTGCTGCTGGTACTGGTTGTAGACGAACGTGACGACCAGTTCCTTGCGGCCGTCGTGGGTGTACTCGCCGACCAGCGAACCGCGCGAGGTGGTGCTCGGGATCGCGGCGTCGACCAGCGGGACGAACGAGGCGCCGGCCGGCAGGTTGGCCAGTGGCGTGGCCAGGTAACCGTAACTCTCGCTGACGGTCGGGTCGTTGTCCTCGAACGGCACGCTGCCCTTCAGGTACCCGAACGGGCCCGAAGTGCCGGCCGTGGTGGTGGCGCCCTGGAATCCGTCCAGCGTGCCGTAGTAACCGGGATTCACCGCGTAGTTCAGCCCCACCGCAGGACTGGCGAACGTGTACGCGTCGATCTGCCGGATTCCGAATGCGGCTTCGTAGCCCGCGATGGCCGTCATCTCGGCCGCACTGTTGGGGAAGGGGTTTTCGTTGGGAAGGACGATGCCCTGGTACTTCCCGCGGGGCTGGCCGTTCACCGTGTCGCTGAGGAAAGCGGAGTTGATGATGGGACGGTTGGTGTCGTTGAGGTTGACGACCTTGTACGGGGTGCCCTGGTTCTTGAGTTCGGCGGTGATCGCCGCGACCGACGGGCCTCCGTCGTCGATGACCAGGATGGTGAGGTCGATCCTGGGCGGCGTGTCGCCGTGGGCCAGGGTGGTCTGCAGGCCGCTGGCCAGCAGAACTGCCGCCGCGCACGCGGCAACTCTTCGGGTCGCTCGACCCATGGTGATCCTCCCCTTGGGTAGGCGCCTCGCTGCTCAGCGCTCGCCTGCCCTGTAGCTGTTCGCGGGCAGCAGGCTGCCCGGCGCCCATCCTGGTCGAGGGGGGCCTCTGCGAGGGACCAATTGGGCGAGAGTGCAGCGAACCTGTTACCAACGTTCATGGCGAAGCCATGAAGGCGCCGATTGTGACCGGAACCGGACCGGCCATGCAAATAATGAATTGAGAATGAAAAAGCGGAAGCTGAGAGCTACACCTGGTTACCGCCCGTGCGGCTTGGGCGGACCACCGGACACCTACACTGTCGTCGTCGCGCATGACACTCTTGCACATCTTGCCGACGCCTTGGGCAGGTTCATGCAATATCGGGCACCGCTGTGCCATGTGACAGTCCGAATATGCAATGGAGGTGCTCGTGCGGCCGATCGGCGGACCGAGTCCGGTGCAATCGGGGCCGGGCGGAAAGCGGCGCCGGAACCGGTCGAACGGCGCTGGTCGGGCGCAGTCCCGGACTGCGCGGTGCGCTCAACGACCGTGATCCCGACGGCTATTGGACGGTCGGCGGGCGGGCGCCGCGGCCCTGTGCAGTGATGGCCTGAACCATGTCATTACCGACGAGTTCGGCCCGCTGCGCGCACGCCGTCGGCGCCGACCGCGGAACTGTCCTCGCCGACTACCTGCGCACCGTCGAGCGCGCCCGTCGAACGCGCCACCGCAGTGGCCGGCCCGGGCGATGGACGACGCCGTCCTGGCAGGCTGACGCGCAGCCTGCCAGGACGGCGACGGAGGGCTTCCCTGGGCTTGTCAGCCCTCGCTGATCAGGCCCTCACGGAGCTGGGTCAGCGTCCTGGTGAGCAGCCGGGAGACGTGCATCTGGGAGATGCCGATCTCCTCGCCGATCTGCGACTGGGTGAGGTTGCCGAAGAACCGCAGCATGATGATCCGGCGCTCGCGCGGCGGCAGCTTGGCCAGCAGCGGCTTCAGCGACTCCCGGTACTCGACGCCTTCCAGCGCGAGGTCCTCGTAGCCGAGCCGCTCGGCCAGCGGTCCGTCGCCGTCCTCCTCGCTGGGGCTGGAGTCGAGCGAGCTGGCGGTGTACGCGTTGCCCACCGCGAGGCCCTCGACCACGTCCTCCTCGCTGACCCCCAGGCAGGTGGCCAGCTCGGCGACGGTGGGGGAGCGGTCCAGCCGCTGGGACAGGTCGTCACCGACCTTGGTGAGCGCCAGTCGCAGCTCCTGGAGCCGCCGGGGCACCCGGACCGACCAGCTGGTGTCCCGGAAGAAGCGCTTGATCTCGCCCACCACGGTGGGCATCGCGAAGGTGGGGAACTCCACCCCGCGCTCGGGGTCGAACCGGTCGATCGCCTTGATCAGGCCGATGGTGCCGACCTGGACGATGTCCTCCATCGGCTCGTTGCGGCTGCGGAAGCGCGCCGAGGCGTACCGGACCAGCGGCAGGTTGAGCTCGATCAGGGTGTCGCGGACGTACGCGTGCTCCGCGCTGCCCGGTTCCAGGGCGGCCAGCCGCAGGAACAGCGAGCGCGACAGCGTCCGGGTGTCCAGCCCGGAGCCGGGCGGCGCCTCGGGCCCGGGCGGCGCGGCGGCCGGGACCCGCTGGAGCGGGATCCGGTCCTCGGCGACAGCCGTACCGTTGGCCTGACCAGCGTGGATCTCCGCAGTGCCCAGCTCTCCGGACATGCGCCCACCCCCTTGTGACTGACAGTTGAACGGGGGCCGTCGCACGGAGGTTCCCGGCGGGGGCCCTCCCCCTCCATACCGGAACACGGTCCACGGCAAACCCGAACGTCGCAAGATGTCACGCGAGGGTAACGCGCTGCAATCTCAGTCTTCCCAGGAGTTGCCGGTCCGAAGCCTCGTCAGGATGCGGGAGAGCAGCCGCGAGACGTGCATCTGGGACATCCCCAGCTCGGTGCTGATCTGCGACTGGGTCAGGTTGGCGAAGAACCGCAGCATCACGATCCGCCGCTCCCGCTCGGGCAGCTGGACCAGCAGGTGGCGGACCATGTCCCGGTGCTCGACCTCGGCCAGCGCGGAGTCCTCGTAGCCGAGCCGGTCCAGCAGGGCGAGCCCGCCCTCGTGCTCCTGCGCCGCTTCCAGCGAGGCCGCGTTGTAGGCCCGCCCGGCGTCCAGGCAGGCCCGGACGTCCTCCTCGGGGATCCGCAGGCTGGCGGCGATCTCCGGCACCTTGGGGGCCCGGCCGTGCAGCACCGTCAGCTCCTCCATCGCGCCGCTGACCTGGACCCACAGCTCCTGGAGCCGGCGCGGGACGTGCATGGTGCGGACGTTGTCCCGGAAGTAGCGCTTGATCTCGCCGAGGATGGTCGGCAGTGCGTAGGTGGGGAACTGGACGCCGCGGGTGGGGTCGAAGCGGTCGATCGCGTTGATCAGGCCGATGGTGCCGACCTGGACGACGTCCTCCATCGGCTCGCTGCGGCTGCGGAAGCGGGTGGCCGCGTAGCGGACCAGGGGGATGTTCACCTCGATCAGGGCGGCCCGGACCCGCTCCCGCTCTGGGGTGCCCGGGGGCAGCTCCGCGAGCCGTTCGAACAGCACCCGGGTCAGCGTCCGGACGTCCACCGCGGGGCGGCCGCCGGGGCCGCGCAGACCGTCCGGGCGGAGCTCGCCGGCCGGGCTGATGATCGACGCCAGTACCTCGTCGGACACGTCACCCCTCCCTCAGTCGATAACGAAGGGCCCTGCGGATCGGGTGTCGCGGCTGCTTCACCACCTCGCCATGTCCGGCAAAACCGGTCATAGCATCACAAGGCGGGCGCAGGTCGGGCAAGCACCCGGCGGAGGTGTGTTGGTGCGGGGTCGGGGCTTCACCGGGCTTCCCGCCCAGGCGCCGCACGGATCGTTCCGGGGTGGAGCAAGGCGCCCCGTCCGGTGGCCGGACGGGGCGCGGCGGGCCGTCCGAGGGACGGACCCGGGTGCCTCGGGTGTCAGACCTCGATGTCGGCGATCACCCAGGTGGCGAATTCGCGCCACTGACCGGCCGCGGCCTGATGGGCCGGGTGGGTCAGGTACGCGTGCAGGGCGTCGCGGTCCTCGACCAGGCTGTTGATCGCGTAGTCGTGGGCGATGTCCCGCTCGGTGGTGTTCCAGCCGCACTCCCACTCGCGCAGCTCGGGGATCAGCGAACCCAGCTCGGCGAACGCCTTGGCGCCGGCGAGCGCGCGCTCGTCGTCCTTGCGGACGCCTTCGTTGAGCTTGAACAGGACCAGATGCCGGATCACGATTGCCGCTCCTCGCGGACGGGGACAGAGGGTCCCGCACACCGTAGCCGGTGCGCCGGGGCGGGACGACGGGCCCTACGCGACCGGACGGCTCACTTGATCAGCCCGGTCATGAAGGTGCCGACCGCCTTGGCCGCGTTCGAGATGCCCTCGAAGCCCAGTTGGACGAGCTGGGCGGAGCGGGCCGGCGAGCTGATGATCGAGTAGAGGACGAAGATGAGCAGGAGGGCCATGCCGATCTTCTTCGCCTGCGCCATCGGGTGTCGTCCTCTCCTGCTGTGGGCCGCCGCCATCCGGGTCCCCGAGCGGCCCTGCGGAAGCAGCTTATCCATCGGACGGGCTATCAAGTGTGCGACGCGTTTGCCCGGCGGGACGAAGGTCCCCGTGAGTGGGGCCTTTCTCCGGATGCCCGGAAACGTCCCGGGCGGCAGGATGGGAGACGTGCCGAGGATCTGGCAGGAATCCCCGGTGCGTGGATCCGGAGTTCCCCGCTGTGGGACCGGGCGCCGCGGCTTCCCCCCGACGCGGCGCCGGTTGTGGGACTCCGCCGGGGGAGCGGTCGTCCCCCCGAGCCGCTCCCCCTTTCCAGGCTCCGTACTCTCCGGGCGTTGGTGGTCATCAGCCCGGAGTACGGAGCCCTTTTCGCGTTCGAGGGTGCGCGGAAACGCCGAGGGCCCGTCCGGATCGGACGGGCCCTCGGGCTCTACAGCGGTAGCGGTGGGATTCGAACCCACGGTGGAGTTGCCCCCACACACGCTTTCGAGGCGTGCTCCTTTGGCCGCTCGGACACGCTACCGAGGGGAACTCTACCGGACGGGTGGCGCGGTCACGAAATCCGTATGGCCGGGCGGCCGACGGGGGAGCCGGCGGCGGAAGTCGGCGCCGGACGTCAGCGGTGGGACTCGAAGAACTCGCGCAGCTGCTCGCCGCACTCGTCGGCGAGGACGCCCCAGACCACCTCGGGGCGGTGGTTGAGCCGGCGGTCGCGCATCACGTCGAAGAGCGAGCCGGCCGCGCCGGCCTTCTCGTCGAGGGCGCCGTAGACCACCCGGTCGATCCGGGACAGCACGATGGCGCCGGCGCACATCGTGCAGGGCTCCAGGGTGACGACCAGGGTGCAGCCGCTGAGCCGCCACTCCCCGATCCGTTCGGCCGCCTGCCGGATCGCGACCACCTCGGCGTGCGCGGTCGGGTCGCCGACCGCCTCGCGCTCGTTGTGGCCGCGCCCGACCACCTCGCCGCCCGGGCCCAGGACGAGCGCCCCGACCGGGACGTCGCCGGTGGCCGGCGCCAGGGCGGCCTCGGCGATGGCGAGGCGCATCGGCGCCGCCCAGCGGTCACGGACCGGGTCGGGGCGGACGGGGGCGGGCAGCGGGGCGATGCGGGGGACGGCCTGCGGGGCGGATGCGGACTGCATGGCATCCAGTGTCGGGTATCCGGCGGTGGGCACCGGCCTGGTCACCGCCCGCTACCGGACCGCCTCCAGGACCTCGCCGCAGCCGAGGGCCTCGGCGATCTCCTCCAGGGCGTCGCCCGGGACGGCGCCCTCGCCGCTGAGGGCGAGCAGCTCCTCGGCGGCCAGGCCGAACTCGGTGAGCAGGTGGGCGTCGCCGAGCGGGCCGACCGGGACGCCGCTGCGGGCGTCCTCGTCCTGCTCCTGCGTCTCCTCGTCCTCCTCCAGCTCGACGACCAGGTGGTCCAGGTCGCCGAACTCGCTCTCACCGGCCTGGTCGACCAGCTCGTCGGTGAGGACGGAGCCGTAGGAGCTGCGGGCGGCGGCGGCGCCGTCGGACACGAAGATCCGCGGGTCCTCCTCGCCGTCCACCCGGACGATGGCGAACCAGGCGTCCTCCTGTTCGATGAAGATCAGGACGCTGTCGTCGTCCTGCGTGGAGTCGCGGGCCAGTTCGGTCAGGTCGGCGAGGGTTTCGACGTCGTCGAGCTCCGTCTCGCTCACATCCCACCCGTCCTCGGTGCGAGCAAGCACTGCAGCGAAGTACGCCACCAGGGACACTCCCAAGATCTCGGTCTCGGCTGTCGGCGCGCTCGGGCAACGCGAAAATCTGGCCGCCCCCGCGCCAGAGGCGGTCCGCTCGTTCGGACCGTCCCATCGGAATCGTGACAGAAAGCCCGCCCTTGCGGGGGGTGTTCGGCAGCGCGTCTTTGCAGGTCGTGTCGGAAGGTCCGGCCGGCGGCCGGTGTGGCGCCGGCGCCACCGCCCGGGGCCCGTCGGATCCGGACCGGCCGGTCGGCGGAGCCGCGAGGGGAGCTGCGGAGGGCGCCGCGCCGGAACCGCTTCGGATCCTCGTCAGATCCGGAAGGTTCGCATCCGCATGGCTTCGCGCATCCGCCGTTCCTTGGTCCGCCGGGGCTGGACCCGCTCCCGGAGTTCGCGGGCCTCGGTGAGCTCGCGCAGGAAGACGGCCCGCCGCCTGCGGCGGTCCGCCTCGGTCTCCGGGGGGTCCTGTGGCGGGCCGGGGCGATTGCCCGACCGGCCTGCGGGCTCGTCCGCCGAGCCGTCCCCGGCGTTCGGGTTGCTCGTCATAAGACGTGACATTCCCAGATCAGCCCGGTTGATACCACAGGAGGCGCTTCCGTCCGGACATTCGCGGGGCGCCACGGCGCGGCACGGCCGGGTGCACCCCGGCGACGGGGCGGTCGGCACGCGGCGAGTCGTACAGGCGTGCAGACCCGGGCTAACCTCGATACATGCGTCTCCACGTCGTCGACCACCCCCTGGTGGCCCACAAGCTCTCCACCCTGCGCGACGAGCGCACCGACTCGCCGACCTTCCGTCGCCTGACCGACGAGCTGGTGACCCTCCTCGCCTACGAGGCCACCCGGGACGTCCGCACCGACGAGGTGGAGATCACCACCCCCGTGGCGGTCACGCTCGGCACCCGCCTCAGCTACCCCCGCCCCCTGGTCGTGCCGATCCTGCGCGCCGGTCTCGGCATGCTGGACGGGATGACCCGACTGCTGCCGACCGCCGAGGTCGGCTTCCTCGGCATGGTGCGCAACGAGGAGACCCTGGAGGCCTCCACCTACGCCACCCGGATGCCGGACGACCTCTCCGGCCGCCAGGTCTACGTGCTCGACCCGATGCTGGCCACCGGCGGCACCCTCGTCGCGGCGATCAAGATGCTGATCGAGCGCGGCGCCACCGACGTCACCGCCGTGGTGCTGCTGGCCGCCCCCGAGGGCGTCGAGGTGATGAAGCGCGAGCTGGCCGGCCTGCCGGTCACCGTCGTCACCGCCGCCCTGGACGAGCGGCTCAACGAGAACGGCTACATCGTGCCCGGCCTCGGCGACGCGGGCGACCGCCTGTACGGCACCGCCGGCTGAGCGAATCCCCCGAACGGACGAGAGCCCCCCGGCGCGGTGCCGGGGGGCTCTCCTGTTGTCGCGCGGGACGACCGGCCTCAGCAGCTGCCGGTGGCGGTCGGGGTGGGGGACGGCTTGGTCGCGAGGGCGAGGGCGGCTGCCGCCTGGGTCTCGTCCAGCAGGGCGTTGTAGCTGTCGCCGACCACGAAGTCCACGGTGCCGTCGGTGCGGGCGTCGGCGGTGGTGGTGGCGCCGGCGATCTGCGAGCCGAGCAGGGTGGCGGCGCCGGCGCCGGCCGGGCCGGCGATCACCTGGGCGGTGCCGGGCACCTTCTTGTCCAGTTCGGCCGGGGCGTTGCCGACCTTGCCGATGGTGAAGCCGCGCTTCTTGAGCTCCTCGGCGGTCCGGCCGGCCAGGCCGCCCTTGGTGGTGGCGTTGTAGACGTTCACCGTGACGCCGGCCGGCTGCGGGATCGCGTGCGGGTCGCCCGGGGCAGCGGGGGCGCCGGAGGCGGTGGGAGCATCTGGCGTGGCGCCCGGGGAGGGGGCGGCCAGCGGCTTGCCCGACGGGGTCACGCAGGCCTGGGCGGAGGAGTTCTTGTTCTTCCCGCTGAAGATGTCGTAGAGCTGGACGCCGCCGAGGCCGATCAGGGCCAGGGCGAGCAGGCTCGCGAGCCCGGAGATCACCTTGCGGCTCTTCCTCGGGGGCCGGCCGAGTCGTGGATAGGCGTTGCCGGTGACGCGGTACTGCTTCCCCTTGAGGCCTTGGGGAGTCAACATGCTCACGGTTTGTCTCCCCCTCGTGCCAGGGCGGGGTCGGGATGACGGATCGGCTGGTGCGGGTGGATCCCGTGGTGCGGGCGGATCCCCTGGTCGCGGCCGTAGTCAGCAGCGTAGTGCCGTCAGGCTGCGAAGGTACTAAATGATCATCATCTGGAGTACGCCGGTACCCGAAAGGAGGTACCCGGGTACGCGCGGACCGCCCTCCGCCGGATGGCGAGGGGGCGGTCCAGGAGCCCGTGCAGAGGGTCCGTCATTCCATTTCGAGGACCCGGGCGTGCAGCACCTGGCGCTGCTGCAGCGCGGCCCGCACCGCCCGGTGCAGTCCGTCCTCCAGGTACAGGTCGCCGCGCCACTTCACCACGTGCGCGAAGAGGTCCCCGTAGAAGGTCGAGTCCTCGGCGAGCAGGGTTTCGAGGTCGAGTTGCCCCTTGGTGGTCACCAGCTGGTCGAGCCGCACCGGGCGTGGGGCGACGTCAGCCCACTGGCGGGTGCTCGTCCGGCCGTGATCCGGGTACGGCCGCCCATTGCCGATGCGCTTGAAGATCACACGGAAAGCCTACCGTTTGGGCGGCGGATGGCGCAGCCGCCGCGACGCCGCCACGCACTCGGGTGTGAGCTGCGGGAGGGCGATTGCGGCTGTTTGATGGGAAATGTCGCGAACATCGCCCGGTTCCGATCGGGACACGGCCCGCCCGGGACCGGGTTCCGGGCCCGCCCCGCCTCCCCGCACCGCCCAGGAGAGTGCCCCGATGTCCTCCGCCCCCACCCCGCCGGCCGTCCGGGAGATCGCCGACGGGTACGCCTTCACCGGGCCCGCCCTCGACCTCGGCGCGGTGCTGCTGGACGGCACCGCCTACCCGGACGCCCAGGTGCGCATCCCGCTCGGGGTGCTCAACCGGCACGGGCTGGTCGCCGGCGCCACCGGCACCGGCAAGACCAAGACCCTCCAGCTGATCGCCGAACAGCTCTCCGCCCAGGGCGTGCCGGTGTTCCTCGCCGACGTCAAGGGGGACGTCTCCGGCGTCGCCGCGCCCGGCGCGCCGAGCGAGCGCACCGCCGCCCGCGCGGCCGAGGTCGGGCAGCAGTGGACCCCGCAGGGCTGCCCGGTCGAGTTCTACTCGCTCGGCGGCCAGGGCGCCGGGATCCCGATCCGCGCCACCGTCACCAGCTTCGGGCCGCTGCTGCTCGCCAAGGTGCTCGACCTGAACGAGACCCAGGAGTCCTCGCTCAGCCTGGTGTTCCACTACGCCGACACCAAGGGCCTGGAGCTGTACGACCTCAAGGACCTCACCGCCGTCATCGCCTTCCTCGCCTCGCCCGAGGGCAAGGAGGAGCTGAGGACCATCGGCGGCCTCTCGTCGGCCACCGCCGGGGTGATCCTGCGCGCGCTCACCGTGCTGGAGAACGAGGGCGCCGGGGCGTTCTTCGGCGAGCCCGAGTTCGACACCGCCGAACTGCTGCGGACCGCCCCGGACGGCCGGGGCGTCGTCTCGGTGCTGGAACTGCCCGCCGTCCAGGACCGGCCGCGGCTGTTCTCCACCTTCCTGATGTGGCTGCTCGCCGACCTCTACCAGGAACTGCCCGAGATCGGCGACCTGGACAAGCCCAAGCTGGTGTTCTTCTTCGACGAGGCGCACCTGCTGTTCAAGGGTGCCTCCAAGGCCTTCCTGGAGGCCATCACCCAGACCGTCCGGCTGATCCGCTCGAAGGCCGTGGGCATCTTCTTCGTCACCCAATCCCCGCGCGACGTCCCCTCCGACGTGCTCGCGCAGCTGGGCAACCGGGTGCAGCACGCGCTGCGCGCCTTCACCCCGGACGACGCCAAGGCGCTCAAGGCCACCGTCTCGACCTTCCCGCGCTCCTCCTACGACCTCGGCGCGGTGCTCACCTCGCTCGGCACCGGCGAGGCCGTGGTGACCGTGCTCTCCGAGAAGGGCGCGCCGACGCCGGTCGCGGCCACCCGGCTGCGGGCGCCGCAGTCCCTGATGGGGCCGATCGAGGCGGGCGCGCTGCGGGCCGTCGTCGACGCCTCGCCGCTGACGGCGCGCTACCGGGACGCGATCGACCGGGAGTCGGCGTACGAGAAGCTGGCGGCGCGGGCGGCGCGGGCGCCCAGGCCGGAGGCCGCCGCACCGGCCAGGGCGCCGAAGGAGCGGGAGCCCGCCCCGCGGCGGGAGGAGCCGAAGGGGGCGGGCGGGCTGCTCGATTCGCTGCTCAGCAACCCGACGGTGAAGTCCCTGGCGCGTTCGGCCGGGAAGCAGCTCGGGCAGGAGATCTCGCGCAGCCTGTTCGGGACGTCCAAGCGGCGGCGGTAGCGGCCGGGCCCCGCACGGTGGGGGTGGGCGCCTAGCCGGCCAGGGCGGCGCCGATCCGGTCGAGCGAGGACAGCCGCATCAGGCCGTAGTTGTAGAACTCCACCTCGGGGACGCCCAGTTCGCGCAGGGTGGCGATCTTGGCGGCGAGGTTCGCCGGACCGTCGCAGTCCGAGGCCATCGGCCGCAGGATCACCGCCATGTCCTGGGGGCGGACGCCGTGCAGGGCGAACGCGGCGATCTTCTCCCGGACGGCCTCCGGGGTCTTCGCGTAGCCGAGCGTCTCGATCTGGTCGGTCGCCTTGGCGAGCGCGGGCAGGTCGATGCCGGACAGCCAGCCCTTGCCCGGGCCGGCGCCGTCCATGAAGCTCAGCCGCATGCCGTGGCGCCGGGCCTCCTCGGTCAGTTCGGCGGCCAGCGTGGTGACGGTGGTGGTGGCGGCGTCCAGGTAGGCGGCCAGGGCGCCGTCCGCGAGCGCGCTCAGGTCCGCGGGTTCGGCGGCGGCCGCCTCGTCGGCCAGCCGGCGGCGCAGCTCGGTGCGGACGGCCTCCGCGACCTCCTCCGCCGGGACGCCCGCGCGGGTGGCGGCGGCGCGGCAGTGCGGGCAGAAGCAGATGCCGAGCAGCGCCTCGGCGCCCGCGCCCAGCTCCTCGAAGTAGCGCTCGTGGTGGTAGCCGTGGCGCAGACCGTGGAAGTGCAGGGACTCGGCCCGGATCGCGTCCACGCCGTACCGGGCCAGCTCGGTGACCAGGGTCCGTGCGTACTCCCGGACCTCCGGGTGGGCCGGGCAGAGCTCGGTGAGGTGGCGGTCGCCGAAGGCGTTGGCCGGGGCGCAGTCCGGGTGGGTGAAGCCGAGCCGGTCGTTGTGGCAGAACACCGTCCAGGCGTGCAGCTTCAGCCCCCGGCGGCGGGTCTCGGCGGCGGCCTCGGCGAAGGGGTCGCGGTCGCCGATCGCGGTGGAGGGCACGGGCGCCAGCCGACGGCCCTGCCAGCGGGCCGGATCGGGGCGGAAGTAGGCCGCGCCCGGCTCCAGGTAGCGGATCACCCGGCGGGGGTTGTGCGGGAAGACGTCCCGGGCCTCGTGGTAGACCGAGGCGAGGGTGACGCCGCCGACCCCGGCGCGGTCGGTGAGGTTGCCGAAGAAGGTGTCGGCGCCCTCGTCGAGCAGGTCGGTGGCGAAGGCGAGGACGGACGACTCCACGGTGCGGCTCCGGAGCTGGGGGCGGGTGCGCTGTCCACGCTAGCCGCAGGCGCCTGATTGGTCTATACCTGGCAATTCGAGCGGACCGGGCCCGAACGAGGGGCGGCCGGATCGGGGCGGCCGGACCGGACGGGCCCCCACTACAGTGAGCCGTGTCCGTCAGGCCGTGTCCGACAGCGCGTGCCCGTCGGACCGTGTCCTTCAGCGTCCTTCAGCCCGAGGCCGTTCACGGCCCGTTGAGAGGTGACCACCCCATGAGCGTTCGTCCGCCGCTGCCGTACGACTTCCTGCCGCAGGTGCCGTCCTTCCCGCTGACCAGCCAGGACATCATCGACGGCGGCACACTGGCCGGGGAGTTCAGCCACGCCGGAGGCAACCGGTCGCCGCAGCTGGCCTGGTCGGGCCTGCCCGAGGGCACCCGGAGCATCGCCGTCACCTGCTACGACCCGGACGCGCCCACCGGCTCCGGCTGGTGGCACTGGCTCGCCCTCAACCTGCCCGCCGACACGGTCGAACTGCCGCGCGGCGCCGGCTCCTCGGACGACGACCTGCCCGGCGCGGCCTCCTTCCACGGCCGCAACGACTTCCCCGGCCACCAGTACGACGGCGCCGCCCCGCCGCCCGGCGCCCCGCACCGGTACGTGTTCGCGGTGCACGCCCTGGACGTCGAGAAGCTGGACGTCTCCGCCGACACCCCGGCGGCCCAGATCGGCTTCCACCTGACCTTCCACACGCTGGGGCGGGCGCTGCTCACCGCCGAGTACGGGGTCTGAGCACGGGGGCCACGATCCGGTCGAGGTCCGGCGGCTGCCCGAGGAGGCCCGGTCGGCCGGTCGCAGGGCCGTGGCCTGGACGGTCGGGCCGGCCGGGGAACCGGCCCTCCTGGTGGTGCCGGAGCAGCACCTGGCGCCGGCCGGATCCTGGCCGCCGGTCCGGCTGCCGTTCGACGGCGAGGTGGTCGTGGCCGCGCCGCAGGGGGAGTGGCGGGTGCCGCTGTCCGGCGTCTCCTGCTCGCCCGACCACCTCGGGCTGCTGCCGGGCGGCCGGGTGCTGCTGGATCGACGCGGTCGACCGGCGGTCGACCACCCTGCCGTGCCTGGTCCGGCTGCCGGTCGGCTTCGCGGTCCACGGCGGTCAGGGCGTCTTCTTGTCCAGTGGCGGCGAGTTGACCTGGTACCAGCTGATCGGCGAGGAGTGGAAGCAGACCCGGCGCCGGCAGCTGAGCGTGCCCGGCGCGCTCGACCGGGTGCGGGCGCACGGCCGGGACGGCGCGCTGTGGTTCCGCGCGGGGGACTGTCTGGTACCGGATCGAGGCCTAACCGTCTGCGCGGGTGGCCCGGTCGGCGCGGGCGGCCAGGGTGCGCAGGTGGGTGATCAGCTCCGGGGGCTCGTGCACGTCGAACTCGCAGTCCAGCGTCAGCAGCCGCACCGCCGTCCACTCCAAGGAGTCCGTGCGGGAGCGCAGCCGACAGCGGTGCTCGTCGATCGGCTCGATCTCGGAGTCCCCCCGGTCGAAGTGCCGTCGGACGTTCGCGGCCGGGGCGTGCACGGTGGCGATCACGGCGCGGGCCGGTGACTGGCGGCGCAGCTTGCCCGCCACGTACGCGGCGGCGTCCTCGGCCGGGAGCGGGCGCGGGGTGAAGTGGGCGCCGGTGGCGCGGGGTTCGCTGAGCCGGTCGACGCGGAAGAGCCGCCAGTCGTCCCGGTCCAGGTCGTAGCCGACCAGGTACCAGCGGCGGCCGGCCGAGACCAGCCGCTCGGGTTCGACGTTGCGCCTGGTCTCGGCGCCGTCGCCGGCCCGGTAGGCGAAGCGCAGCCGTTCCCGGTTGGTGACGGCGCCGGCGAGCACGGTGAGGTCGTCCGGGTCGACGGTCGGGCCGTCGCCGGTGAGCAGCGGCACGGTGGCGGTGTTGAGCGCGCCCACCCGGTGCCGCAGGCGGCCCGGCAGCACCTGGAGCAGCTTGCCGAGGGCGCGGACCGAGGCCTCCTCGATGCCGACCACCGCGTGCCCGGCGGCCGCCCGCAGTCCGACCGCGATGGCGACGGCCTCCTCGTCGTCCAGCAGCAGCGGCGGCATCGCCGTCCCCGCGACCAGCCGGTAGCCGCCGACCGCGCCCATGGTGGCCTGCACCGGGTAGCCGAGGTCGCGCAGCCGGTCGATGTCGCGCCGGATCGTCCGGGGGCTGACGCCGAGCCGTTCGGCGAGTTCGCTGCCGGGCCACTCGCGCGGGGTCTGCAGCAGGGACAGCAGGTTCAGCAGCCGTGCGGGGGTGTCCGTCATGCCGTCCAGGATGCCGGACAACTGGGACAGGATCTGACCTATATGCCCCGTACCCTCGTGGACGTGCCGACGAGCAGCGCGAGCAGGACGAGCAGGACGAGCAGGACGAGCAGGACGAATGAGGAGTACCGAATGAAGACCGCGGACGCGGACCGACGGAGGTGGATCGCGCTGGCGATCGTGATGGTCGCCTCCTTCATGGACCTGGTGGACGTCACCATCGTCAACATCGCCATCCCCAGCATCCAGGAGGACACCGGCGCCTCCTTCAGCGCCATCCAGTGGGTCACCGGCGGTTACGCGCTGGCCTTCGCGATCGGGCTGATCACCGGCGGCCGGCTGGGCGACATCTACGGCCGCAAGCGGCTGTTCCTGATCGGCATCGGCGGGTTCACCGTGGCGTCCGCGCTGTGCGGCCTGGCCTCCGGCCCCGAGATGCTGGTCGGGATGCGGGTGCTCCAGGGCGGCACGGCGGCCATGATGGTGCCGCAGGTGCTGTCGATCATCCACGCGACCTTCCCGGCGGAGGAGCGCGGCAGGTGTTCGGCATGTTCGGAGCGGTGGTCGGGCTGGGCGCCGTCTCCGGGCCGCTGATCGGCGCGCTGCTCACCGAGTGGGACCTGTTCGGCCTGGCCTGGCGCCCGATCTTCCTGATCAACCTGCCGGTCGGCATCGCCGGGCTGCTGCTCGGGCGCCGCTTCATCGACGAGTCGAAGGCCGAGCGGGCGCTCAAGCTGGACCTGGTCGGGGTGGCGCTGGCGAGCGTCGGCCTGCTGATGCTGATCTACCCGCTGACGCACGGGCGGGAGGCCGGCTGGCCGCTCTGGGGCTACCTGTCGATGGCCGGCAGCCTGGTGGTGTTCGCGCTGTTCGTGGCGTACGAGAAGGCCAAGACGCGGCGGGACGGCTCGCCGCTGGTCGAGCTGTCGCTGTTCCGGGTGAAGAGCTTCGCGGCCGGTATCGGCGTGCAACTGGCCTTCGGGGTGGTCTGCGGGATCTTCTTCCTGGTCTGGACGCTGTACATGCAGCTGGGCCTCGGCTGGAGCCCGCTCAAGGCCGGTTCCACCGGCATCCCGTTCTCGCTCGCCGTCTCGGCCGCGGCCGGGCTGTCCGTGCAGAAGCTGGTGCCCCGGTTCGGGCGCCGGGTGCTCCAGACCGGCGCGCTGGTGATGGCGGCGGGTGTGCTGACGTACATCTGGGAGGCGGACCGGTACGGGACGGCGATCGCGCCCTGGCAGATGGCGCTGCCACTGGTGGTGATGGGCCTGGGGATGGGCCTGATCGTCGCGCCGATCACCGACGCGATCCTGGCGGAGGTGCCGCGCGCGCACGCCGGTTCGGCGTCGGGGCTGATCAACACCGTCCAGCAGATGGGGAACGCGCTGGGGCTCGCGCTGGTGTCGGTGGCCTTCTTCGGGGCGATGGACGACGTGGTCGCGCCGGAGGCGATGGGCACCGCGTTCGGCGGGGCGTTCGTCCACGCGATGTGGTGGGTCGCGGGGGCGCTGCTGGTGGTGTTCCTGCTGATGTTCGCGCTGCCGCGGCGCAAGGCGGTCGCGTCGGCCGACGCGGATGCGGTGGGTGCGGGGGATGCGCAGGCGACGGCGGGTGCGGCGGATCCGACGGACGAGCGGGAGCCCGTCCTGGCCTGACGGGCACGGGTGAGGGCCCCGGTCGCGCGGTGCGACCGGGGCCCTCGGCGCATCCTGGGAGGGCCGTGGACCGTACGGCGGTGGACTCCTCGGCGGCTCGGCAACGGCTCCCGGCCGGCCGGGCGATCGGCTTTCAGCGCGCCCCGGCCGTGCTCACCGCCGTCGTCCGGGGCGTGGTCTTCGCCGCGGACTTGGCCTCCTTCGCGGCGCGCTTCATCTCCTGCTTGAACTCCCGGACCAGGTCGAGGGATTCGGGCCCGGTGATGTCGGCGACCGAGCGGTGCGCGCCCTCCTCGCCGTACACGCCGGCCGCCTCGCGCCAGCCCTCCGGCCGCACGCCGTACTGCTTGCCGAGCAGGGCCAGGAAGATCTGCGACTTCTGTTTGCCGAAACCGGGCAGGGCGTTGAGGCGGCTGAGCAGCTCCTTGCCGGTGCGGGTGTCCTTCCAGAGCGCGGCGGCGTCGGCGTCGTACTGCGCCACCAGGAACTGGCAGAGCTGCTGGACCCGTTTGGCCATCGCGGCTGGGTAACGGTGCACGGCGGGCTTCGCGGACAGCAGGGCGACGAACTCCTCCGGGTTGTACACGGCGATCTCCCGGGCGTCCAGGTCGTTCCGTCCGAGCCGCTGGGCGATGGTCAGCGGACCGGTGAACGCCCATTCCATCGGCACCTGTTGGTCGAGCAACATGCCGACGAGCGCGGCCAGCGCACTCCGTCCGAGCAGTTCGTCGGCCTCGGGCTGCTGTGCGAGCCGGACGGTGACGTTCATGGGCTTGCCCTCCTCGGAGTTGACGTCGGGTCGGCGCCCAGTCTGGTGGACGGGGCGGGGGCGGGGGCGGTCAACACGCCCGTAGCAGGGGAAGTCTTGGAGTTCCAGGGCCTTGGCGCAGCTGGCTTGTTCGTTGGCGGAGCGACCGCCTGGGATACCAGCTCCGGCGGTCGGGAGAGCCGACGGAATACTTTTTGCCCGCTTCGGGCGGCGAGGAGGCGGGCGGCGCGGGCGGGCTGGAGGGAGGTAGGTCATCTTGTATGACTGTTTCTGTTGCGCCGGTGCGGCGACCTGCCGGCGGGTCATTCTTGGTGCAATCGACGCGTCCAGAAAGGCTCGCCCGCCGTGACCCAGCCGTTCGAACTGCCGTCCTTCTACGTGCCGCACCCGGCACGCCTCAACCCCCACCTGGACGAGGCCCGGGCCCATTCCTCCGTCTGGGCACGGGAGATGGGCATGCTGGAGGGCTCCGGCATCTGGGACCAGGCCGACCTGGACGCCCACGACTACGGTCTGCTCTGCGCCTACACCCACCCCGACGCCTCCGCCGAGGCGCTCTCGCTGGTCACCGACTGGTACGTGTGGGTCTTCTTCTTCGACGACCACTTCCTCGACATGTTCAAGCGCACCAACGACCGCGAGGCCGGCAAGGCGCACCTCGACCGGCTGCCGCTGTTCATGCCGGCCGACCCGGCCACCCCGATGCCGGAGCCGGAGAACCCGGTCGAGGCGGGCCTGGCCGACCTGTGGCGGCGCACCGTGCCGGTGATGGGCGAGGACTGGCGGATCCGCTTCGCCGAGAGCACCCGCAACCTGCTCAACGAGTCGCTCTGGGAGCTCGCCAACATCAACGCCGGCCGGGTCTCCAACCCGGTCGAGTACATCGAGATGCGCCGCAAGGTGGGCGGTGCGCCCTGGTCCGCCCAACTGGTGGAGCACGCGGCCGGCGCCGAGGTCCCGAAGGAGGTCTCCGGCTCGCGCGCGCTGCGGGTGCTGATGGACGCCTTCTCGGACGGCGTGCACCTGCGCAACGACATCTTCTCCTACCAGCGGGAGGTGGAGGACGAGGGCGAGCTGAGCAACGGCATCCTGGTGCTGGAGAAGTTCCTGGAGTGCTCCACCCAGGAAGCCGCCGAGGCGGTCAACGACCTGCTCACCTCGCGGCTCCAGCAGTTCGAGAACACCGTGTTCACCGAACTGCCCGTGCTGTTCGCCGAGACCGGGCTCGCTCCCGAGGGCCGCGCCCGGGTGCTGGCGTACGTCAAGGGCCTCCAGGACTGGCAGTCCGGCGGCCACGAGTGGCACATGCGCTCCAGCCGGTACATGAACGGCGGTGGTGCGGCGGCCGGTTCGGGCGGCGGCGTCGCGGCGGGGACGGGCGGCGCGCTGCCCGGCACCGGCAACTGGTGGGACCCGTTCGCGATCGGCGGGGTGGGCACCTCGGCGCTGGACATCCTGCGCAGCGGGGCGATGGGCGGCGGTGGACCTGCGGCCGGTCCGGCCGGTTCGGGCGGCCCGGGCGGCGTCGGACCGGCCGTTCGGCGGGCCCGGTCGCACGGCCACGTGCCGTACCAGGCCGTCGGGCCGTCCCAACTGCCGGAGTTCAAGCTGCCGTTCGAGGCCACGCTGAGCCCGCACCTGGACGGCGCGCGGGACCGGGTGATCGAGTGGGCCGCGCGGATGGGCCTGCTGGAGGAGCAGCCCGGCATCCCCGGATCCGGCATCTGGGACGCCGAGTCCATGCGGGACTACGACCTCCCGCTCTGCGCGGCCGGCATCCACCCGGACGCCACCGCCGACCAACTCGACGTCTCCTCCGCCTGGTTGGCCTGGGGTACCTGGGCCGACGACTACTACCCGGTGGTCTTCGGCCGCACCCGCGACCTGGCCGGCGCCAAGCTCGCCACCGAGCGGCTCCCGCTGTTCATGCCGGTGGACGGCAGCCCCGCGCCCGAGCCCGCCAACGCCCTGGAACGCGGCCTCGCCGACATCTGGGAGCGCACCGCCGGCCCGATGACGGCCGACGCCCGGCGGAAGTTCCGCCAGACCGTCGAGGACATGACCGCGAGCTGGATCTGGGAGCTCAACAACCAGGTGCAGAACCGGATCCCGGACCCGGTGGACTACCTGGAGATGCGCCGCGCCACCTTCGGCTCCGACCTCACCATGAGCCTGTGCCGGCTCGCCCACGGCCAGGTCGTGCCGCCCGCGGTGTACGAGCACGGCTCGATGCGCTCGCTGGAGAACTCGGCCGCGGACTACGCGTGCATGATGAACGACCTGTTCTCGTACCAGAAGGAGATCGAGTACGAGGGCGAGGTGCACAACGCCGTCCTGGTGGTGCAGAACTTCTTCAACTGCGACTACCCGTCGGCGGTCCGGATCGTCGACGACCTGATGCACTCCCGGCTGGACCAGTTCCAGCACGTCGCGGGGAAGGAACTCCCCGTCCTGTACGACGACTTCGCGCTGGAGCCGGAGGCGAGGGAGCTGCTGGACGGGTACGTGGAGGAGCTGGAGAACTGGCTCGCGGGCATCCTGGTCTGGCACCGGGACTGCCGCCGGTACCGCGAGGAGGACCTGCTGCGGCACTTCGGCGCGGAGCGGGAGCTCAAGGCGGGGGCGGCGGTGAAGGAACTGCCCGGGCCCGCCGCCTTCCCGGTCGGCCCGACCGGCCTGGGCACGGCCTCGCTGCGCCTGCCGCGAGCCGGTGCGGCCCCGGCCGCCGGGGTGGCGGCCCTGGGCTGACCGGCGGGCGGACCAGCCCACGGCGCACCCGTGCGGGCCGATCCCGCGCGGGTGCGCCCGGTACTGGCTAGGGTGGCCGGACGGGGGCCGGGTGCGCTCCGGATCGCGGGCGCACGTCGCCAGGCGAGAGGGCGGAAGAGATGGCAGCGCCACCTGAGGGCACGCCCTGTTGGGTCGACGCGATGTTCACCGATCCGGAGGGCGCGAAGGCGTTCTACGGTGACGTCCTGGGCTGGACCTTCGGCGAGAGCTCGTCGGAGTACGGCAACTACACGCAGGCGTACTCGGACGGCAAGGCGGTCGCCGCGATCGTGCCGTCGATGCCCGGCGCGCAGGCGCAGTCCGCCTGGTGCCTGTACCTCGCCTCGCCGGACGCCGCCGCCACCGCCGGGCGGATCCGCGCCAACGGCGGCGAGGTGGTCATGGGGCCGATGCAGATCGGCGACTTCGGCACCATGGTGATCGCCAGGGACCCGGGCGGGGTCGTGTTCGGCGTCTGGCAGGGCGACCGCCACCAGGGCTTCGAGAAGCAGGGCGAGCCCGGCGCGTACAGCTGGGCCGAGGTGGTGACCCGCGAGCCCGCGAAGGCGGACGCGTTCTTCCCCGCGGTCTTCCCGTTCGGCGTGAAGCGGATGGACGCCGAGGACTTCGACTACCGGATGTTCCAGGTCGACGGCCGCCCCGTGCTGGGCCGGATGGGGGCAGAGGGCGACTTCCTGCCACCCGAGGCGCCCTCGTACGTGAGCGTGTACTTCGCGGTCGACGACACCGACGCCGCGCTCGAACGGCTGCGGGCGCGCGGCGGCACGGTGCACTTCGGGCCGATGGACAGCCCGTTCGGCCGGTTCGCCGCTGTCGGCGACCAGCAGGGCGCGGCCTTCGGGATCATCGACCTCGGCCGGACCTCGGGCGAGCCGCCCGAGGTTGCGGACGCCTGAGGGGGAGCGGGAGGAACTCGTCGAGCCGCTGGACGGACACCGCGATCTGCCGCGCTGGACGGGGCGAAGTCGACGGCTGAGGTCGCCCGGGGCCGAGGGGTGTCCGGGGCCGAGGAGCGTCCGGTCCTGAGGTCCGGCTGATGCCGAGGCCCGCCCCTGCGGCCCGATCGCTCAGAGCTCGACGCCGAGCAGCTCGCGCAGTGCGCGGTCGCCGTCCGGGGTGACCCGCAGGGCACGACCGGAGCCGATCCGCTCCACCCAGGACCGGTCCAGCGCCGTCCGGCAGAGCGCCGCGCCCAGCGCCCCGCCGAGATGGCTGCGGCGCTCCGTCCAGTCCAGGCAGCTGCGCACCACCGGCCGCCCGCCCCGGCGGCCCGCCCGCTCGGGCAGCTCGATCGCCTGCGCGGCCAGCCAGGCCCGGCCGCGCCCGGTGACGGCGAGCCCGGCGTCGTCGGTGAGCAGGCCGCGGGCGAGCAGCGCGTCCGCGACGGCCACGCCGAGGCGGCCGGCCAGGTGGTCGTAGCAGGTGCGGGCGCGGGCCTCGGCGCTCTGCCGGGTGGCCTCGCGCAGGCCGTGCGGGGTGGGCCGGTCACCCTGGCCGGCGAAGGCGGTGAGGTCCTCGATCAGGGTGGCGACCTCCGGGGTGGCCAGCCGGACGTACCGGTGCCGCCCCTGCCGCTCCTCGGCCAGCAGCCCGCCGGCGATCAGCCGCGACAGGTGCTCGCTGGCCGTGGACGGCGCGACGCCCGCGTGCCGGGCCAGTTCGCCGGCCGTCCAGGCGCGGCCGTCGAGCAGTGCGGTGCAGAACGCGGCGCGGGTGGGGTCGGCGAGCAGGGCGGCGAAGGCGGCGAGCGACATGCCTCCATGGTCGCCCCGGCACGGTTCGGCGCGGGCCGAACCGTCGGCGTCGCGGGGTGGGACGGTCGGGGGCGGCGCAGTTTGGCGCGGGCCGAACCGTCGGCGTCGCGGGGCGGGGCGGTCGGGGGCGGCACGGTTCGGCGCGGGCCGAAACGAGCCGGAGCCAGGATGGCCGGTATGGGCGATCCCACGGTGTTCTCCCGCTGCGGCGAGGTGACCGCAGCCCTGGACGACTCGCCGGGCACCGGCTGGGGCTTGCGCCGACTCGTCCACCACGTCGTCGGGTCCGCGTTCTGCGCGGGCGCCGTCGGCGACCGCTCCCCGGAGGTGACCCGATGACCCCCTTCGCCGCCCTGCACCACCGCCCCGGCCGGCCGCTGCTGCTGCCGAACGCCTGGGACCACGCCTCGGCCGTGGTCCTCGCCGCCGAGGGCTACGCCGCGATCGGCACCACCAGCCTGGGCGTGGCGGCCGCCGCCGGCCTGCCCGACGGCGTGGCCGTCACCCGCGCGGAGACCGTGCGGCTGGCCCGCCGGCTGGGCCGTAGCGGGTTCCTGCTGAGCGTGGACGCCGAGTCCGGGTTCAGTGATGATCCGGAGGAAGTCGCCTGCCTGGCCGTCGAGTTGGCGCAGGCCGGGGTGGTCGGCATCAACCTGGAGGACGGCCGGGCGGACGGCACCCTGGCGCCGTCCGCCGTCCTCGCGGCGAAGATCGCGGCGGTGAAGGCGGCCGTGCCGGAGCTCTTCGTGAACGCCCGTACCGACACCTGCTGGGCCGGGCGCCACGACCCCGGGCCGGAGACGGTCCGCCGCCTGGAGGCCTATCAACAGGCGGGCGCGGACGGCGTGTTCGTCCCGGGGCTGGCCGATCCGGCCGCCATCGTGGCGCTGGTCGAACGGCTGGCCGCCCCGCTCAACGTCCTCTGGACGCCGACCGGTCCGGGCTTCGCCGAGCTTGCCGCGCTGGGGGTGGCCCGGGTCAGCCTCGGCTCGCTGCTGTACCGCTCCGCGCTGGCGGCGGCGGTGGCCACGGCGGCGGCCGTCGGTGCGGGCGATGAGGTCGGTCCGGTGCCGGGCTACGCCGAGGTCCAGGAGCTGAGCGGAAAGTGACGGTGCGTCATCTGTCGGGTCGGTCCTGCCGGGTGGCCTCGATGCCGGCCAGGATCAGTCGGACGCCGTTGGTGAAGCCGCTGTCGCGGCCGCCGTCGGTCGCTGAGCCGACCTCGGTGGTGTAGAGGTGGTGCAGGCGCGGGAAGTCCCGGGTGGCCTCGATGACGGCGGGCACGAGCTCGTCCATCCAGCCCTGCTCGTCCCGGCCCTGCCGGGCCAGCGCGCTCAGCCAGGAGGCCTCCACGCTGGCCGTCCCGATGACGTAGCCGAGCAGGGCCCCCATCGCGTCGTTGGCCTCCGTCGGGGTGAAGCCGGCCGCATCCAGGAAGGTGAGCAGGGCCTCGGAGAGGCGCATCCAGTTGGGCCCGAAGTAGACCAGCCCCAGGTCGCCGATCACCGACACCATCCACGGGTGGCGCAGGACGACCTCACGCGTGCTGGCCGCGCACTCGGCGAGGGTGGTGCGCCAGTCCGCCGGGTCCGTGTCGGTGACCGTGGGGATCCAGATCTTGCCGAACACCTCGTCGACGACCAGGGCGAGCAGTTCGTCCTTGTTGGCGACGTGGGTGTACATCGAGGTGGCGCCGGCGTTGAGGCGGGCGCCGAGCTTGCGCATGCTCAGGGCCTCGATGCCGTCGCCGTCCAGGATGGCGAGGGCCTCCGCGACGATCTGGGTCCGGCTGAGCGCGGGCTGCTCGCGCCGGGGGCGCTCGGGGCGGCTCCACGGTGTCCCGGGCACGCCCTTCGACCTGGCCGTCATCCGGCCCTCCTCTCGGTCTTCGCCCGCCTGTGCTCGGCTCGGCTGTTCCGTTCAGCATAAGCCGCACCGCACACTGTTCGGCTTTGCGAACAGTGTGCGGTCTCCGTACAGTGTGCGGAGCGGAGCGCGCCGCCCCCGTGGGGACGGGGTGCGGCGTGCCCGCGACGACTTCCGTCCGGCTGCGGCCGGCGCGCTCACTTCGAAGGGGGACCGCGGTGGACCGTCAGCCGCGTCGCTGGCTCATCCTGGTCGTGCTCTGTCTCAGCAGCCTGGTGCTGGTGGTCGACAACATGGTGCTCACGGTGTCCATCCCGCCGATCGCGGAGGACCTCAAGGCCGGGGCCCAGGACATCCAGTGGATCATCGACTCGTACATCCTGGTCTTCGCCGGGCTGCTGCTCACCTCGGGCAGCCTCTCCGACCGGTTCGGCCGGCGGAAGGTGATGATCATCGGGCTGGTGCTGTTCGGCGCCGCCTCCCTGGTCGCGGCCGTCGCCGACAGCCCCGGCCAACTCATAGCCGGACGCGTGCTGATGGGGGTGGGCGGAGCCCTGGTCATGCCGAGCACGCTCTCCATCCTGATCACCGTCTTCGACGACGAGGAACGGCCCAAGGCGATCGCCGCCTGGAGCGCGGTGGCCATGATCGGCCTGGTCGGCGGGCCGGTGCTCGGCGGTGCGCTGATCGCGCACTTCTGGTGGGGCGCGGTCTTCCTGCTCAACGTGCCGGTCGCGGCGGTCGCCATCATCGCGGCGGTCGTGCTGATGCCGGAGTCCAAGGGGCCGTGGCGTCGGCCCGACCTGCCCGGCATGGTGCTCTCGATGGCCGGGATGACCGCGCTGGTCTGGTCGATCATCGTGTTGCCCCGGGACGGCATCACCAGCCCCGGCACGCTCGGCACGCTCGCCGTCGGGGTGCTCGCGCTGGCCGGGTTCGCCGTCCGCCAGGTCCGGACCGACTCGCCGATGGTCCCGCTCGGGCTGTTCCGCAACCGGGTGTTCACCGGCGCCAGCTTCTCGCTCGTCCTGCTGACCTTCGCCACCGGCGGCCTGATGCTGGTCCTCACCCAGTACCTGCAGTTCGTGCTGAAGTTCTCGCCCACCGACACCGGCCTGGCGTTCATCCCGCTGGCCGTCGCCTCGCTGGTGTTCAACGCCGTCGGTGCCGCGCTCGGCAGGAAGGTCGCCCCGCGGGTGCTGACCTCGGTCGGCATGCTGGTCATCGCGGCCGGGTTCGGGCTGCTGGCCACGCTCTCGGTCGGCGACGGCTTCGTCAAGGTCGCCCTGGCCATGCTGGTGCTGGGCGCCGGCTCCGGCCTCGGGATGCCGGCCGCGTCCAACGCGCTGATGGGCGCGATCCCCGGCGAGCACGCCGGCGTCGGCTCCGCGCTCAACGACACCATCCAGCAGTCCGGTTCCGCGCTGGGCGTGGCCATCCTCGGCGCCGTCCTGTCCAGCACCTACACCGGCGCGATGCCCACCGACGCGCCCACGGCGGGGAAGCACGCGATCACCGACGCGCTCGCCCTCGCCGCGAGCACCGGGGACGGCGGACTGGCCGCCGCCGCCCGCGACGCGTTCAACACCGCGGCCTCCGTCACCTTCACGGCGGGCGGGATCTCCGTCCTGGCGGCCGCGGGGCTGACGCTGGTGCTGATGCGGGACGGCCGGAAGGCCGCTCCGGTGGCGGGCCCGGTCGAGGACGCGGCGGAGGCGGAGGCGGAGGCGGAGGTCGTCCAGCGGGTGGGCTGAGCCTGCTCGCCCTGCCTTGCCCTGCCCGCCCCGGCCCTGCCCGCCCCGTGCGGCCGGGGCCGTCGGCGTGCCGCCGGTGTGTCGCCGCCCCCCGGCGACCCCCGGCGGCGGTGCGTAGCCTGGGCCCCATGTCCCCCGAGTACGCGGAGTGGGCGTCGAGGCTGCCGGGAGCGGTCGTGTGGAGGCGCCGGGCCGTCGGGAGCACGGGCGGCGGCGCGGCCGGACTCGTCCTGCCCGACGGCTGCATGGACCTGCTCTGGACCGAGGGCCGGCTCCTCGTCGCCGGGCCGGACACCCGCGCCTTCCAGCTCGGACCGGGGCTGCGCGGCCCGTGGGCGGGAGTCCGCCTCCCGCCCGGCGCCGCCCCCGCCCTGCTGGGCGTGCCCGCGTACGAACTGCGCGACCGGCGGGTCGACCTGGCGGACCTCCGGCCCGGCGCCGAGGTGCGCCGCCGTACCGGACGCATCGACGCGGCGCCCGACCCGGCCGTGGCCCTGGAGGAGTTGGCGCTGCGCCTGGCGGCCGACGCGCGGCCGGTGGACCCGCTCGTCCGGGCGGTCGCCGATGCCCTGGCGGCCGGCCGCTCGGTCGCGGCGACCGCCGAGGCGGTCGGCCTCGGCGCGCGGCAACTGCACCGCCGCTCACTGACCGCCTTCGGTTACGGCCCCAAGACCCTGGCCCGGATCCTCCGCTTGCAGCGCGCCCTCGCGCTGGCCCGCTCCGGCGTGCCCCTCGCCGAGACGGCGGCCCGGACGGGCTACGCCGACCAGGCCCATCTGGCGCGTGACGTACGGGAGTTGGCGGGAGTGTCGGCGACCGTCCTGCTGCCCCGTTGACTCAGTCCGCGGCGTCCGGCAGCGGCGCGAACAGGTCGACGCCGTTGCCGTCCGGGTCGTGCACCACGGCGTACCGCTGGCCCCAGAAGGCGTCCCACGGCTTCAGCTCGCCGTGGTACCCGGCGCCGACCAGGTCCTCGTAGACCGCGTCCACCTGGGCGGGGTCGGCGCACCGGAACGCCAGTGCCGTCCGGCCGCCGCCCGCCGGCGGACGCCAGTCCGGGTGGAACGAGCGGATGGTGGAGTCGGGGTCGAGGGCCAGGCGCAGCCCGCCCGGCAGCACGGCCTCGACGTGCGGCTCCTGCTCGGCCCCGTCGGGGAACGCGAGTCCGAGCCGCCGGTAGAAGGCGATCGAGGCGGCCAGGTCCGAGACGGCGAGGCCCACGACGGCGAACTGCGGTGCTGGTGTGCTGTTCATGCCCGTCACGGTAGGCGGCGCCCGGACGCCCCGTCTTGAACGAATCGGACGGTCTCCCGGCCGGTCCGCACACTGGTCGAGTCGGGCACGGCCGGGGTAATGATTCCGGTGACCCGATCCCGGCGCGCACCACCGTTGCCGACGACCCCCTGGGAGGGATGACTGATGCTGTACCGCAGTCTCGGAGTTGACGGACCGAAGGCCAGTGCGCTGTGCCTCGGCGCCATGACCTTCGGCACCACCGTGGACGAGCAGACCGCGACGGCGATCCTGGACCGGTTCACCGAGGCCGGCGGGACCTTCGTCGACACCTCGAACAACTACGCCTTCTGGGCCCCCGGCGGGACGGGGTACGAGAGCGAGGAACTGCTCGGCCGCTGGATCGCCCGCCGGCGCAACCGCGACGAACTGGTGCTCGCCACCAAGGCGGGAGCCCGCCCGGTGCCCGAACTCCCCTTCCCCGCGCACATGGAGGGGCTGTCCGCCGCCGCGCTGCGCAACGCGGCCGAGGGCAGCCTGCGCCGGCTCGGCACCGACCGCGTGGACGTCTACTACGCCCACGTGACGGACCCGTCCACCCCGGTCGAGGAGACCCTCGGCGCCTTCGCCGAGCTGGTGGCCGACGGAAAGGCCGGCCGGCTCGGCTGCAGCAACCACAGCGCCGCGGACCTGGCCGCCGCCAACGAGCTCGCCGAGCAGCGGAGTTGGCCGGGCTACCGGTGCGTCCAGCAGCGCCACAGCTACCTCCGGCCGCGGCCGGACGCGGACTTCGGCATCCAGAAGCACGCCGACGAGGAGCTGCTGTCGTACGTCGCGCGGCGGCCGGAGCTGTTGCTGCTGGCGTACTCCCCACTGCTCGGCGGCGCGTACTGCCGGCCCGACCGGCCGCTGTCCGAGAAGTACCGGTGGCCGGTGGTGCAGGCCCAGTTGGCCGCCCTGGCCGAGGTGGCGAAGGAGGCCGGGGCCACCGTCAACCAGGTGGTGCTCGCGTGGCTGCTGGGCCACCCGGTGCCGACGATCCCGGTCGTGGGCGCCAGCTCCGTCGCCCAGCTGGACGAGAGCCTGGCCGCCCTGGACCTGGTGCTCGACGAGGACCAGCGCCGGCGGCTGGACACCGCGGCCTGACCGCGGCGTCCGCCTCGAACCGGCTGCGCGCCGTCAGTCCTGAGCGCCGTCAGTCCTGAGCGCCGTCAGCCCTGCGCGCGGACCGCCCGCCACCGGTTGGCGGTGGTCTCGCTCACCGTGTAGAAGAACTCCGACTTGAACTCGGCGCCGTCACTGAGCGCCTCCACCCAGCTCATCGGCCAGTTCCGTCGGCCGTAGTGCTTGTGCACGACCCGGGTGAACGCGGACAGCACGCCGCGCAGCCGCTTCCGGTCCACGTCGAGCAGCTCGACCAGGGACGTGTAACTCACCCGCTCGCCGGGCTGCTTCGCCAGGATGTCGAGCACCCCGGTCACCGCCTGCACCGAGTCCAGCGGATCGGCCGTCAGCCGGCGCAGATCCTGCACGGTCCACTCGACGAACGGCCACTCGCCGTCCTCCTGCGGACCCCCCTCGGCCGGCGCCGCCACCGCGGGCCCCGCAGCGGCTCCCGAGAGCTCCGCGAGGAACGCGTACACCTGCGTGACGTACTGAGCCGGCACCGGCACCGAGATGAACTGCTGGTTGTCCTGCGTCATGTTTCTTCCCCTCCTGCGTGTCGCCTGTCTGGCGGCAGGACAGATACTTGCACGTCGTGTCTCCATGTGTCCATGTACTAACCTGGACTAGATTGGTGATTGAGTTGCTATTAATTCCATCTTCTCGCGCTCGCCGCCTGTTGGCAGTCGAGAGGAGGCGGCGCGAGGTGTCGCCTCGGTGCACGGGTCGAGGACGGCGATTCGGCCCGAGTGTGCCCGAGTCCGGTGTTCGTGGCCTGCGGGGCAGACGCGAATCTGTCCGCCATTGCTCGGCGACTGCCGGAGGTGCGTGGCGGTGGTCGGCGGCGTGGTCCTCGACTTCCGACTCTCGCGGTCCGTCTCCGGGCCGGTCAGTGCATGCAGCGGCGATCGGAAGAGGCAACGGGCAACTCGGCCGGATCGCCCCTTGGCGGGCATGGCGCGTGCCAAAATCCTTTTCGGAGCGGCGGGGCGCTCCGACCACTCACCGGGATTGCTCAGTTTCAGACATCACCATGGAGGTGCTTGGCATGGCCATGCCCTTAGGATTCGGCTGGGAACTGCGCCGACTGCGAGGCGAGGCCGGATTCACCCTTGGGGATCTTGCCCAAGAGGTCAACTACAGCAGGAGCCACCTCAGCCGAATCGAACGCGGCGAGAAACGACCTTCCATGGACTTGGCCCGACGCTGCGACACGTTGTTCGGAGCAGGCGGGCGCTTGCAGAGGTTGGTCGGTCGTTACCCGTCCAAGCGCGTTGAACGGATGCGCAGGGCAGGCAAGTCGATGGCACGCCGCAGCCCGCTCACGGTTGGAGCGGCATCACTGATCGGCTTCGGTTCGGTGGACGGTGAACGGGTAGACCGACCAGAAGGCGTGTCACTCACCGGGCCGTTTCTAGCGCAGCTTGACCAGATGCGACAGCTAGGCCAGGTTACCGAGCCGACCGCTCTTCTCGACCTGCTCGAGGCCCAAACCCGCACTGTTACCAAGCTCGCTGTTACGAGCGGCTCGCGCGACGGAGCACGGCTCTTTGTGCTTGCCGCCCACTTCGCCGACTTCACGGGTTGGATGGCGCAGGAGGCCGGCGACAACGAGTCGGCCCTCGGCTGGACCGCCAGCGCCGTCGAACTCGCGCAGGCAGGGGGTGATCGTGACCTGGCCTTCTACGCTCTCGTCCGGCGTGCGCTCGTCACCTTCTACGACGCTGATGCCGAGCAGACCATCGCCCTCGCGAGCCGGGCGCAGGAGAGCCGACTGCCATTCCGGATCCGGGGGCTGGCTGCCCAGCGCGAGGCGCAGGGACATGCCCTGATCGGGGACGAGCACTCTTGCATGCGGAGTCTTGACCGGGCTCGGCACCTGCTCGACTCGGCCTCAGGCAGGACCGGCACCGGACCGGTAATCGGCACCTCCCATTTGACGGATCCGGCGGCCATGGTGACCGGCTGGTGCTTGTTCGATCTAGGACGTCCCCGGGAGGCCGCTGAGGTCTTCGATCGGGAGTGCCTGGGCATTGCGCCACAGGCACTTCGCACCCGGGCCAGGTACGGCCTGCGACGGGCGCTGGCACACGCTGCGGCCGGCGAAATCGAGCACTCCTGTGAAATCGCGGGTGAACTGCTCGACATGGTCATCGCCGTGCGCTCCGCCACGGTGACCGCGGACCTTCGGCGGCTGGCCAGGGAGTTGGCGCGATTTCGCACCAACCGATCCGTGCGTGATCTCCAACCCGCCCTGGCCAGGGCACTGCACACCATTCAAGCCTGACAGCACATCAAACGGTTCGGCCGCTGCAGCGGGGACTCGTGCCTGCGTAACCGGCAGGCCGGCGCGGCCGTTCCGTTGCTGGACCCAAAGACGTACCTCCGGGGAGGAGATCCGCCATGCCTGACATCTTTATCAACTACCGTACCGGAGACGAGGAAGGCACCGCCACGTTGCTCGAACGGGAGCTCTCCCGGCGCTTCGGCAGCGATCGGGTATTCCGGGCCAGTAAGTCGATCGAAGCAGGTCAGAAATTTCCGCAGGCACTGATCACCGCCGTTCGACGCAGTAGCGTTCTGTTGCCCGTAATCGGTCTGCGCTGGATGGAAGCGTCGAGCGCGGACGGAAGCCGGGCGCTTGACAACCCTGAGGACTGGACTCGCAGGGAGATCATCGAGGCGTTCGAGTCCGGTGCTCTGATCGTCCCTGTCTTGGTTGATCGCGCGCCTCGCTTGAAGCGCGCGGACCTGCCCCTCGTGCTGTCCGGATTGGCGGACCATCAGTACAGGCGACTGGACCTGCGAAATGCGGAAGCTGACCTCACCCGCATCGGGAACGACTTGGCCGCCCTCGTTCCGCAGCTGGCCGCTGCCGACCGCCTGGGCGTCGGCCACGATCAGCGGCGGTTGGATGACACGGATGATGGCGAGATCCGATCGGCGGGTATCCAGATCCGTGCCCGCGAGATCCGCAGCAGGCAGCGTGGCGGTATCGGCAATCTGACCGGGGGCTTCTCTGGAACCTTTGTCAGTGAACCGAGCGGTCCGGTGCACACGGGCAGCGGACACCAGTACACGGCCCCGCGGTTCTCCGGCGACGGGATGGGTGTCAACTACATCGCCGGCAAGCACTCCGGCACCGTCCGTACCAACATCGACAACAGTCGCTGCCCTGAGGACGGAGACAGGTGAGCGAAGGGGCCTACAGCTGGGTCAACGACTCACAGGGACCGCTCCACAGCGGAAGCGGACCGCAGTACAACTTCTGGCACACTACCGCGACGTCCGATCGACTGGTCAGAACGGGCACCAATCCGCTGGTGATCGCTCACCAGCACCGGTTGCGACTCAGCCGCTGGTTCGTGCCGCCGGATCGCTACGGCACCGCCGTGGAGAGGCTGGCCACCCCCGGTTCCGTTGTCCTCTTGGACGGCCCGGAAGGCAGCGGTCGCCGTGCCGCCGCCACCATGCTGTTGCACCAACTCGACCTGCCAGCGGGGAGGTTCGAAGAACTGTCGGTGGAACGCGAGGAAAGCGGCCTGGATATCGCACCGGACGACCGCTTCCTTCTCGACCTGTCCAGTACGCCCGACGACGCCTACCTGGGCGCTCAGCGCGTTCTGACCTCTTACCGGGCGGTTGTTGAACAGAACGCCGCACGCATGGTCGTCGTTCTGCCAGCCGGTCTCGGCTATCTGCTGGATGCCGAGTTCGCGCCGCTCGTCGTGCATGTAGGACGACCTCACGGGCCTGCGGTGCTCAGCCGCTACCTCCGAGTGGGCGGCATCGACTTCGTGCCTGAACATTTGAGCGTACCGGAGCTGAAACACCTGCTTCACGAGTCACCTATGCGTGAGCTGGCCAGGTTCGCGGAGATGGTGTGCCGTGCGCGGGACAGTGGCGCCTACGGCTCCGACTTCTCTGCCTGGCGGGACGAGGCGGTTGCCGTAGTCACCAATTGGACGGGCGAGGTGGCCAGGCAGGTGAGTGCCCACCGCACGGTGAAGGAGCGGGCGTTGCTACTCACCGCGGCCATGCTCAACGGTGCCACCGCTGACGCTGTCTTCCACAGTGCAGCCAGCCTACTGGCCGAGCTGCGGCACAACGGTGATGAGACACCCCGACTGGCTCAGGCCGACTTGGGCGAGCAGCTGACGTCGTTGCATATTCGGCGCGACCACGACGGCCGGGTCCGCTTCGAGCGGCTCGCATACGATGGCGCTGTACGAAACCACTTCTGGGTCAACTTCCCGGACCTGCGACAAAACTTGCGGGACTGGGTCGGCCGGTCAGTCGCGTTGCCGGAACTTACGGGCGACGACCGGACGAACCTGGTTGTGCGTTTCGCAGAGCAGTCACTCGCTGCGGGACGACCTGGCGACCTCTCCACTCTGGCTGAACTCTGGACACGATCCGGTACCTCCAGACGGTGGAACGCTGAGGCGGCGGCCCTCCTTGAGCAGGGACTCAATCACGAACGGTACGGCGCCAGGATCCGTTCGAAGATCTACGACTGGGCGGTCGGGCCAAGGCTCTCTCCAGATCTTCTACGCGTGCTGACTGGCCTGTGCCGCCACGTCATCGGCGCCAGCCACCCCGATCAGGCAGTAGTGCGGCTCCATCACTTGGCGTTGCGGTCCGGCGGTGAGGAGATCGATGTCGCTCGGGCGGAACTCCTGGAGCTGGCCAGGGCGGACCGGCGCCTCTACGAGCAACTGATCGACCGGTTGCTCGCCCGGTCAGGTACGTCGCCGACTCCCAACCTGACGCTGCTTCTCGCACTCCTCAAGCCGGCCGGGATCCTGTTCCCACCGCCGTGGCAGGCCCTTCGTGCCAGCTGGCAGGCAGTGCTGGCCTTGCCCACTGACAGCTGGGCGCCCACAGCACACCAGTGGTTGACCGCGGCAGACGGCGCGCGCGGATGGCGGAATGCATTGGACGTTGTGCTTCAGGCCGCCGAGGGCCGCCAGTCCGTTCTGAACCACCTCTACCTGATCACTCGCGACTGGGCCGTGGCAGAGACTTCGGCTCCGAATGGGTCCTCGGACTCTCGGAAGGCGACCGCCTACCGGTTTTGGCAGAAGATCGACTTCGCTCAGGGCATTGAGACCCTTGATAGTCGTCCTGGCGTACCAGAGAGGGAGCCTCGATGAATTACCGAAACAAGGCCCTACCCGTCTTCCTCGTCTTCGTCTGTGCATCGGTTCCTGCTCTGGTCGGTCGGCTGTTCAACTGGCCGGCCTGGGTGGGCATCTTTCTTGCGCTGACCGTGGCAGCTGGCCTGGGTTTGTTGGTGGTGCGTCAGAGTCCACGCCATTCACCCGTGGCAGAGCCGCTGTCGGAGCCGTTGTACATCAGGCCAAATCCTCCCGCAGAGCCGCTTCAAGAAACCCACGTGGATGGTCTGACCCTTCCGAGTGCGCTACCTGACTACGACTTCGTGTTCTCTGCCACTGTGCGTTGGCGGCCGACGCGAAGTCATCCGGACCTCCCACACGCCAGCCTGGGAAACCTTGCCGTGTCGGCTGTACTGAAGCGGGCGCAGCTCATCACCAGTCAGGAACACCCCTACCACTGGGACGCCGCCCGATACCGGTTGGTCGGATCGCTGGGTGCTGAGGCCGTCGATGCGTCGGGGCTCTTCACCGCACTGGCGACCAATGCCACGTTGACCCTGAACCAGTCTGACCGTGACCGGCTGGAGAAGTTGGCCAGGCTTCGCAAGACAGAGGACGCCTGGGAACAACACCAGCAGTACGAGCGAAACAGGCGGTCCTATATCGGCGAGGAGGTGCTGAAGAGCCCCGGTAGTGCGGTGGTGTGGTGGCTGACGCGTCACGAGGATGAAGTGGAGAAGGCAGTGGAAATGATCGGGCCTCTCGCCCAGTTGTCCGCCGCTGCGAATGACACCGAGGTGCCTGAACCGTTTCGACGTTTGGTGGCCGGTTTTCCCACCTGCGAGTCGACACCTGCGCCGGGCATCCCAGGGTATGGATCGGGTGGTCCGGAGTGCTCGGCTGAGGAGCGCGATGGAGAGACGATCCCCGTCGATTCCGTTGCTCCGTCACTGGTGGATCCGGACTCGACCGTGGTCGAACGCGTGCGCGAACTGCTGGAGGAGCTCGGGTTGGAGGAGGGATCTGTCGAGCGGGAGGTGCTTGTGCACCGGATCGCACGCTCAACGGACGCCTCCGGCCGAGTCGTGGCGGCCGAACGGATCCGACAGCACTTGTCGGGTCGGTGGGCCGGTGAGACGCGGCTCGAAGAAGAGGCATCGGCTGCGACACACCCCGCTCGCGACAAGCCCGAACAGCCGAAGACGGACTCTCGACTCGCGGACTCCGGGGGAACCGGCCCGGATCCGCGAGTTGGGTACCAAGATCGGCCGCACCTCGATGACCGCGTCGGCCAGGCATCAGACGCAGACCGAATTGGGGGGCCGAACATCGCGGACGACTACCACGACACGACCAGCGTGATCTGGGGTACCTCGTCGCGGCGTGGAGCGACCAACGAATCCAGGCCGTCACCAGATTCCGGGAGTTCCGTTGGAGAGAATCCGTTGGCGCATGGCTGAAACAGCGCGATTTAACGTGGCCCCGGCCGGTCGACGTTGGCAGGGGGCGGGATTCGAATTCGTGAGGAGCTGCCCCAGCCGCGCCTTCCCAATGTTTGTCTGGGCGTTGTCGGCGAACGTGGGCGCCCTGATCTGTTGGAGACGACTTACTGGACGTGTTCCGAACCTCGCCGGAACGGGGGTGAAGACAGCCAGGACTGGAACCACGGCGGGTCGTCCCTGCACAGCTCGGAGCTCATGTTCAGTAGGCCCGCGGGTTCATACACGGGGGACCTGACGGATCCCCTCTGGTAGCCAGAGACCTGCGCCAGGGGTCCGCATCTGGGCAAGCCACTCGATCAGTGTGTCCTGGTTCGCTTCGTCTACGGGGTAGCTCCGCGCGTCCACCGTGGAGCGAGCGCCTGGCGACCAGGCGGAGGTGGTAGCCACCATTCCCCGGCGAGCCCCTTCAAAGATCACGTCTGCAGCCAACGCCTTGACGACCACGCGTTCGATCTTTTGGCGGGTTCGCTTGCACTGCACCAGTAGGACCGCTGGTGCATCCGCTGGTGCGTCAGGATCCCATGCGCGGACGTCCACGCCCTCGTCGGCGCGGCCGGGGCCAAGGCCTACCTTCAGGCCTTCACGGCGCAGCTTCTCTGCAACGAGTCCCTCGAACTGTCGCCAGTGCATGCAAGCCAACTCTTTGGTGTTGGCGTCGAGGTAGTCGATGAACCGCTGATCGATGAACACGCCCAGGGGCAGGGGCAGCGACTCCGAGTCGAAGAGATCGCGAAGGTCGACCCGGGAGCTGTGTTCCGTCCGCCGAACCCGGGTCCAGAGGTTGGATGTGAGACGCGCATTGACGGTTCCCATGAGCCGCAGGGCCACTGCCACTCCGTCCACCCCCCACCGCCGGGATACCTCTTCGAGGAGCGGGGCCGGATCCAGCGCGTCTCCCTGATCGTTCAGAGGTAGTTCCGGAAGGCCGTTCATGACGAACTTGAGCGCTTCGTCAAGATCGCCGAAATCCGCGAACTCCTTCAGGAGAGGAGCGATCGCCAGGGGCGAGTCCCGGACGTCGGCGGCATCCGGGTCGCCGAACGCGGTGAGGAGCGTGTGGCCGAGGTACTCCATGGCTTCGGACCGGTAGCGGTAGGTGACTTCGAGGTCATCCGGCCATAGCTCCAGCGCACCATGCGTCCTCACCGCCTGCGCGAGCTGTTCTGCGGAGACGGTCAGTCCGAGCTTGAAGCCGACGAATTCGCTCATATACTCGATGACTTCCTGCCCTTTGACCCACACGCTGCCCATATCGCCCATCTTCGTGACCGGAGCCGCTGAGATCTCGGATCCTAGGCGGATCCGGAGGCTCCCAAGACCCGATCCGGCGGTGGACCAGCCACACGGATAGTCACGCGGCTCTTGGGTCGAAACAGGAAGCGTGCGCGGCACAGCCGTTCGCCTTCAGCGCGATGAAAGGCCCGGAACAGGTGGGGAACGGCGAGCTTCCGCGGCCCGCAACGGTTGTCGCCGGGCTCAGGTCGAGGAACCTGGTTGGGGTGGCGGAAGGACGCGAAGTGGCCGGCGCCCCGGATGAGTGCGAAGTCTTGACCGGGGCGGTCACGTCGAAGAGGCGCTTGGCCGGGCGGGCTGGGTGAGCACGTCGCCGTCGCCCTGGAAGATGAAGAACGGGAGGTGGAACGTGATGCCCTCGGCCCGTTCGTCGATGGTCACGGCTTCGAGCGCAAGCGGCTCGGAGTCGGCGCCCATCAGCAGTAGCTCGACTTCGACGAGGAGCACAGCCAGGAGTGGGCCCGCCTCAGCGGTGCACTGCTCGACCGGCATGCCGACCGCTTTCCCACCCTGATCCGCGCCATCGCCGCTGGCGCTTTCGTCCCCGAGACCGTCGACCCGCTGGAGTTCGGCCTCGACCGCATCTTCGACGGCGTCCAAGCCCTCATCGACCGCGCCTAGCGAGGCCGGGCAGAACGACGAAGGCCCGGACCGTCGAAACGGTCCGGGCCTTCTGCCGGCGGAGGATACGAGATTCGAACTCGTGAGGGGTTGCCCCCAACACGCTTTCCAAGCGTGCGCCCTAGGCCTCTAGGCGAATCCTCCGTGGGAGAGCTTAGTACATGTTCGGGGGTGGTCGCGACCAGCGATCCCGTAGGCGGGAGGGTGGGGTTGCCTGTGGATCGTCGGGGCCCGGATCCGGTAGTGTGGGGGTCAGCCCCTCGTGTGGCGTTATCTCTCTGAACCCCCCCAGGGCCGGAAGGCAGCAAGGGTAAGAGGGCTCTGGCGGGTGCACGGGGGGTCTTTGCGTTCCCGGGCGGTCGCCGGGGGGCGGTGGGGGACGGCGGTGAGGCGAGGGGCGACGCGTTTGTCGGCGCGTCCCGATATCGTCGGGGGTGTGTCCCTAGCCCTGTACCGCCGCTACCGCCCCGAGACCTTCGCGGAGGTCATCGGGCAGGAGCACGTGACCGCTCCGCTCCAGCAGGCCCTGCGTAACAACAGGGTCAACCACGCGTACCTGTTCAGCGGGCCGCGCGGCTGCGGGAAGACGACGAGTGCGCGCATCCTGGCCCGCTGTCTGAACTGTGAACAGGGGCCGACGCCGACGCCCTGCGGGGAGTGCCAGTCCTGTCGCGACCTCGCGACCGGCGGGCCCGGCTCGATCGACGTGATCGAGATCGACGCGGCCTCGCACGGTGGTGTGGACGACGCGCGCGAGCTGCGGGAGCGGGCGTTCTTCGCGCCGGTCCACAGCCGCTACAAGATCTTCATCCTGGACGAGGCGCACATGGTGACCTCGGCCGGGTTCAACGCGCTGCTCAAGGTGGTCGAGGAGCCTCCGGAGCACCTCAAGTTCATCTTCGCGACCACGGAGCCGGAGAAGGTGATCGGGACGATCCGGTCCCGGACGCACCACTACCCGTTCCGGCTGGTCCCGCCGGGCACGCTGCGCGACTACCTGGCGGAGGTCTGCGGCCGGGAGGGCATCCAGGTCGAGGACTCGGTGTTCCCGCTGGTGGTCCGGGCCGGGGCCGGGTCGGTGCGTGACTCGATGTCGGTCATGGACCAGTTGCTGGCCGGCGCCGCCGAGGGCGGCGTGACGTACCAGATGGCGACCTCGCTGCTCGGGTACACCGATTCGGCGCTGCTGGACGAGGTGGTGGACGCCTTCGCCGCGCACGACGGGGCGACGGTGTTCCAGGTGATCGACCGGGTGGTCGAGGGCGGGCACGACCCGCGCCGTTTCGTCGCCGACCTGCTGGAGCGGCTGCGCGACCTGGTGATCCTGGCCACCGTGCCGGAGGCGGGGGAGAAGGGGCTGATCGACGCCCCGGCGGACCGGGTCGCGATCATGCAGGCGCAGGCGGACGCGTTCGGCTCGGCGGAGCTGAGCCGGGCGGCGGACATCGTCAACACCGGGCTGACCGAGATGCGCGGCAACGCGGCGCCGAGGTTGCAGCTGGAGCTGATCTGCGCCCGGGTGATGCTGCCGGGCGCGTACAGCGACGAGCTGTCGTTGCAGGCGCGGCTGGACAAGCTGGAGCGCCGGGCGGCGGCCGGCGGGTTCGCCGCGCCGATGGCGGTGGGGGTGCCGGTGGCGGCGCCCATGGCCGCGCCCGTTCCGGCGCCGGCGCCGGTGGCGGAGGCCGCCCCGGTGCAGGCCGCGCCGGTCGCGACGGCCCCTGTACCGATTGCGCCAGTCGCACCGGCAGCACCGGCAGCCCCCGCGGCGCCCGCCGGGCCCGCGCCGGGTGCCTGGCCGATCCCGCGCAGCTTCCCGCCGGCGGGCGGGGCCCCGGCCGCGGCCCCCGCGCCGCAGCCGCCGGCCCAGGCCGCCGAGGCCGTCGAGGCCCCGGTGTCCGCCCCCGCCCCTGCCCCCGCGGCGCCCGCGCCCGCCCCGGCCGGGCAGCCCGCCGAGCCGGCGTCGGCCGCCGCGCAACAGGGCGCGGCGCAGGTCCGGCAGCTGTGGCCGCAGATTCTGGAGGCGGTGAAGAACCGCCGCCGCTTCACCTGGATCCTGCTCAGCCAGAACGGCCAGGTGGCCGGGTTCGACGGCAGCGTGCTCCAGGTGTCCTTCATCAACGCGGGCGCCCGGGACAGCTTCGTCGGCAGCAACAGCGACGACGTGCTGCGCCAGGCGCTGACCGACGCGCTGGGTGTGGACTGGCGGATCGAGTGCATCGTCGACCCGTCCGGGGGCGGTTCCCTCGGTGGCGGTACGGCCATCGGTGGCGGTGGCCTGGGCGGTGCCGCCCCGAGCGGTGGCGGCTGGGGGGCCCCGGCCCGTCCGGCGGCCGCCGCGCCGCCGGTGCCGGCTCCGGCTCCGGTGCCCGCGCCGGTCCGGTCGCAGCCGTCCCCGCAGGTGCAGGCCGCCCCGGCGCCCGCGCCGGTCCAGGCCCCGCCGCCGGTGGCCGCGCCGCCGGCCCGTCCGGTGCGCGCGGTGGCGCCGGAGGACGACATCCCGGAGGAGGACGACCCGGACCTCAACGAGGAGGCGTTCTCCGGTCAGGAGCTGATCATCCGGGAGCTGGGCGCGACGGTTCTGGAGGAGATCCACCACCGCGGCAACTGAGCGACGGCCCGCCCCGGCAGCACGTAGGCTCGGCCGTGACGACGCGAGCGGGACTGCAAGCGGACGTGACCGCAGGCAGGACGGCGACGCAGGACAGCAAGCACGAAGCGAGGAGTGAGCCGTGTTCCCCGGTGGTGGCCAGCCCAACATGCAGCAGCTGCTGAAGCAGGCGCAGAAGATGCAGCAGGATCTCGCGCAGGCGCAGCAGGAGCTGGCGGAGACGAAGGTGAGCGGTTCGGCGGGCGGTGGCCTGGTCGAGGCCACGGTGACCGGTGCCGGTGAGCTGGTGGCGCTGACCATCGCCCCGGCGGCCGTCGACCCGGAGGACACCGAGACCCTGGCCGACCTGGTCCTGGCGGCCGTGCGGGACGCCAATCAGTCGGCGCAGAAGATGCAGGCCGAGCGCATGGGCCCGCTGACCCAGGGCCTGGGCGGGGGCATCCCCGGTCTGCCGTTCTGACCTGGGGGAGCTCCCGGACGGGGGCTCCGACCAGGCAGGTCTGAGGTCCTGAAGTTCTGAAGTTCAGACAACGGACCCATGTGATTTATGTGGGAGTCGGGCGTCGGGCGGTGTGTCCGGCGCCCGATTCGTTGGATGATGGCACCGGAGCACCACCGACCATCCGAGGGAAGGCGCGACGTTGTACGAGGGCGTGGTTCAGGACCTGATCGACGAACTGGGCAGGCTGCCCGGCGTCGGGCCCAAGAGCGCCCAGCGGATCGCCTTCCACATCCTGCAGTCCGACCCGACCGACGTGCGCCGCCTCGCGCACGCGCTGCTGGAGGTCAAGGACAAGGTCCGGTTCTGCGCGGTCTGCGGCAACGTCGCGGAGGCCGAACAGTGCCGGGTCTGCCTGGACCCGCGCCGCGACCTCGGAGTCATCTGCGTGGTCGAGGAGTCCAAGGACGTCGTCGCCATCGAGCGCACCCGCGAGTTCCGCGGCCGCTACCACGTGCTGGGCGGCGCGATCAGCCCCATCGAGGGCGTCGGCCCGGACGACCTGCGGATCCGCGAGCTGCTGGCGCGCCTCGCGGACGGCACGGTCACCGAGCTGATCCTGGCCACCGACCCCAACCTGGAGGGGGAGGCGACCGCCACCTATCTGGCCCGGCTCTGCAAGCCGATGGGCCTGAAGGTGACCCGGCTGGCGAGCGGCCTGCCCGTCGGCGGGGATCTGGAGTACGCGGACGAGGTCACCCTCGGTCGCGCCTTCGAAGGGAGACGACTTCTCGATGTCTGACCGGACGCTCGACCAGCAGCCCCACACGCCCCACCAGCCGTCCCACGGGCAGGCCCACCAGCCGGCCCCCGGACAGTCGCACGGGGAGCCGCAGAGCCACACCCCGCACATCCACGCGCACGGTTCGGAGCCGGACGACTTCGCCGTGCAGATCGCCGACTCGGTGGAGAGCTTCGTGCTCGCCGTCACCGAGGTCGCCAAGGGCGACGAGCCGGGCAGCGCGGTCTCGCTGCTGCTCCTGGAGGTCTCGCAGGTGCTGCTGGCCGGTGGCCGGCTGGGCGCCATCGAGGACGTCGTCCCGGAGGACCGCTTCGAGCCCGACGCGGGGCCGGAGCCGGACGGCGAGCAGCTGCGCGAGCGACTGGCCGAGCTGCTCGCGCCGATCGACGTCTACCACGAGGTCTTCGACCCGTACGGCCCGCCGGAGAAGCCGAACGCCTTCCGGATCTCGGACGACCTGGCCGGCGTGGTCGGCGAGCTGCAGCACGGGCTGACCCACTACCGCGAGGGCCGGGTCAGCGAGGCGCTGTGGTGGTGGCAGTTCTCGTACCTCTCCAACTGGGGCACGACCTGCACGGCGGTGCTGCGGGCGCTGCAGTCGCTGATCGCGCACGTCCGGCTGGACAGTCCGATCGGCGCGGTGCCGGACGGCGCCGACACCGACGACGACGGGCTCACCGACGAGCAGCTGGAGCAGCAGGCCGGCGACCTGATGGCGGCGGAGCTGGGCCTCGGGCGGTAGCGCCGCCCTCCGCTGCCCGTGCCATTCCGGCACGTCCGCGCGATTCCGGCACGCCCGAACGTCGCCCCCGGCGCGCGCCGGTTTTCGGTGCGCCCCCCGGCGGTCGTCGGCCCGGCATCTGCCGGGCATCGGCCGGTCGTCGGCTGATTGTGACGAATGCCTCAGCATTCCGCGCGGAAAAGAAATCCCGCCGGATCACCGTCCGTTGATCCGCCGATTCTTCGGGGCGGTGGCGAATTGCCCGCAGACCTGCCGGTGGTGCCGCCCGTTTCGCCGACCACCTGCTGAAACGGGCGTCTCATCATATGGAAAGCGCCGGTTGTGGCACCCCTGCTCGGTAGACTGGCGCCGACCGCACAGCCCCTTTTCCCCGGGGGTGCGGGGGCCTGGTGCCCCCGGAAGACGACACAAGTCGAGGAGCGCACGTGGGCCTTGTCGTGCAGAAGTACGGCGGCTCATCCGTTGCGGATGCCGAAGGCATCAAGCGCGTTGCCCGCCGAATCGTTGATGCCAAGAAGGCCGGCCATGAGGTCGTCGTCGTGGTGTCCGCAATGGGCGACACGACGGACGAGCTCATCGAACTCGCGGAGCAGGTGTCACCGCTTCCTGCCGGCCGTGAGTTCGACATGCTGCTGACCGCTGGAGAGCGCATCTCCATGGCGCTGCTGGCCATGGCGATCAAATCGCTGGGGCACGAGGCGCAGTCCTTCACGGGCAGCCAGGCCGGCGTCATCACCGACTCCGTCCACAACAAGGCGCGCATCATCGACGTGACGCCTGGTCGCATCCGCACCGCCCTGGACGAGGGCAACATCGCGATCGTGGCCGGCTTCCAGGGCGTGTCGCAGACCAGCAAGGACATCACCACGCTGGGCCGCGGCGGCTCGGACACCACCGCCGTCGCCCTCGCCGCCGCGCTCAAGGCCGAGGTCTGCGAGATCTACACCGACGTGGACGGCGTGTTCACCGCCGACCCGCGCGTGGTGGCGAAGGCCCGCAAGATCGACTGGATCGCGTACGAGGACATGCTGGAGCTGGCGTCGTCCGGCTCCAAGGTGCTGCTCGACCGCTGCGTGGAGTACGCCCGGCGCTACAACATCCCGATTCACGTACGCTCGTCCTTCTCGGGTCTTCCCGGGACGATCGTCAGCAACGAGAACCCGCACAAGCCCGAAGGGGGCGAGATGGAGCAGGCCATCATCTCCGGAGTCGCCCACGACACGTCCGAGGCCAAGGTCACGGTCGTCGGCGTGCCCGACAAGCCGGGCGAGGCGGCCCGCATCTTCCGCGCCATCGCGGACGCCGAGGTCAACATCGACATGGTGGTGCAGAACGTCTCCGCCGCGTCGACCGGGCTGACCGACATCTCCTTCACCCTGCCCAAGGCGGAGGGCCAGAAGGCCATCGACGCGCTCGGCCGGGTCAAGGAGGGCATCGGCTACGAGTCGCTGCGCTACGACGACGCGATCGGCAAGATCTCCCTGGTCGGCGCGGGCATGCGCTCCAACCCGGGTGTCACGGCGGCCTTCTTCGAGGCGCTGTCCGCCGCGGGCGTCAACATCGAGCTGATCTCCACCTCGGAGATCCGCATCTCGGTCGTCACCCGCGCCGAGGACGTGCCGGAGGCCGTCCGCGCCGTGCACAGCGCCTTCGGACTGGACAGCGAGACGGACGAGGCCGTCGTCTACGGAGGCACCGGGCGATGACCCGGCGGCCGAACCTCGCCGTCGTCGGCGCCACCGGCGCGGTCGGCGAGGTGCTGCTCGGCCTGCTCTCCCTGCGCCAGGACGTCTGGGGCGAGATCCGACTCGTCGCCTCCCCGCGTTCGGCCGGCCGCAAGCCGGTCGTGCGCGGGGTGCCGGTCGAGGTCGTCCCGCTGGCCGAGGAGGCCTTCGAGGGGATCGACGTCGCCGTGTTCGCCGTCCCCGACGAGGTCTCCGCCCAGTGGGCGCCGATCGCGGCCGCCAAGGGCGTCGTGGTGGTCGACGACTCCGCCGCCTTCCGCACCGCCGAGGACGTGCCGCTGGTCGTCCCCGAGGTCAACGCGGCCGCGCTGCGGCTGCGCGCCCGCGGCATCGTCGCCAGCCCCGCCAGCACCACCCTCGCGATGATCGCGGCCGTCGGCGCCCTGCACGCCGAGTACGGGCTCGTTCAACTCGTCGTCGCCTCCTACCAGGCCGCCTCCGGCGAGGGCCGGATCGGCGAGGCGGCGCTGCGCGAGCAGACCGCCCTGGTGGCCGGCACCGAGGTCGGCCGACAGGCCGGCGACCTGCGCGCGGTGATCGCCGACCACGGGCCGTTCGCCGCCCCGCTCGCGCTCAACGCGGTGCCCTGGACCGGCTCCCTGGTGGACGGCGGCTGGTCCTCCGAGGAGGTCGGCATCCGTGCCGAGGCCCGCAAGATCCTCGGCCTGCCCGCCCTCAAGGTCTCCGCGACCTGCGTCCGCATCCCGGTCGTCCGCACCCACGCGCTGGCCGTGCACGCGCTCTTCGAACGCGAGGTCACCCAGGAGCACGCGCAGCAGATCCTCCGCGACGCCCCCGGGGTCGTGCTGTACGACGATCCGGCGGCCGGCGAGTTCCCCACGCCGAACGACGTGGTCGGGACGGACCCGGTCTGGGTCGGACGGGTGCGCCGGGCCCTCGACGAGCCGGCCGCGCTCGACCTCTTCCTCTGCGGCGACAACCTGCGCAAGGGTGCGGCGCTCAACCTGCTGCAGATCGCGGAGCTGGTGGCGGGTGAGCTGACGGTGACGCAGGAAGGCGCGCCGGGAGCGGCGTAGGAGAAGGCGCGGGAAGAGGCCTGGCAGGAAGCCCGGGAGAGACGCGGGAAGAGGCCTGGGAGAGGGCGCAGGAAGAGGCCTGGTAGGAGGCCTGGGAGATGGCCCGGGAAGGCCTGGAGCCGCCCGCTCCCGGGCCCGCGCGGCCCCCGATCCGGGGAGGACGTGTCCGCTCCTCGACACAATCTGTCCGGAATCCCGATGGAATCCCCTGGAGGCCTCTTCCGCCGATGCGGAAGAATGGCCCCCGGGCTGGGCAACCATGACAGGGGATCGAGTGTCCAACGGGCGTGGCGAACGTGATGGTGGGAGCAGGGGCGGGCATCCCGGCGAGAGCCGTGGTGGCCTTCCCCTCGCGCGCCCCGTGGCCGGCGAGTAGGCCGGAAGACGACCAGATGACCGCGGTCGCACCCGGTGCGGCGGGCTCCGGTGCCGGTACCGACGCGGGTACCAGCGAGGACCTGCTCACCGAGACCTACCAGGCCCACTACGGCTCCCTGCTGCGGCTCGCCGCGCTGCTCCTGGACGACCTCTCGACCTGCGAGGACGTCGTCCAGGAGGCGTTCATCCGGGTGCACGCCGCCCGGCGCCGGGTCCGCGAGCCCGAGAAGACCCTGGCCTACCTGCGGCAGACCGTCGTCAACCTGTCCCGCTCGACCCTGCGCCGACGGATCCTCGGCCTGCGCCTGCTGCCCAAGCCCATGCCTGACATGGCCAGTGCAGAAGAAGGCGCTTACGATGCGCTGGAGCGCGACCAGTTGAAGGCCGCGCTGCGTGGTCTGCAACGCCGTCAGCGGGAGGTTCTGGTGCTGCGTTACTTCGTGGACATGACGGAGGCGCAGGTCGCCGAGACCCTCGGCATCTCGCTCGGATCGGTGAAGGCCTACGGCTCGCGCGGACTCGCCGCCCTGCGCATCCAGATGGAGGCCGGGCATGGCTGACGGCGCCGGGCGGTGGCCCTCGGACGGTGAGGGCGACGGGCTCTCCGCCGAGGAACGAAGCGTCCGCGACCTGATGCGCGGCGCCGTCGCCGGCATCCAGCCCGAACCCGGCGGCCTGCCGCGGATCCGGTACGCCGTACCCCGCCGCCGGGCCGCCCGGCGCGGAGCCTGGACCGGCGCCGTCGCCCTCGCCCTCGCCGTCGCCGTCGCCCTGCCCGCCCTGCACGACGGTGAGCACCTGGGCCTGTCCGGCGGCCCCGGCTCGGCCGACGCCAGCAGCCCGGCCCCCGCCGCACCGACCGGCACCAGGGCCGGCGGCGCCCCCGGCACCGGCACGCCCTCGCGGCCCGGCCCCAGCGGCACCGGCGACACCGCGTCACCCTCCGGCACCCCCACCGCCTCACCCAGCCCCGGCGCCAGCACCACCCGCGCCGATGGCACCACCGCCCCGGCCGCCCCCGCCGCCAGTACCGGCGACAGCCCGATCACCCCGCTCTGCACCCGGGCCGACCTCGGCCAGGGCGGCGCACAGGTCGGCCCGGCCGACGCCGACGGCCGGATCCACGGCTCGTTCACCGTGTACAACGTCTCCGGCCGCAGCTGCCGGCTCGGCGGCCCCGGCGCCGTCGCCGTCACGGCGGTGAGCGGGACCGACCGCAGCCGCGTGCGCACCGCCGACCACGCCGCCGGCGACCCGGCCGGCGACCTGCCCGCGATGGACGCGGAGCCCCCCGTCCTCGCCCCGCAGGCTGGCTACCGGGTGTCGTTCGACTGGATCCCCGACCGGACCTGCCCCACCTCCGGCGGCAGCACCGCCACCACCGGCCCCACCAGCCAGGGCGGCGCCAACCAGGCCGCCGGGGCCTCCCAGGCACCCGCCGCCGCCACCGGTGCCGCCCCGGCGGCCTCGGACGCCTCGGCGGTCCCCAGCACCAACCCCCAGGCCAGCTCGTCCCCCAGCGTCGGGCCCACCAACGCCCCCAGCCCCACCGCCACCCCGACCGGCAACCCCACCACCGCGCCGGCCACCGCCACCATCGCCCACACCCCCGCCCCCGGCAGCCCTGCCGTTGCCACCGCCACCTTCCCCGTGGCCTGCGCCGGCACCCTGTACCGCGGCGGCGTCCAGGCGGTGGGCGCACCGGCGTCGCAGCCGTCGGACACGCCCCCGGCGGGCTGACGGGTTTCGCGGTCCGGCGGCGGTCAGGGGGCGGTCCGGCGGCGGGCGGTCAGGGGGTGGTCAGGGGAGGCGGTCGGGGCCGGGCGGGCAGGGTCGGACGGGCGACCAGCCGGTCCGGAGCGGCCGATGGCGGACCCCTGCGGCCGGGACGGGTGTGAGGAGTGGTTACCGTGGGGGTGTGTACCGGTTCCTCCTGACTCCGCGCTGGCTCGGCGGCACCGCGCTGGCCGTCGCGGCCGTGGCGGTGTGCGTCTGGCTGGGCTCCTGGCAGCTCGGCCGGTTCGAGGACCGGTTCTCGTCGCACCAGGAGACCAAGCAGACCGTCACCGCTTCGAGTGATGTGCGGCCGATCGACGACCTGCTCAACCAGGCCACCCCGCAGGTGACCACCGAGACCGTCGGCAAGCCCGTCACCGTGACCGGCAGCTACGACGCGGAGCATCAGCTCCTCGTCCCGAACCGGATGGTCGACGGCAAGCAGGGCTACTACGTGCTCACCCCGCTGCGCACCGCCGACGGCCGGTTCGCCGCCGTGGTCCGCGGCTGGGCGCCCGGTGCGCCCGCCGAGGGCGCGTCCGCGGCCGCGCCGCCGCCTCCCGGCCAGGTGACCGTCACCGGGCGGTTGCAGGCCGGTGAGTCCAGTGGCAGCAACGGCGCCGTGGCGGGCGGTCTGCCGGCCGGTCAGCTCGGCACGGTCAACCGGGCGGCGCTGCTCAACGCGCTCGCGTACGACGGCTGGTACGACGGCTGGGTCGCCGCCGACGCGGTGCCGGCCGGGCTGACCCCGGTGCCGACGGTCCAGCCGCAGGGCGGCGACGGGCTCACCCTGCGGGCGTTCCAGAACCTCGGCTACACCCTGGAGTGGTTCGTCTTCGGGGGCTTCGTCATCTTCATGTGGTTCCGCCTGGTGCGCCGCGAGGGGGAGGCGGAGCAGGACCGGGCCCTCGGACTGGACCCGGTCCTGGACTGACCTCCGCGGTCCGGCGCCCCTGCTCGGCCGGCCCGCCCCCGCTCGGCCCGCCCCCGCTCGGCTGGCCCCTGCTCGGCCAGCCCCTGCTCGGCCGGCCCGCCTCAGCGGGTTGGCTTGCCGGGGACGGAGGGAGCGGACGGCAGGGCCGGGACGACCGGTGCGGTCGTCGGCTTACCGGGCGCCGTCGGGGAGGACGGCACCGGCGTCGGCGACTCGGTGAACGCCGGCTCGTCGTGGCACCGGCCGTGGCCGCCGCTCACGTCGTCGTTCGAGTCGTAGCGGTCGATGTGGTGGTGCACGGTGCGCCCGGTCTTCGTCCCCTTGGAGCCGGAGCCCTTCGACCCGGAGCCCTTCGAGCCGGACGAGCCCTTCGACCCGCTGGATCCCCTGGCGAGCTGGACCGCGTCCTCGCCCGCCGCAGGCGCGTACGCCGCCCGGGCGACGGCGGGCCCCGGCCCTGGCGCGTTCGGCCCCGCTGCGCTCGCGCGGGTCGCGGTGGCGGCCGGTGCGGCCGGTGCGGTTGGCGCGGCCGTGGTCGGCGTGGGGCCGGCCGGGGGCGGGCAGGCGGCCTCGGCGCCGTGCCCGCCCGAGCAGCCGGTGAGCACCAGGGCCCCGGCCACCGCCACCCCCGCGAGCGTCAGCAGACGCCTCACACCGTCTCCCCGTCGCCGGCCTCGGTCCCGGCCTCGGTCCCGGCCTCGGTCCCGGTCTCGGTTCCGGCCACGGCCTCGGCCTCCGACGCCGCGGCGAGGTGCCGCCGGACGAAGTCGATCTCCAGCCGCAGCTGCTTGATCCGCTCCTCCACCACCAGCGACCCGTGCCCGGCGTCGTACCGGTAGACCTCGTGCGGCTTGCCCAGCTGCTCCAGCCGCCCGACGTAGTTCTCGATCTGCCGGATCGGGCAGCGCGGGTCGTTGACCCCGGCGCTGATGTAGACCGGCACCCGCACCTGCTCGACGTAGCTGAGCGGCGAGGAGGCGGTGAAGCGCTCCGGGACCTCCTCCGGGGTGCCCCCGAAGAGGGTGCGGTCCAGCGACTTGAGCGCTTCCATCTCGTCGGCGTACGCGGCGTGGTAGTCCGCGACGGGCACGGCGGCGACGCCCAGCGTCCAGCTGTCCGGCTGGACGCCGATGCCCAGCAGGGTCAGGTAGCCGCCCCAGCTGCCGCCGGTGAGCACCAGCCGGCGCGGGTCGGCGAGGCCGCTGGCGACCGCCCACTCCCGGACGGCCGCGATGTCCTCCAGCTCGATCAGGCCGACCCGCTCGTGCAGGGCGTCGGTCCAGGCCTGGCCGTAGCCGGTGGAGCCGCGGTAGTTGACCCGGACCACCGCGAAGCCGTGGTCCAGCCAGGCGGCCGGGCCGGCGGCGAAGGAGTCGCTGTCGTGGTGGGTGGGGCCGCCGTGGATCTCGAACACGGTCGGGAAGGGCCCCTCGCCCGCCCCGGCCGGACGCTGCACCAGGGCGTGCACCCGCCCGCCGGGCCCGTCCACCCAGATGTCCTCGACCGGGACGGAGCCGGGCGGCACCGCGCCGGGCGCCCGCAGCACGACCGTCCCGGCGGTGGAGCGGACGGCGGAGGGCTCGGCGGCGGAGGACCACAGGTACTCGACGGTGCCGTCCGGGCGGGCGGTGGCGCCGCCGACGGTGCCGCGCGGGATGTCCAGCCGGGTCAGCCGACCGTCGGCGAGCGTGTACGAGAACAGTTCGCTGCGCGCCTCGTACTCGTGCTCGACGAGCAGCGCCTCGGCGCCGGGGCACCACTGCGCGGAGACGTCGCCGGGCAGCTCGCGCCCCTGCTCGTCGCGCAGCGGCAGCGCGGTCTCGGCGCCGGTGGCGACGTCCCAGATCATCGGCTCCCAGCGGCCGGTGCGCTGGTGGGCCACCAGCAGCCGGGTGTCGCCGTCGACCGGGGCGAAGCCGAGGCAGGCGACGCCGCGCGGCTCGTCCCGACCGGTCACCTCGTCGAGTTCGGCGACGGTTTCGACGGTTTCGACGGTTTCGACGGGTTCGGCGGGCTCGCCCGTCGTGCCGCTCGTGCCACTCGTGCCGTCCGAGAGGCGGACGATCCGGATCGCGGAGTGCATCGCGTCGCCGTGCTCGGTGTGGTCGATGGCGAGCAGCGTGCCGTCGTAGCTGAGGTCGCCGACGCCGCCGTACTCCGCGTGCCGGTAGATCTCGACGGCCTCGGCCGCTCCGGGGCGGCGCAGGTGCAGGGTGGTGCCGTCCTCGTCGGTGGAACGTCCGACGACCACCGTGCCGTCGCGGCCGAGCGCCAGGCCGGCCGAGTAGGAGGGGGCGAGGCCGGGCACGGCCTCCTCGTCGGGGGTGCCGGCGCTGCGGTCCGCGGGCCCGCCGGCGAAGGGCTGGCGGCGCCAGACGCCGAACTCGTCCCCGTCGTGGTCGTCGAACCACCACACCCAGGCGCCGTCGGGGGACAGCTCGGCGTCGGTGGTGCCGTTCGGCCGGTCGGTGACCTGCCGGTGGGTGCCGGTGACCCGGTCCCAGGCGTAGACCTCGTAGGTGCCGGTCGCGTTGGACACGTACAGCGCCCGGTCGGGGGCGTCCTCGGCCCAGTCGGGGAGTGACACCCGTGCTGCCCTGAACCGCTGCTCCCACGCCGGTACGGCGCTCTTCTCCTCGCTCATCCGACCATCCAACCCGATCGGGGGGACAGAACGGAACGGGCGGGCGACGGAACGGGGCGGGCGGGGGACGGAACGGGGAGGGCGGGTGGCCGCAGCTCACCTGCCCGCCCCACCCGCCCCGTCCCTCCCACCCCCGTTCCCGGGATCCCGTCCGCTCCTGGGAGCCCGTCCGCTCGTGCGCGCCCGCTCGGTCCCGCTAGCCCTTCCGCGGCAGCCGCCGGCCCAGGCCCACCAGCACCAGCTCCAGCGCCGCCAGCGCCGTCACGCTGCGGCCGAACGCGGCCGCCGGATCGCCTCCGCCGTAGTAGAGCAGGCCGATCAGTGCGATGCCCAGCGCCCCGCCGACCTGCTGCACGGTGGCCAGCACCCCGGCGGCCGACCCGACCAGCTGGGGCTCGACCCCGGCCAGCACCACGGAGGTCACCGGGGCGATCACCAGGCCCATTCCCAGGCCGTCCACGAACAGCCCCGGCGTCAGCCACCACACGCTCCCGCCCGGCGCGCCGTACACCGCGAGGGCGAGCAGGCCCAGCCCGACGGCCATCAGCAGCCCGCCGACGGCGATCGTCCGGGCCCCGCCGAGCCGGGCGGCGACGCGGTGGGTGGCGTTGGAGGTGAGCAGGTAGCCGAGGCCGATCGCCGTGAACACCAGTCCGGCGCCGAGCGCGTCCAGGCCGCGGCCCAGCTGGAGGTACAGGGCGAGCACCAGGAAGAAGGACGCCTGGCCGAGCCAGAAGGCGAGCTGGGCGAGCAGACCGGCGCCGAAGGCCCTGGTCCGGAACAGCCGGGTGTCGACCAGCGGGGCGACGGGGCCGGAGCCGCTGCCGGAGTCGGTGGCGGAGTCGGTGGCGGTGGCGGAGCCGGTGGCGGTGGCGCGGGTCCGGGTGCGGTGCTGATGCACCACGAAGCCGGCCAGCAGGGCGACCGCGCCGCCCAGGCAGAGCCAGGTCCACAGCGGCCAGCCCTGCGCGGGGCCCTGGATCAGCGGCAGCACCAGGGCGGTCAGCGCGGTGGTGACCAGCAGCACGCCCACCGGGTCCAGGCCCGGCCGTTGCGGGGCGCGCGACTCCGGCAGGCAGCGGCGGACCAGGGCCAGGGCGGCCAGGCCGATCGGCAGGTTGATCAGGAAGCAGCTGCGCCAGCCGAGGCCGAAGAGGTCCGCCCGGATCAGCAGCCCGCCGATCAACTGGCCGAACACCGCGCCGACGCCCATGGTCAGCCCGTACCGGGCGAAGGCCCGCGCCTGCGCCGCGCCGCTGAACGCCGTCCGCAGGATCGCCAGCACCTGCGGGCCCATCAGCGCCGCCGCCAGGCCCTGCACCACCCGGGCGCCGACCAGCGCGGCGGCGGTGGGGGCGAGGCCGCAGCCCGCGGAGGCGAGGGTGAACAGGGCCAGGCCGAGCCCGAACACCCGGCGCCGGCCGTACCGGTCGCCGAGTCGGCCGGCGGTGACCAGGCCGGCCGCGAGGGCCAGGCTGAATCCGGCGATCACCCACTGGACGGCGGCCGGTCCGGCGCCCAGGTCGGCCTGGACGGACGGGACGGCGACGTTGACGACGAAGAAGTCGAGGGCGGTCATGAAGGTGGCGGTCAGGACGACCGCCAGCAGGCCGCGCGGGGCGCCGGCCGCCGCCTCGGCCCCGGGCGCGGTGGTGCCTGCGGTGCCGGGCATATTGTCGGGCGCATCGCCGGGCGCGGTCGATGGGCGGGCGGTCAGGGCGGAGCTCATCTCGGCTTCTCCTCAGTGGGGTTGGGGGGAGTGGGTCGGGGGCGGTGGGGGTCGCCCCCGACCCGTCCGGCCTGCCGTCAGGCGCCCGGGACGCGGTCCAGGAAGCCGTACACCGAGCCGATCCGCCCGTCCGGCGAGGCCACCAGGACGTCGAAGCCGATCACCACCGGCTCGGCGCCGGCCGGCCCGAGGTTCCAGGTGAACCGGGCGATGTCGTGGTGCGCGTCCACCGGGCCGAGGGTGAACTCCAGCCCGGGGAACTGGGCCTGGGCCGCGCCGATCAGCGCGTCGATCGCGTCCCGGCCGGCGACGGCGGCCAGCGGGTCGGTGTACCGGCCGTCCACGGCCCACACCTCGTCGATCAGCTTGCGGCGGGCGCCCGGGTCGGTCTCGTTCCAGACCGCGAGGTAGCGCTCGGCGAGCTGCTGGAGGGCGGTGGTGGTGATCTCGGTCATGGTCTTCTCCCGTGTCCCGGTGGGTGGTTGAGCGGCTCGTTCCCGCTGCTCACCAAGGTAGGGACGGGCCGGCGCGGGCGAATCAGTCACGTATCGGCATGGGGGTACGTAGCGTCCGGCGGGGGGTACGTAGGTGTGCTCGGCGGGCCCGCCCGCACCTGCGGCCGGGAGGGCCTCGGTAGGGTCGGGGGCATGCTGTACGGGAGGGAACACGAACAGTCCGTCGTGGCGGGACTGTTGGACGCGGCACGCGAAGGCCGCAGCGGGGTGCTGCTGCTCCGGGGCGAGCCCGGGATCGGCAAGACCGCGCTGCTGGACCACGCCGTCGGGCGGGCGGGCGAGGCGTTCCGGGTGATCCGGGCGGCGGGCGTCGAGTACGAGGCGGAACTGCCCTTCGCCGGGCTGAGCCTGCTGCTCGCGCCCGGCCTCGACCGGCTGCACGCCCTGCCCGGGCCGCAACGGCGCGCCCTGGAGGCGGCGTTTGGACTCTCCGAGGAAAGCGCCCCGGTCGACCGGCTGCTGGTCGGGCTCGCCACCCTCGGACTGCTCGCCGAACTCGCCACCGAACAGCCCCTGTTGTGCGTCCTCGACGACGCACAGTGGCTGGACGACGCCTCCCTCGACGCCTTGCTGCTGGCCGCCCGCCGGCTCCAGGCCGAAGGAGTCGCCCTGCTGTTCGCCGCCCGCACCGGCGGCGGCGCACCGGAACTCCCGACCACGGGCTTCCCCGAGCTCCGGCTGACCGGCCTGCCCGAGCCCGACGCCGCCCGGCTCCTGGACCACCGGGCCGGCCCCGGCCTGCCCGCCGCCGTCCGCGAGCGGCTGCTCGTCGAGGCGGCCGGCAACCCGCTCGCCCTCACCGAACTCCCCATCGCCGCCGGGACGCAGGCGAACACCCACGGCTCGCCGCCGCCCGCGCCCGGTGGCCTGCCGCTCACCAGCCGGCTGCTGATCGCCTTCCACGGCCAGGTCACCGGCCTGCCCCCGGCCACCCAGACCCTCCTGCTGGTCGCCGCCGCCGAGGAGACCGGCGAACTCGACGTCGTCCTGCCCGCCGCGGCCGCCCTCGGCGTCCCCGCCGAACACCTCGGCCCCGCCGAGGAATCGGGCCTGGCGAGCGTCACCCCCGACCGCCGGATCGCCTTCCGCCACCCGCTCCTGCGGGCTGCCATCCTGCAACGCGCCCCGCACCACCAGCGGCTGGCGATTCACCAGGCCATCGCCGGAGCACTGCCGGACGGCGACCGCCGCACCTGGCACCAGGCCCACGCCGCCACCGCCCCCGACGCCGCCCTCGCCGACGCGCTGGAACGCACCGCCGTCCGCGCCGAGGCCCGCGGCGCCCACGGCGGCGCCGCCGCCGCGTACGAGCGGGCCGCCCGGCTCACCCCGGACCGCGACGCCGCCACCCGCCGCCTCGTCCTGGCCGCCGAAGCCGCCACCGAAGAAGGGAAGTTGGTGCGGGCCGAGACGCTCGCCGACGAGGCCGGGGCCCGCACCGACAACCCCCTGGCACACGCACTGCTCGACCAGGTCCGGGCCACCGCGCACTTCTGGCGCGGCTCCTACCCGACCGCCTACCGGCTGCTGCTCGACGCCGCCGGCACCGCCATCGAGGCGCCACACGCCGCCCGGATGCTGTTCCAGGCCTTCCACACCGCCTGGTACGCGGGCGAGGAACCGGTGATCGCCGTCCTCGACCGGCTGGCCGCGCTACCGCTCGCCGACGACGACCCGCTCGCCCCGCTCGCCCGCCACCTGCCCGCCGCCGTACTCCCCGCCCTCGGCCGGCCCGCACCACAGCCGCCCGCCGCCCGCGACACCGCCGCGGCAGCCCGCAAGGCCGGCGCCGAAACCCCCGTCGACCTCGTCCAACTCTGCGGCGCCACCCTCATCCTCGGCCGCGACGACGAGACCGCCGAACTCGGCGGCGAACTCGTCACCGAAGCCCGCGCCAAGGGCACCATCGGTGTGATGCCCACCCTCCAGTTCTTCCTCGCCGAGGCCGAACTCTTCCACGGCCGCCACCGCGACGCCGAAGTCACCGCCACCGAAGCCCTCGCCCTCGCCCGCGACACCGGCCAGCACCAGTGGACCAGCCAACTCACCGCGCTCCTCGCCTACCTGGCCGCCCTCGACGGTGACACCGACCGCTGCACCCGGCTCACCGCCGAATCCCTCGCCACCACCGGCCCGCAGACCGCCGCCCCCGCGGCCGGCCGCCCCTGGGCCCACTGGGCACTCGCCCTGCTCGACCTCGGCCACGGCCGCGCCGGCGACGCCGCCGACCGCCTGCACACCCTCACCACCGGCCCCCACCGGCACCACGTCAGCGCCACCCGGGCCGTCCCCGACCTGGTCGAAGCCGCCGTCCGGTTCGGCACCCCCGAGCGCTCCGCCGAACCCTACGAACGCTTCGCCCGCTGGAGCGCCGCCGCCGACCGCCCCTGGACCGAAGCGCTCCGACTCCGCTGCCAGGCCCTGCTCGGCCCCGACGAACTCGCCGAATCCGCCTACCGCGCCGCCCTCGACCTCCACGAAGGCACCCACCGCCCCTTCGAGCAGGCCCGCACCGCCCTCCTCTACGGCGAATGGCTGCGCCGCTCCCGCCGCCGCACCGACGCCCGCCCCCACCTGCGCGCCGCCCTCGAAACCTTCGAACGCCTCGCCGCCCACCCCTGGGCCGCCCGCGCCCGCACCGAACTCACCGCCACCGGCACCCCGGCCCCCACCACCAGCCCCACCGGCACCCCCGACTCCCCCCTCACCCCCCAGGAACTCCAGATCGCCCGCCTGGCCGCCCAAGGCCTCACCAACCGCGAGATCGCCGCCCAACTCTTCCTCAGCCCCCGCACCGTCGCCCACCACCTCTACAAGGCCTACCCCAAACTCCACATCACCTCCCGCACCGACCTCCCCACCACCCTCTGACACCCCACCCACACCAAAGGGCCCTCCCGAACACCTCCGGCAGGGCCCTGCTCTCCACTCGCCGACGCCGCACCCACCTCCGTCACCGCCCCCCGATCCCAGGGAACTCCGCGAGGGCTGCGGCACAGGAGGGTGCTCCACACTGAGGCTCGGTCACTCAGTCGGTCACGCACAACGTTGGTCACGCACAACGCCAGAGGGCCCACCGGATTTCTCCGATGGGCCCTCTGTACTGGGTCGGGGTGGCGGGATTTGAACCCACGGCCTCTTCGTCCCGAACGAAGCGCGCTACCAAGCTGCGCCACACCCCGGTCCTGCGGTTTGTTGCTCCGTCTCCTTCGCAACGAGTAGAACTCTACCGGACGCTCGCCGAGACACGAAATCCGGTTCTTGGCGGGCGTCCGGTGCAGGTCAGCGGGGGGCCGGGGTGAGGGTGAGGAGGGTTGCCTCGGGGGGGCAGGCGAAGCGGACGGGGGTGTAGCGGTTGGTGCCGCAGCCGGCGGAGACGTGGAGGTAGGAGCGGCGGCCGCCGGCCTGGTGGGTGGAGAGGCCCTTGACCCGTCGGGCGTCGAGGTCGCAGTTGGTGACCAGGGCGCCGTAGAAGGGGATGCAGAGCTGGCCGCCGTGGGTGTGGCCGGCCAGGATCAGCGGGTAGCGGTCGGCGGTGAAGGCGTCGAGGACGCGCAGGTAGGGGGCGTGGACGACGGCGAGGGAGAGGTCGGCGTCGGGGGAGGGGCCGCCGGCGACCTCGCTGTAGCGGTCGCGGCGGATGTGCGGGTCGTCGAGGCCGGTGAATTCGAGGTCGAGGCCGCCGATGGTGAGCCGGCCGCGGGTGTTGGTGAGGTCGAGCCAGCCGGCCGCGTCGAAGCCGTCGCGGAGCTTCTCCCACGGGTTGTGGACGGCGCCGGTGATGCCGCGGCGGCCGGTGCCGTCGGCGTTGTTGAGGCCGTGGGCGCCGCTGCGCATCGCCTGGAGGTAGCGGGCCGGGTTCTTGCGGGCCGGGCCGTAGTAGTCGTTGGAGCCGAAGACGTAGACGCCGGGGAAGTCCATGAGGGGCCCGAGCGCGTCCAGGGCGGCGGGGACCCCGAGGGGGTCGGAGAGGTTGTCGCCGGTGTTGACGACGAGGTCGGGGCGCAGGCCGGCGAGGCTCTGCAGCCAGCGCTGCTTCTTGCCCTGCCCGCTCACCATGTGGATGTCGGAGACCTGCAGTACCCGGATGGGCCGGGCGCCGTGGGGCAGGACGGGGACCTCGACCCGGCGGAGCCGGAAGGAACGGACCTCGTACCCGACGGAGTAGGCGAGGCAGGCGGCGCCGGCGGCGGCGAAGCCGAGGGGAACGGAGTACAGCGGTCGCATCGCTCCATGCTCTCAGACGGTGGATCAGCCGGTGAACGTCCGGTGGCCGTGCGCGGATACGGGGCCGCAGGCGGGTCCGCTACGTGCCAGCGGGCCCGTTGCCTGCCGCCGGGCCGGTTAATGGCAAGCGACCGAACGTCGCAGGTGGGAGACTCGGGGCCATGACGACGCTCAAGGCGAAGCTGCACGAGGACCTCACGGCCGCGATCAGGGACCGGGACGAGCTGCGCTCGTCCACCATCCGGCTCACGCTGGCCGCCGTCACCAGCGAGGAGGTGGCGGGTAAGGCGAAGCGCGAGCTGTCCGATGACGAGGTGCTGAAGGTGATCGGCCGCGAGGCGAAGAAGCGCCGGGAGGCGGCGGAGGCGTTCGACACCGCCGGCCGGGTGGAGCAGGCGGCCCGGGAGCGCGAGGAGGGCGAGGTGCTGGCGGGGTACCTGCCCAAGCAGCTCTCCGACGAGGAGCTGACCGCGATCGTGGCGGACGCCGTCGCCGAGAGCGGGGCGGCCGGTCCGCAGGCGATGGGCGCCGTGATGAAGCTGGTGAAGCCGAAGGTGGACGGCCTGGCGGAGGGCGGCCGGGTGGCCGCCGCGGTGAGGGCGGCGCTGACGGGCTGAGCCCCGCCGCCAGGCCCGAAGGGCGCCAGCCGGCCAGGGCCCGGATGGCACCGTCCGCCGAGCCCGAAGGGGCGCCCTCCGAGAGTGATCTCGGAGGGCGCCCCTTCGTCGTGTCGTGCCCGGGTCGGGGGCCGGTCAGCCGTTGTTGCCGCCGTGCTTGCCGCCGTTGCCGTTTCCACCGTTGCCGCCGTTGTTCCCGCCGATGACGCCCGGCGGGAAGGTGAACCCGCCGCCGATCATCCCGCCGGCGTTGTTGCTGCCGCCTCCAGGGTTGCCCCCGCCCGGGTTGCCGCCGCCGGGGTTCCCGCCCGGGTTGCCACCGGGGTTGCCGCCCGGGTTCCCGCCCTGGGGCGGCGGGTTGCCGCCGGGCTGCTGCTGGGCGGGGTCGGCCGGCGGCGTGGCCCCGCCGGTCTGGTTGGCGTTGGGGTCGGTCTTGGGCGCCGGGTCCGGGATGTTGATGGTCTGGATCTGCTCCGGGGACGAGCCCTTGAGGGCCTGGTTCATCGCGAGCTGCCAGATCGGACCGGGGCCGTCGGCGCCGAACACCTCGTCGAAGTGCTTGCCGCCGATGTTGATGTTCTTCATCTTGACGCCGCCGGCCGGGCCGCCGAGCCAGACGGAGGTGGCCAGCGACGGGGTGTAGCCGCTGAACCAGGCGGCCTTCTTCTCGTCGGTGGTACCGGTCTTGCCGGCGATCTGCCGGCCGTCGTCGAGCTTGAGCGCGGCCGCGGTGCCCTTCTCGGTCACGTTGAGCAGGACGGTGTTGAGGGCGTCCGCGGTCTGCTCGGAGAAGGCCTGGCTGCAGGTGGTCTGCGGGACCTTGACGTCCTTGCCGTCGACCGTGCTGATCTTGTTGATCGCGATCGGGGTGCAGTACTTGCCGCGGGCCGCGAAGGTCGCGTAGACGTTCGACATGGTCAGCGGGCTGAGCTCCAGGGTGCCGAGGACCATCGAGGGGACCTCCTGGAAGGCGTCGCCCTTGGCGGACTGGGTGATGCCCAGCTTGTTGGCCATCTGCTTCATCGCGCAGAGGCCGACCTGCTGTTCCATCTGCACGAAGTAGGTGTTGACCGAGAGGGCCATGGCCTGCTTGAGCTCGTACGGGCCGATCTCGCCGGCCGACTCGTTCTTCACCGTGGCCTTGGGCTTGTCGGTGTTCCTCCAGGTGCCCGTGCAGGTGGTCATCTGCGGGTAGTCGATCTTGTTCTCGGAGGGGAACGGCTGGGTGGGCGACAGGCCCGACTCCAGGGCCGCCGCAGCGAGGATCGGCTTGAACGTCGAGCCGGTCTGGAAGCCGTTGCCGCCGCCCATCGCGGAGTCGACGTTGAGGTTGACGACGGTCTGGTTCTTGTTCGGGTCCAGGCCGTACGGGCGGGTCTGGGCCATGGCCAGGATCTTGCCGGTGCCGGGCTCCATCATGGTCGCGGCGGCCGAGACCGTGTCCGTCACGTTGACCTTCTTGGTGACGGCGTTCTGGGCGGCGGCCTGCTTGTCCGGGTCCAGCGTGGTGTAGATGTTGAGGCCGCCGGTGTCCCACAGCTTCTTGCGGTCGGCGGCGCTCTTGCCGAACGCCGGGTCCTGCTTGACCACGTGGCGCACGTAGTCGCAGAAGAAGCCCATGCCGGCCTGGGCGGTGATGCAGCCGTTCTGCGGGTCCTTGAACTTCAGGCCCAGCGGGGCGGCCTTGGCCTCCTTGGCCTGGTCCGCGGTGATGTGCTTGTTCTCGAGCATCTTGTCGATCACGACGTTGCGGCGCTTGACCGTGTTGTCGGGATAGCGCACCGGGTCGTAGGACGACGGGTTCTGCACCATGCCGGCCAGGGTGGCGGCCTCGGCGACGGTCAGGTCCTTGTTGCTCTTGCTGAAGTAGCGCTGGGAGGCGGCTTCGATGCCGTAGGCCTGGTGGCCGTAGAAGGTGATGTTGAGGTAGTTGGTGAGGATCTGGTCCTTCGACAGGTCCTCTTCCAGCTTGATCGCGACCTTGAGCTCCTGGATCTTGCGACCCAGGGTCTTGCGCTGCGCCTCCAGCACCGCGGCCTGGTCGTCGCCGGCCTTCTCGACGTTGACGTTCTTCACGTACTGCTGGGTCAGCGTCGAGGCGCCCTGCGAGGTGGTGCCGCTCTCGGCGTTCTTGCCGATGGCGCGGAGCACGCCCTTGAGGTCGACGGCGCCGTGCTCGTAGAAGCGGGCGTCCTCGATGTCGACCTGGGCGTGCCGCATGAACGGTGACATCTGGTCGGCGGTGAGGACGGTGCGGTCGCGCTCGTACACCTTGGCGATCAGGCCGCCCTTGGCGTCGAAGATCTGCGTCGCCTGGGTGAGCGGCGGGGTCTTGAAGTCGTCGGAGATGTTGGAGAAGCTCTCCGCCGTGTCCTTGGCGGTCAGCCCGATGGCGCCGACGGCGGGCAGGGCGAGGCCTGCCAGCAGGACTCCGGAGAGCACGCTGACGCCCAGGAACTTCACTCCGTGTCCCGCGATGTCGAGCGGCGACTCGCGGCGCTTATCGCGCGGAGCTCCGGTGTTGCCTGGGGGCTGGGATGCCTGGGGGCGCTTCGGTGCCATGAGGAGAACCCTACGTCGCGGAATCCCGCCCACAGGGGCAGGTGTTCCCCTACGCTTGTCACAAGCTTGCGACAGCTTCGGTGCGTCAACACCATTCACTCTTGTGAGTGCAGAGACTTGCCCGAATTGCCCGATATTAGAGGGTTTTTGAGGCAGCTGTGGCCTGCTGTACCCGTGTGAACGGTAGCGCTCCGTGATGACACGCGTGGCGAGAGTTGCCGCGCCGCGATTGACAAGGCTTGCGACCTGCGATCACTCCAACGAGTGAGCTGACCGGTACCCATAGTCCAATCGGGTCATTCGAGATTGAGCCCGGAGGGGCTGTTGCTCGCTGTCGTTCTTCCGTAACGTCCTCAACTGGCAACGGTGAATATGCCGTTGCCGCCGTGGGGGAGCCTCGATACGGGAGAGGACGGCGCCGGGATGGGCTGGGTTGACGACTGGAGTGCGCAGGCCGCCTGCCGCACGAGTGATCCGGACGAGTTGTTCGTCCAGGGGGCGGCGCAGAATCGCGCCAAGGCGGTGTGCAGCGGTTGCCCCGTCCGCACGGAGTGCCTGGCGGACGCACTGGACAACCGGGTCGAGTTCGGGGTCTGGGGCGGGATGACGGAGCGCGAGCGCCGGGCGCTGCTGCGCCGCCGCCCGACGGTCATCTCGTGGCGGAGACTGCTGGAGACGGCCCGCACCGAGTACGAGGAGTCCCTCGCGACCGGCGTGATACTGACGGACTACGCCCAGGCGGGCTGAGCACACCGGCGCGGTGCGGACCCGCGCCGTGGCAGACCGGTGCCGGGGGGCCATCGGGCTGAGGACATCGGTGCCCAGCGCACCCGTGTCCGGCGCACCCGCGCCGAGGACGTTCGCGCCGAGGACGTTCGCGCCGAGGACGTTCGGGCTGAGGACATCCGTGCCGACGACGTTCGCGCCGGGCGCACCGGTGTTGGGCGCCCGGGCCGGGCCGGTGCCTACGCGGTGCCGCTGAGCCGGTCCCCGATGGCGCGCAGCCCGTCCAGGTCGTGCACGTCGCCCGGCAGCGCGGCGACCTCCACGATCGGCACGTCCGGGTACACGGAGACGAAGCGGTCGCGGGTTCGGCGCTCCCGCCCCATGATCTGCATCCGTTCGGCGTGCAGCCTCAGCAGCCCGGCCGCGAGCAGTTCGGCCTCGGGCGAGGCGTGCTCCGAGCCGTTCTCCTCCAGCGCCTCGGCGGCCGCCAGCGCCCGTTCCGCGGTGAGCTGCGGCGCGCCCGAGCCGTGCACCCGGTTGAGCACCAGACCGGCCAGCGGCATCCGGTCCGCGGCGAGCCGGTCGACGAAGTACGCCGCCTCGCGCAGCGCGTCCCGCTCCGGCGCGGCCACCACCAGGAACGCCGTGCCCGGCGCCTTGAGCAGCTGGTACGTGCGGTCGGCGCGCTCGCGGAAGCCGCCGAACATCGAGTCCATCGCGCTGACGAAGGTCTGCACGTCGGTGAGCAGCTGGGCGCCGAAGATCTTGCCCAGGGTGCCGGTGATCAGGCCCATGCCGGCGTTGAGGAACCTCATCGCACTGCGGCCGCCGACCTTGGCCGGGGCGGTCAGGATCCGGATCACCCGGCCGTCGAGGAAGGAGCCGAGCCGGTTGGGCGCGTCCAGGAAGTCCAGTGCGGAGCGGGACGGCGGGGTGTCGACGACGATCAGGTCCCATTCCTCGGCATCGCGCAGCTGCCCGAGCTTCTCCATCGCCATGTACTCCTGCGTGCCCGCGAAGCCGGCCGACAGGGACTGGTAGAACGGGTTCTCCATGATCGCCTTGGCCCGTTCGGGCTCGGCGTGGGCGAGCACGACCTCGTCGAAGGTCCGCTTCATGTCGAGCATCATGGCCTGCAGCTCGCCGTTGCCGGTGACCCCCTTGACGACCCGGGGGGTGTTGTCCAGCTCGGTCAGGCCCATCGACTGGGCGAGCCGGCGGGCCGGGTCGATGGTCAGAACGACGACCTTGCGGCCGCGTTCGGCGGCCCGCAGGCCGATCGCCGCGGCGGTGGTGGTCTTGCCGACGCCGCCGGAGCCGCAGCAGACGATGATCCTGGTCCTCGGGTCGTCGATCAGCCCGTCGACGGCGAGCCGGCTGCCGGCGGCCCGGACACCGCTGCCGCCGTCGCCGACCCCACCGCTGCTACCGCCGCCGTGGGCCCGGCCGGCCCCGCCGTTCCCGCTGGTTACGTTGGTTCCGTTGGTGGTCACGCCGCCCCCTGCCGCTTCAGTTGGCCCGCCAGCCGGTACAGCCCGCCGAGGTCCACGCCCTCGCCCAGCAGTGGCAGTTCGTACGTGGGGAGCCGCAGCTGCTGGAGGTCGGCGCGCTGCTCGCGCTCCAGCTCGACCCGCTCGGCGTGCTCCCTGGCCTGCTCCAGCAGCGGGTCGAGCAGCGGCTCCACCGCCGCCCGGACCGTCTCCGGCTTGCGCGAGCGCCCGCCGAGCCCGGCCTCGCCGAGGGCCAGGGCGACCTCCTCGCGGTGGTTCCCGTCCACCGCGGCCACCGCCGCGGCGTCCAGCACCGGCGGCCGGACCATGTTGACCATCACCCCGCCCACCGGGAGCCTGGCCTCGCGCAGCTCGGCGAAGCCGTCGACCGTCTCCTGCACCGGCATCTCCTCCAGCAGGGTGACCAGGTGCACCGCGGTCTCCGGCGACTTCAGCACCCGCATCACGGCCTGTGCCTGGGTGTGTATCGGCCCGATCCGGGCCAGCCCGGCGACCTCGGCGTTCACGTTCAGGAACCGGGTGAGCCGCCCGGTCGGCGGCGCGTCCATCACGACCGCGTCGTAGCGGCGGCGGCCGTCCGGGCCCTTGCGCCGGGCCGCCTCGCAGGCCTTGCCGGTGAGCAGGACGTCCCGGACGCCGGGCGCGATGGTGGTCGCGAAGTCGACGAAGCCGACCTTCTGCAGCGCCTTGCCGGCCCGGCCGAGCTTGTAGAACATCTCCAGGTACTCGAGCAGCGCCTGCTCGGGGTCGATGGCCAGCGCGAGCACCTCGCCGCCGCCTCCGCCGCCCCCGTCGTCGGGGGGCAGGCCCAGCTGGGCGCGGGAGACCGCGGCGATCCGGCGCTCCTCGTACGGGAGGGCGGCGATGCCGAACAGCTCGGCGATGCCCTGGCGCCCCTCGACCTCGATCAGCAGCACCCGGCCGCCGTCGGCGGCGAGCGCCAGCGCCAGCGCGGCGGCCAGCGTGGTCTTCCCGGTGCCGCCCTTGCCGCTGACCACGTGCAGCCGGACGCCCTCCCAGTCGGGGTCGCGCCGGGCCGCCTGGCCGGGGGTGCGTGCCACGCTCCGTCTCCGTCCGTCTCGTGGGCCGGGGCCGCTCCGTCGGCCGGCCCGAACTACCGGTGCCCTCTCGCGAGGGTAACCAGGGAGCGCGCCGGATGCCCGGAGCACCAGGGGGGCCGGGCCTGAATCATGCCCCCTTTGTGGGCCACCTCACACGCCGGTCCGTGGGCGGCGCCGATCGCCGTGGCCGCTCGTCTAGAGTCTGGCCATGACCAAGTGGGAATACATGACGGCGCCTCTGCTCGTACACGCCACCAAGCAGATCCTGGACAACTTCGGCGAGGACGGCTGGGAGCTCGTCCAGGTCGTGCCGGGCCCGAACCCGGAGCAGCTGGTGGCCTACTTCAAGCGGGAGAAGAACGCATGAGCAAGGTCGAGGCCAAGCTCGCCGACCTGGGTCTGACCCTGCCGCCGGTGGCCGCTCCGGTCGCCGCGTACGTGCCGGCCCTGCGCTCGGGCGAGTTCGTGTTCACCTCCGGCCAGCTGCCGGTCGTCGGCGGCAAGCTGCCGAGCACCGGCAAGGTCGGCGCGGAGGTCTCCCCGGAGGAGGCCAAGGAGCTCGCGCAGACCTGCGCGCTGAACGCGCTGGCCGCGATCAAGTCGGTGATCGGTGATCTGGACCAGATCGAGCGGGTCGTGAAGGTGGTCGGCTTCGTCGCCTCCGCCCCCGACTTCACCGGTCAGCCGGGCGTGATCAACGGTGCCAGCGAGCTGCTGGGCAAGGTGCTGGGCGAGGCCGGGGTGCACGCCCGCAGTGCGGTCGGCGTCGCGGTGCTGCCGCTGGACGCCCCGGTCGAGGTCGAGCTCCAGGTGCGCGTCAAGAACAGCTGAGCGTGATCGCGAAAGGCGGGGTTGGGCCTGTCCAACCCCGCCTTCGTACGCTTAGCATCCGGGCATGGACCATCGAGCGACGACGCTCCCGATGCCGCCCGGTTGGCCCGCCCGGATCCGGGCGGTCGACTCCGGCGTGCTGACCCCGCCGGTGCCCAGGCTGGCCGCGACGGTCGTGCTGCTGCGCGACGCGGCCGCCGGGCCGCAGGCGTACCTGCTGCGCCGGCGCACCTCGATGGCCTTCGCGGCCGGCATGTACGCCTACCCGGGCGGCGGGGTGGATCCGCGCGACGCCGAGGTGGAGACGGGCTGGGCCGGACCGGCGCCCGAGGAGTGGGCGCGACGGCTCGGGGTGGACGCCCGGACGGCACGGGCGGTGGTCTGCGCGGCCGTCCGCGAGACCTTCGAGGAAGCCGGCGTCCTGCTGGCCGGCCCGGACGCGGACAGCGTCGCCGCGCCGCGCGACTGGAGCGCCGAGCGGGCGGCGCTGGAGGCGCACGAGCTGTCCTTCGCCGAGTTCCTCCGCGACCACGCTCTGGTGCTGCGCAGCGACCTGCTGGGCGGCTGGGCCCGCTGGGTCACCCCGGAGTTCGAGGAGCGCCGCTACGACACGTGGTTCTTCGTCGCGGTGCTGCCGGCCGGGCAGAGCGCGGCCCTGGAGGTCGGCGAGGCCGACCGGGTGGCCTGGCTGACGCCCGCCGAGGCCGTTCTCGGCTACCGGGAGGGCCGGTTCGGGATGCTGCCGCCGACCGTGACGGTGCTGCGCGAGCTGGCGCCGGTGCGCACCGCCGCGGAGGCGCTGACCGCGGCCTCCGGGCGGTCGCTGGAGCCGGTGCTGGGCCGGGCCGAGGTCCGGGGCGACCGGATGACGGTCCGCTGGCCCGGGTACGACGAACTGACCATCGACGGGGACTTCCCCGAGGACGCCTGACCGACCGGCGCCGCCCTCGTCGGCACTGTCGCCCGACGACGCCGACGACGCCGACGACGCCGACGACGCCGCCGAACAGACTCGAAACAGAGAGGACCGACGCCCGATGACCCACAACGCCGTGGCTCGCCGGACGGCACCCGAGCTGCCCGCCCGCCGCCTGATCCCCCGTACCCCGGCCTGCGAGAGTCCGGTCCCGTTCGTCGAGGCCCAGCGGCCGCTCGTCCGGGTCCTGCCGCTCAGGGCCCTGCACCGGCCCGGCGGGGACAACCGGTGAGCGGGCTCCTGCCGGGCGACCCGGCCGCCACCATCGACGGCGAGGCCACGGCCCGGGCGCTGTGCGTGCTGGCGCCCAACCCGTCGCCGATGACGCTGGACGGCACCAACACCTGGCTGCTCTCCGAGCCCGGCTCGGACCTCGCCGTGGTGGTCGACCCCGGCCCGCTGCACGAGGGCCACCTGCGCCGGGTGGTCGACCTCGCGGAACAGCAGGGCAAACGCGTCGCGCTGACCCTGCTCACCCACGGCCACGCCGACCACTCCGAGGGCGCGGCCCGCTTCGCCGAACTCACCGGCACCGAGGTGCGCGCGCTGGACCCGGCGCACCGGCTGGGCTCCGAGGGCCTGGTCAACGGCCAGCGGCTGGACGTCGGCGGCCTCGACCTGCGGGTGGTCGCCACCCCCGGCCACACCTCGGACTCGCTGACCTTCCACCTGCCCGCCGACGCCGCGATCCTCACCGGCGACACCGTCCTCGGCCGTGGCACCACGATGGTCGCCCACCCCGACGGTCGGCTCGGCGACTACCTGGACTCGCTGCGCCACCTGCACACGATGGCCTCCGCGCACGGTGTGCGGACGGTGCTGCCCGGCCACGGTCCGGCGCTCGCGGACGCGCTCGGCGCCGTCGACTACTACCTCGCCCACCGGGCCAACCGGCTCGCCCAGGTGGAGACCGCGGTCGAGGCCGGCTGCCGGACCGCGGACGAGGTGGTGGCCCGGGTCTACGCCGACGTCGACCGGGCGCTCTGGCCGGCCGCCGAGCTCTCGGTCCGGGCGCAGCTGGAGTACCTGGAGGAGCACGGGCTGATCCCGGGCCTCGACTGATCCCGTCGCGCGCGGGGCGGGCAACGGAACGCCGAAGGGGAACGCCGAAGGGCCCGTCCGAGCGGACGGGCCCTTCGGCGTTTACGGCGTGAAGGCGTGAAGACGTGCGCGCCGAGGTCAGCGCGAGCGGCGCGACAGCCGCTCGACGTCCATCAGCACCACCGCGCGCGCCTCCAGCTTCAGCCAGCCGCGGCCGGCGAAGTCGGCGAGCGCCTTGTTGACCGTCTCGCGGGAGGCGCCGACCAGCTGGGCCAGCTCCTCCTGGGTGAGGTCGTGGGCGACGTGGATGCCCTCCTCGGACTGCACGCCGAACCGGCGGGAGAGGTCCAGCAGGGCCTTGGCGACGCGGCCGGGCACGTCGGAGAAGACCAGGTCGGACATCACGTCGTTGGTCCGGCGCAGGCGGCGGGCGATGGCCCGCAGCAGCGCGATGGAGACCTCGGGGCGGGCGTGCAGCCAGGGCTGCAGGTCGCCGTGGCCCAGGCCGAGCAGCTTGACCTCGGTCAGCGCGCTGGCGGTCGCGGTGCGCGGGCCCGGGTCGAACAGCGACAGCTCGCCGATCATCTCGCTGGGGCCGAGGACGGCGAGCATGTTCTCGCGGCCGTCCGGCGAGGCGCGGTGCAGCTTGACCTTGCCCTCGGCGACGACGTACAGCCGGTCGCCCGGGTCGCCCTCGTGGAACAGCGACTCACCACGGGCGAGGGTCACCTCGGTCATGGAAGCGCGCAGCTCGCCGGCCTGTTCGTCGTCGAGTGCCGCGAAGAGTGCGGCGCGCCGCAGAACGTCGTCCACGTGCTTCCTCCTTCTCGGCCGTTCGGCGGGTGGGCCGTCCGGCGCAAGTTCCGTACCGTGCTCTGCATCACCAAGCATGGCGCATGTCGCTCCGATCATATGAGGAGGGGGTGTGCCGAGGTGTGCGGTGCGGGGCCATTCGTACCGGCGGGTCACCGGGTGGGGCGTCGCGGGGGCGGCACCGGGTCGAACGCGTCATCGGACGGTTCGAACAGTGAATCGCCCACCGCCGTACGGGCGTAGAGGACGCTGTGACCGGCCCGGTGGGCGCTGGTCAGACCCGCCGCGCGCAGGGCGGTCAGGTGCTGCGATACGCCGGCGGCGGACAGACCGGTGCGGCGGGCCAGCTCGGTGGTCGAGGCCGGGGAGTCCAACTCGGCCAGCAGCCGGGCCCGGGACCGGCCCAGGACGGCGGCCAGCGCGTCCGGGCGCCCGTTCGGGCGCGGCTCCCACAGGGTGGCCGCGCCGCGCGCCGGGTAGCTCAGCTGCGGCGGGTCCGGCGGTAGCACCCGGGTCAGCACCCGCGGCCAGGCGAAGGCGGACGGCAGGAGCAGCAGCCCGGCCCCGGCGCTCAGCCGGGCGACCGCGCAGTGCCGCCGCTCCAGACGCAGCGCCGCGCCGTCCCAGCGGACCGTCTCGTGCAGGTCGTCCAGCATCCGCGCGGTGCCGTGCTCGGCGGCCTGCCGGGAGCGGTGGAACACGTCCGCCTCCAGCAGGGCGCGGATCCGGGCCCAGTACGGGGCGAGCGCGAGCTGCCAGTACGCCTCGATCTCGGCGGTGAGCCGGGGCAGCTGCGCCGCCGGGTCGCGGTACAGCGGCTCCAGGACGGGCGGCAGGCGGCCGCCGGCCTCGGCGGCGAGGATGTCCAGGTCGGCGCGGACCTGCCCGGCGCCGGTGGCGGCGATCGCGGCCAGTTCGTCGGCGAGGGCGGGGGAGAAGCCCGCCGGTGCGGGGTTGAGGAAGTCGGGCAGGTGGCCGACGGCCGGGACCATGACGGCCAGCCGGCCGCGGTCGAGTCCGGTGGCGGCCAGCCGGTCGCGCACCTGGTCGGCCCAGCGGCGGTGCAGCGCGGGGACGGGGGAGTGGGCGAGGGCGCGGAGGCTGGTCACCACCTCCTGCAGGGGGGAGAGGGCGAAACGGGTCAGCGCCAGGTCGTTCGCGGAGAAGTGCAGTGCCGTCCGCATGCCGGGCCCCTCCCAGAAGATTCGGGCCCAGCTTAATCAGTGGTGACCCGCCCGGGCCGGGCCGCACGATGCGGGGGAACCGAGGCAGCACCCGACGGCACGGAAGAACGGTGACCCCGCATGTCCATTCCCCCTCAGGCCCCCACCCCCACCCCCACGCCGCGCGAGCGGGCGCTGCGGCTGCGGGAGCTCGTCGTGGACGGCCCGCTCGTCCTGCCCAACGCCTGGGACGCGGGCAGCGCCGCCGTCATCGCCTCGGCCGGCGCCCCGGCGATCGCCACCACCAGCGGCGGCGTCTCTTGGTCGCTCGGCCACGGCGACGGCCACCGGCTGGACCGGGCGCAGGCCGTCGAGGCGGCCCGCCGGATCGTCGCGGCCGTGGACGTGCCGGTCACCGTCGACGCCGAGGGCGGCTACGGGCCGACGCCCGCCGACGTGGCCGCGACCGTGGCGGCACTGGTCGGGGCGGGTGCCGTCGGCGTCAACCTGGAGGACTCGACGGCCGTCGGCGGCCCGCTGTTCCCGGTGGCCGAGCAGGCCGACCGGCTGCGGGCGGCCCGGACGGCGGCGGCCGCGGCCGGGCTGCCCGAGCTGGTGGTCAACGCCCGCACCGACGTCCTCCTGTTCGGGCTGGGCGGCCTCGACGACGTGTTGGCCCGGGCCGAGGCCTACGCCGAGGCGGGCGCCGACGGCCTGTTCGTCCCCGGGCTGCTGGACCTCGACGCCCTCGCCGGGCTGTGCGAGCGCTCCCCGCTGCCGGTGAACGCCATGGCCGTCGCGGGCGGGCCGACCGTCGCCGAACTCGCCGCCACGGGGGTGCGGCGTGTCAGCGTCGGCACCGGGCTCGCCCAGCTCGCGTACACCGCGGCGCGCCGCGCGGCCGCCGAACTGCTCGGCGCCGGGACGCTGGCGGAGCTGGACGGCGCGCTCGGCTTCGGCGAGCTGAACGGGCTGTACCGGGGCTGACCACGGGCCCGCCGGGAGCACGGCCGCTCGGCCCCGTTCACCCGGCCCGTTCACCCGCCCCGTTCACCCGCCCTGTTCACCCGGGCCGTTCACCCGGGCCGGGCTCGCCGGGCAGGGGGTCAGCCGGTGAAGCCCAGTTCGCCGAGGGTCTTCTCGATCCGGGTGCGGTGCGCCGCCTCCCAGTCGTCCAGCGTCTCGGCGGCCTCCTTGGCCAGCTTGGCGCGGGCCGCCTCCAGGGCCTCGGCACGTCGGTCGGCGGGCACCACCACGACCCCCTCCTCGTCGGCCACCACGATGTCACCGGCCGCCACCAGCACGCCGCCGCAACGCACCCGGGCGCCGTGCGTGCCGAGCTCCCGCTTGGCCCCCGGGATCGGGATCACGCCGCGGGCGAAGACCGGGAAGCCCAGCTCCCGCACCTCGCCCAGATCCCGGATCAGGCCGTCGGCGACGAACGCCACGACGCCCCGGCGCTGCGCGACGGCGCACACGTTGCCGCCGGCCAGCGCGTAGTCCAGGTCTCCCGACTCGACGACGATCACGGTGCCCGGCTCGGCCCGGTGGATCGCCGCGTGCAGCATCAGGTTGTCGCCGGGCGGGCACTGCACGGTGAACGCCGGGCCGGCCACCCGCGGCGCCCCCGCCCACAGCGGACGGATGCCGATGTCCATGACCTGGGCGCGCCCGAGCACGTCGGCCAGGGTGGTGGTGGGGATGTCCTTGAAGTCCTGGTCCATGCTTCCTCGTTCTTCGGTGGGCAGGCGGCGGCCGGCCGCCGCCGGTCACGCTAACCCGCGACGGTTCGGGCGAGGAAGGCCCTTCGGCCGGAGAACTGCACCGGCTCGGGCGCGGTGGGCTGCGTCGCCGCGCACCCGCGCACCCGCGCACCCGGGCGGCCGTGCACCCGGGCGGCCGTGCCGGACGGCCGTGTCGGACGGGGGCTCAGACGCGGAAGGCCGCGACGTAGCGGCGGGGGTCGCGGCGGAGGTCGGTGTCCCAGCGGGCCGTGCACTGCTCCGCGAAGGTCTGCCCGGTGCGCAGCACCTCGTCGAGCGGGTCGAGGTAGTCCAGCACCTTCGGCTGTTCCAGGCCGGCGCGAACCCGGGCCCGCAGGCCTGCCCGGGCGAGCCGGACGAGTTCCGCCGCGAGTTCGCGGACCCGGTCGCCGCCGAGCAGGGTGTCCAGGCCGTCGGCGGGGAGCCGGGCCTTCGCCGCGCGGTGCTCCGCCACGCCGTGGTGGCGCAGCAGTTCCCAGGCCGCCGTCCGCGACGGGGGGTGGTAGGCGAGCCCCGTCCACAGTGCCGGTACGGCCGGGATGTGCGGGTACGGCGGGCCGTCCCCGGCCCGCAGTTCCAGGGTCCGGCGGACTCTGACGTCCGTCCAGATCTGCGACATGTGGGAGACCCAGTGGTCGAAGGTCGGCATGGTGCCGTCGTCGAAGCCCTGCCGCAGGATCTCGGCGAACGGCCGGTCGGGGGCGAGCCGGTACCGTCCGTCCGGGTCGCGGTAGTAGATCATCGGGATCCCCAGCGCCCAGTCGATGACGTCGTCGGCGGTCACGTCGGGCCGCAGCGCGGGCGGCAGGACGCCGCAGCGGCGCGGGTCCATCCGCAGCCAGTTCTGCGACCTGTGCGAGAGCAGCCCGTTCGATCGGCCGCCCTGGAGCGGCGAGTTGACGAGGAGTGCGGCGACCACCGGGGACGCGGCGGTCAGCATCCGCAGCTTCTGGGTGAAGTCCTCGTCGGACAGGTAGTCCAGGTGCACCTGGGTGGACAGCGACATCGACATGATCTTCGGGGCCCCGCTGCCGGCCTCGCCGATCCGGTCGAAGAAGTCGCGCATGACGGCACCGCGGAGCATCGGCACCCAGGAGACGGTGTCGAGCCGGTCGAAGGGGAGGTTGCCGCCGGGCAGGAGGGCCAGGCCGAAGCGCCCGACGAGTTCCGCGAGGCGCTCCATCGTGGCCCGCATGTCGTCCACGGCCGTGGCCAGGTCGGCGGCCGGGGCGGAGGAGTACTCGACCTGGCCGCCGTGTTCGAGCGTGATCTGGGCGGTGTCCGTCAGGTCCACGCCGGTCAGCCGACCGTTGTCGCGCCGGTCCGTGCCGCCCCATTCGGCGAGGACGGCCTCCAGGACGGCCCGGACGCCGTTCCTCCCCTCGTAGGGGGCGGCCAGCCCGGTCTCCGGGTCGACGATGCCGTTCTCGATCTCCAGCCCGATCCGCTCGGTCGCGGACGCCGCCGGGGCGAGCAGCGGTCCGAGGTCGTCGCGGCGCAGCGCCGCTCCCGTCGCCGGGCCGCCGCTCTGTTCGCCGGGTCGGCGCCGGGGCGCCGGTGCCGCGCTCACCCGGCCCGCAGCCGGGCGGTGTCGTCGGCGTGCTGCCCCCGGTCGATCACCTGGCCGACCACGGCCAGGGCCGACTGGGCGGCGCCCTGCATCCAGGCGTGCGCTCCGGACAGGTGCTCTCCGGCGAAGAAGATCCTCGGGTCGTCGGTCGGGTGCGGGGCGCCGAGCCCGGTCAGGTACCGGGTGTGCTCGCCGGGCGCGAGGTGGGCGAAGGCGCCGCCGCCCATGCCGACCTGGTCGTCCCAGTTCCAGTGCACGATGTCGTCCGCGTCGCGGAGGATGCCGGGGTGCAGCCGTTCCAGGCACTTCAGGACCAGCAGGTCGCGGTCGGCCGGCGGCAGGGTGGTGAAGCGGCGGGCGTTGGCCCCCCACAGGTAGGCGCCGACGAGCACCGCGGGCTCGTGGGAGCGCTGCGGGTCCCGGGCGGCCCAGCGCCTGCCGACGGTGCTCCCGTTGGTCCGGCCGTCGACGGGCCGGGCGTTGTCCGACGGGTACCAGCACTGCTGGATCGGCATGTCGGTGAAGCTGCCGCCGCCGAAGATCCGGTCGTCCAGTTCCCAGCCGCGCCGCTTGGTGTGCACGAGCGTCTTCGTGCTGCTGGCGTAGCTGATGCCGCGGATCGCGTGGCGCTGGTGGTGGGGCAGGCCGGGCCGGAAGCTGATCTGGTCGAGGGCGGGGACGGGGACGCAGCAGACGACGAAGTCGACGTCCTCGGTGATCGTGCCGCCGAGGCGCCGCCCGTGCACCCGGACGCCCCGGCGGGTCAGCGAGAGTTCGTCGATCTGGGTGGACAGCTGGAGGGTCCTCGGCCGCAGCCGGCGTACGAACGCGTGCACCAGGCGGTCGGTGCCGTCGACCAGTTCCACCTGGCCCGCGTGGAACAGGCCGAAGTAGTCGACGAGGACCTCCAGCAGGGAGGACTGCTCGTAGTGGACCAGGCCGCTGGCGTGGCCGAGGAGGTCCCAGGCGTCCTGTGACAGGTGCTCGTGGACGTACTGCCACAGCGACACCGAGACGAGCCGGTCGAGCGCCGGGTCGTCCCAGTGGCCGTCCAGCACCCGCCGGCGCTGGTCGGGGGTGAGCGTCTCCCAGGCGGCCGTCAGCAGCCGGTCCAGGATCCGCACCGGGTCCTGCTTCTCGGCGGCGCGCAGCGCGTACGCCGGGTGCAGCGCGTGCACCTCCTGGACGCGGGCACGACGGCCGCGCAGGTGGTAGTAGGCGTCCGGGTTGAAGTTGACGAACGGCCTGGTCCGCAGGCCGAACTGGGACACGTAGTGGAGGACGCAGTGGTGGTTCCCGGGGATGCGCATGGCGCCCAGGTCGGCGTGCGTGCCGTCCCAGAAGCGGTGCGTGCGCACCCGTCCGCCGGGTTGGTTCGACCGCTCGTACAGGACGATGCCGAAGCCCCGGCGCTGGAGCTCGTAGGCGGCGACGAGGCCCGCCACCCCGGCCCCGATCACCGCGACGCGTCCGGTGGCGCCGGTCACCGGGCGCAGCAGGCCGCTGGGAAAGGCGAAGCTCTCGTCGAACATGGGCACCTCGCGTCGTCGTAGCCCTCAGCCTGGGGCAGCCCGCCGTCGCGAGCCACCAGACCGCGCCCATCCGAAGGTCGGTCCGCGGCTCCCGCGGGCTCCGGTGATCCGCTGCCCGCCGTCGGCCGTTCGGCGTAGCCTTCGTGCATGGCAGAGAGCAAGGTCCGGGCGGCGGCGGCACCGAAGGCGAAGGCCGTGCCGGGGGTGAAGCCGGGGAAGCCGGAGTCGCACCTGGCGATGGTGCGGCGGGCGCGGCGGATCAACCGCGAGTTGACGGAGCTGTACCCGTACGCGCATCCGGAACTGGACTTCGAGAACCCGTTCCAGCTGCTGGTGGCGACCGTGCTGTCGGCGCAGACGACGGACCTGCGGGTGAACCAGACGACGCCGGCGCTGTTCGCGAAGTACCCGACGCCGGAGGACATGGCGGCCGCGAACCCGGAGGAGCTGGAGGAGGTCATCCGCCCGACCGGGTTCTTCCGGAACAAGGCGAAGTCGCTGATCGGCCTCTCGATCGCCCTGCGCGACGACTTCGGCGGCGAGGTCCCGGGCCGCCTGGACGACCTGGTGACGCTGCCGGGCGTGGGCCGCAAGACCGCCAACGTGGTCCTCGGCAACGCCTTCGGGGTGCCCGGGATCACCGTGGACACGCATTTCGGGCGGCTGGCCCGGCGGTTCGGCTGGACGGCGGAGGAGGACCCGGTGAAGGTCGAGGCGGCCGTCGCCGAGATCTTCCCGAAGTCGGAGTGGACGATGCTGTCGCACCGGGTGGTCTTCCACGGCCGCCGGATCTGCCACTCCCGCAAGCCCGCCTGCGGCGCCTGCCCGGTCGCGCCGCTCTGCCCGTCGTACGGGGAGGGCGAGACCGACCCGGAGAAGGCGCGCAAGCTGCTCAAGTACGAGCTGGGCGGGCAGCCCGGGCAGCGGCTGAGGCCGCCGGGGGACTTCCCGGGGGAGGCCGCCGCCCGGGCCGACGCCGCCGAGCACCAGGGGCGGATCGCGGACCTGGCGGTGGGCGAGTGACCCGCGAGGCACGGCGGACTCCGGAGCCGTCGGCGGTGCGGGTGGTCGAGGCGGACGGCCTGCCGGCCTGGCTGGAGCCGGTGCGGGAGGCGGCCGAGCGGGTGCTGCCGGAGCAGCTGAGCCGCTTCCTGCCGCCGGTGGAGGGCGGCCGGGCGGCGGCGGTGCTGATGCTGTTCGGCGAGGGCCCGGACGGGCCGGACCTGCTGCTGATCGAGCGGGCCCGTTCGCTGCGCTCGCACGCCGGGCAGCCGTCCTTCCCGGGCGGCGCGCTGGATCCGGAGGACGGTGACCCGGACGGCCCTGGCCCGGTCGCGGCGGCGCTGCGCGAGGCCTGGGAGGAGACCGGGCTGGACCCGGCCGGGGTGCAGGTGTTCGCGGTGCTGCCGGCGCTGTACATCCCGGTCAGCCGGTTCGTGGTGACGCCGGTGCTGGGCTGGTGGCGCGAGGAGTCGCCGGTGCGGCCGGTGGACCAGGGCGAGACCGGTGCGGTGTTCCGGGTGCCGGTCGCCGATCTGGCCGACCCGGCGAACCGGGTGCGGCTGCGCCACCCGTCCGGGCACGTGGGGCCGGCCTTCGCGGTGGCCGGGCGGCTGGTCTGGGGGTTCACGGCCGGGGTGATCGACCGGGTGCTGCACCACGGCGGGCTGGAGCTGCCCTGGGACCCGTCCCGGATCGTCGACCTCTCGGACGAGGCGCTGGCCCTGGTGCAGGGCGATCTCGACCACTCCCGGGCGCTGCCCGGCGGCGACGCCGGTCCCACGTGAGGGGCCGTCTGCACGGCCGGGCCGCGGGCCGTGGGAGGGTGTCCGGGTGAACGTCCTGGATGTGCTGCTGATCGCCGCTGCCGTGGCATTCGCCGTGTCGGGCTACCGGCAGGGCTTCGTCGTGGGTGTCCTGTCCCTGGTCGGCTTCCTGGGCGGCGGCCTGCTGGCCGTCCAACTGCTGCCGCTGCTGCTCGACCACCTCAGCCCGGGCACGACGGCCTCGGTGGTGGCCGTGGTGGTGGTGATCGTGTGCGCCGCGATCGGCCAGGCGGTCACCGCGCACTTCGGCTGGAAGCTCCGGGGCCACATCGGCCGCCGTCCGGCGCGGGTGCTGGACGCGACCGGCGGCGCGGCCGTGAACGTGGTCTCGATGCTGCTGGTGGCCTGGCTGATCGGCTCGGCGCTGGCCGGGGCGTCGCTGCCGACGGTGTCCAAGCAGGTCCGCTCCTCGGCGATCCTCGGCGGCGTGCAGAACGCGCTGCCCGACGACGCGCCGAACTGGTTCTCGGACTTCTCCAAGGTGCTGGCCCGCAACGGCTTCCCGCAGGTCTTCAACCCCTTCGAGCACGAGCCGATCACCCAGGTCGACACCCCCGACCCGGCGCTGGCCGGCAGCCCGGCGGTGGCGCGGGCCAAGCAGAGCCTGGTCAAGGTGGTCGGCACCGCCACCTCCTGCAGCAAGACCCTGGAGGGCAGCGGTTTCGTCTTCGCCCCGCACCGGGTGATGACCAACGCCCACGTGGTCGGCGGGGTCGACGAGCCGACCGTGCAGATCGGCGGGGTCGGCCAGCTGTACGACGCGACGGTGGTCCGCTACGACTGGCAGCGCGACATCGCCGTCCTGGACGTGCCCAAGCTGAACGCGCCCCCGCTGTCGTTCGCGGGCGAGGCGAAGACCAACGACAGCGCGATCGTGGCGGGCTTCCCGGAGAACGGCGCCTTCAACGTCCAGCCGGCCCGTATCCGCGGCCGGATCCAGGCCAACGGCCCGGACATCTACCACCGCGGCCAGGTGGTCCGCGACGTCTACTCGGTCCGCTCGCTGGTCCGCCAGGGCAACAGCGGCGGCCCGCTGCTCACCCCGGACGGCCAGGTCTACGGCGTGGTGTTCGCCAAGTCGCTGGACAGCGCCGACACCGGGTACGTGCTGACCGCGGCCGAGGTGCGGGAGGACGCGGAGAAGGGCGGCACCGCGAGCACCCGGGTGGACACCCAGGGCTGCGCGCTCTGACCGGGCCCCGGGGCGCTCCGACGCGCCGGATCCGACGATCCGATATCCGTCACACCGTCAGTCCGCCCTGGTAGCCTCTGCCGCGCTCACCCGTTCGGCTCAACCGGGCGCCGTCCCGGAGTGAGTCTTACGGGAGGTCGTGGTAGTCCGATGATGGGTCACTCGCACGCGGTCAGTGGGGCGATGCTGTACGCCGCCTCCGCACCGTTCCTGCCCCCGCTGCTGCTGCACACCACGCTGCAGCCGGCGGACATACTGATGGGCACGGTGCTGTGCGCGGGGGCGGCCCTGCTGCCGGACCTCGACCACCACGACGGCTCGATCGCCAACTTCCTGGGGCCGATCTCCAAAGCGCTCTGCCGCTTCGTGGCCTGGGCCTCCGGCGGGCACCGGCACGCCACCCACTCGCTGCTGTTCGTCGCGCTGATGGGCGCCGGCACCTGGGCGGGCGTCACCTACCTGGGCCGCAACTTCACCCTGGTGCTGACGTTCTTCCTGATCGCGCTCGCGATCCGGGCGCTGCGGCTCTGCCCGCCGGGGGACGGCCCGGAGAGCTGGATCACCGTCATCGGGCTGTCCGCGCTCGGCACCTTCGGGATGAACACCTGGATGCCGAACTCGCCGGGCTGGCTGCCGTACGCGGTGGCGCTGGGCACCCTGGCGCACCTGCTGGGCGACTGCCTGACCAAGAAGGGCGCGCCGCTGCTCTGGCCGCACAAGGAGCGCTACGAGGTGGTGCTGATCAAGCGCAGCGGCAACAACGTCGAGACCAAGGTGCTGGTGCCGATCATGTCGGTGGCGACCTTCGTCCTGCTCTGGTTCACCGCGGTGTCGCCGACGATCGTGAACTGACCGTCCGGCCTGACCGGCCGAACCGATCGGCCGGCCGACCCGGCCGACCCGGCCGACGGGACCGACCGGCCGGATGACGCGGCGCGAGGCCTCAGGTCTCGCGCCGCAGTCGTGCGCCGACCCAGCGGGCGCGCCGGCCGAGGATGCGGGGGATGCCGAGCTGCCGCTGCGCCGGGCGCGGACGGCGGTCGGGGCCGTCGTAGCCGAGGTCGTCCGCCCAGTCGGGGCGGTGGGCGGAGCGTTGGGAGCTGTTGTGGCGTCGGGCGCGCGGGGCGCCGCCGCGATCGGGCATCCAGGTCATACCGGAATGGATGCCCCTGGGCCGGTGGGGGTAACCGCCGGGCACGCGTCGAAATTGGCCTATGCGGTTGTCATATGTGCGTCAGATCAAGGGAGTTGGGACCAAGGGCCCTTCCCGCCCGGCCCCTTCGCCGCTCCTGCACCGTCACTCCTTGTGACGGCCGACCCAGTCCAGCAACTCCGCGGTGAACTGCTCCGGGGCCTCCTCGTGCGGGAAGTGCCCGACTCCCGGCATCAGCCGCCAGCGGTACGGCGCCGCCACGTACTCGCCGCCGCCCAGCGCGGTGTGCGACAGCAGCACCGGGTCCGCCGCGCCCTGGACGTGCAGGGTCGGCGCCGTGATCGGCTTCTTCATCCGCCGGGCGAACTGGATGCCGTCCGGGCGCGCCATCGAGCGCAGCAGCCAGCGGTACGGCTCGATCGAGCAGTGCGCCGTGCTGGGGATCTGGATGGCCTGCCGGTACGCGTGCACCGCCTCCTCGTCCAGCCGGTTCGGACCGGCCCAGGCGTCCAGGTAGCGGCCGACCAGCGCGGCGTCGTCGGCCACCAGGCGGCGTTCCGGTATCCACGGCCGCTGGAAGCCCAGCACGTGCTCGAAGGCGGCCGCCTGGCGGCGGTCGGTCAGCAGGGCCCGGCGCAGGTCCCGGGGGTGCGCGGCGGAGACCACGGTGAGGCTCTGGATCACCGACGGGCGCATCACCGCCGCCACCCAGGCCAGCGTGCCGCCGGCGGCGTGCCCGACCAGGTGCGCCCGGCGTTCGCCGAGCGAGCGGATCACCCCGGTGATGTCCAGGGCGAGGTTGCCCGGGTCGTACCCGCGCGGGGTGCGGTCGCTGCCGCCGATGCCCCGCAGGTCGAGCGCCACCGCCCGGTAGCCGGCCTCGGCGAGCGCGGTCAGCTGGTGGCGCCAGGCCCACCAGTACTCGGGCCAGCCGTGCACCAGCAGCACCAGCGGGCCCGAGCCCAGCTCGGCGATGTGGAACCGGGCGCCGTTGGCCGCGAGGTCGCGGTGCGTCCACGGGCCGCTCTGCCGGACGCTCCAGGCCTCGGCGCCGCCGTCGGGGGCGGTGTCGGGGGTCTCCTCGGCGGGCTCCCCCCCGGGTGCCAGGTCGGGTCCGGAGTCGGCGGACGGCTGCGCGGGCACGGGCTTCTGGTCAAGCGGCATACCGAGAGCGTGTCACATCCGTGCGCCGGACGGCGCCCGGTACTCGCTCCCGGCGGGTCCGGGCGGGCGGCTGTGCGCCGCCACCGGAAGGGCCGTTACGGGATGCGGCCCAGGGCCCGGTCGATCTCCTCCTTGGTGGCCGGGCGCGGCCGGGCGTTCTTCAGCACGTCGGCGGTCTTCTGGGCGCCCTCGATGGTGCGGTGCGGCTTCTCGATCCGCTTGAACGAGCGCCAGGCCATCAGCCCGAGCAGCACCGCGAGCAGCAGGTAGGCGCCGGCCACGATGAGGAACGACCAACCGAGCGACAGGCCCAGCGCGTGGATGCCGAAGGCCGCCGCGGCGCTCAGCATCGGGACGGCGGCCAGCGCCACCACGGCGGCGACGCCCAGCGAGACGCCCCCGGAGACGCCGCGCTTGACGTCCGCCCGGATCTCGGCCTTGGCGAGCGCGATCTCGTCGTGGACCAGTGCGGACAGGTCGGCGGTGGCCGCCGCGAACAGCTGCCCCACCGAACGCTCGCCCTCGTAGGGCGCCCGGCCGTTGCTGGACGGGTCTGCGGCTCCTGCGGGCATCAGCGGTTCTCCTCTGCGGCTGTGCGGCGTGACGCCGCCGCGTGGTGCGGTTCGGGGGGCCGGAGGGGCCCGGAGGCGTCAGTGGACTGTCGACAGCTCAGAATCATGCCCCTACCGGTCAGTCGCACACCACTCCGGGGCCCCGCCGGGGGGACGTGTCCGGGCGCTGCCGGGCCGTCGGCGGGCCTCAGCGGGGCTTCTCCGGCCCCTCGCCGTCGGGCCGAGGGGCGAGTTCGGCGGCCCGGGCCCGCCAGGCCGGGTCGTCCTCCTGGTAGACGTCCGGGACGCCGTCGCCGTCCACGTCCCGGTCCTCCTCCTCGCACAGCTCGCGGTAGTGCCGGTTGCGGAGCTTGAGCAGCACGGTGGCCACCGTCGCGCAGAGCAGCGAGCCGACCAGGACGGCCGTCTTGGAGAGGTCGGCGAGGGCCAGGTCGTCGCGGAACGCCAGTTCGCTGATCAGCAGCGAGACGGTGAAGCCGATGCCCGCGAGCACCGAGACCGCGAACATGTCGGCCCACTTGAGCTTCGGGTTCAGCTCGGCCCGGGTGAACCGGGCGGCCAGCCACGTGCCGCCGAATATGCCCACCGTCTTGCCGACCAGCAGGCCGATGACGATGCCGAGCGGCGTGGCCTGGGTGAACACCTCGCGCAGTGTCGGGCCGGAGATCGTCACCCCGGCGGCGAACAGCGCGAACACCGGAACGGCCAGGCCGGCCGAGAGCGGACGGACCAGGTGCTCGATGTGCTCGCCGGGGGAGTGCTGCTCGTCGCCCTCCCGGTGGCAGCGCAGCATCAGGCCCATCGCGACGCCCGCGACCGTGGCGTGGATGCCGCTCTCGTGCATCAGCGCCCAGTTCACGACGGCCAGCGGCACGAACAGGTACCAGCCGTGCACCCCGCGCCGGTGCAGGAACCAGAACAGCACCAGGCCGGCGAAGGCCAGGCCGAGCGCCCAGAACTTGATGCCGGAGCTGTAGAAGACCGCGATGATCAGGATCGCGATCAGGTCGTCCACCACGGCGAGGGTGAGCAGGAAGGCGCGCAGGGCGGACGGCAGGTGGCTGCCGACCACGGCCAGCACGCCGAGCGCGAAGGCGATGTCGGTGGCGGTCGGGATGGCCCAACCGCTGGGGTGACCGCCGCTGCCCGAGTTGACGAGGGCGAACAGGATCGCCGGCAGCGCGACCCCGCAGACGGCGGCCACCACCGGGAGCAGCGCGGCGCTCGGGGTGCGCAGCTCGCCCGCGACGAACTCGCGCTTGAGCTCGATCCCGGCCACGAAGAAGAAGATCGTCAGCAGGCCGTCCTTGGCCCAGTTGCCGAGGGTGAGGTCGAGGTGCAGCGGGGCGGACGGCCCGACGGTGTAGTCGAGGACGCTCTCGTACGCGTGCGGCCAGACGTTGGCCCACACCAGTGCGACCACGGCGGCGAGCAGCAGCAGGATGCCGCCGACGGTCTCGGTGCGCAGGGCGTCGGTGATGAACGTCCGCTCGGGCAGGGACAGCCGGCCGAGCAGCTGCCGGCGGCGGGTCGTCGGCTCGTGGACGGGCGGCTGTTCGGTCACGAGGACCTCCTGAGGGGCTGGGAGCGGCAACGGATGCACGTGTGGTGCAGTTGCCGACCAGACTTCCCGGCGCGCCCTGTGACGCTCGGATTCCCGTTCAGGGATCTTGATGCGTCGTTAACAGTCTAGGGGATCGTTCGGGTGACATCCGGATTGTCCTATTCAAGGACTTAAGCCCTGCGGGGTGGTTCTGCACTCCGGAGGAGCAGTGGCACGGCACCCGAATGGCCTAGGCCGCTCGCAGACGGGTGAACGCGGCCCTGCCGTCCCTGCCGTCTCTGTCGTCTCTGTCGTCCCTGTGGTCTCCGTCGCCCTTGCCGTCGGTCGCAGGCGCCGCCCGGCCCCGGCCGCCCCGCTGGCACACTCCGGCGGCCGACCGGAAGCGGGCTTCGGACTCACGGCATGGCTGTGCCCCGGGCGGTGACCACCGCCCGGGGCACGCTTCACCGTGTCGGCCGGCTCAGCCGTTGCCACCCGCCGGCGGCAGCTGGGCCTGGATCTGGCTCATCACCGTGCTGTCGGCGAGGGTGGTGGTGTCACCGACCTCGCGGCCCTCGGCGATGTCGCGCAGCAGACGGCGCATGATCTTGCCGGAGCGGGTCTTCGGCAGCTCGCCGACCACCTTGACCTGCTTCGGCTTGGCGATCGGGCCGAGCGTGCGGCCGACGTGCGCGCGCAGCTCCTCGACCAGCTCCGGGCTCTCGGTGGCGCCGCCGCGCAGGATCACGAAGGCGACGATGGCCTGGCCGGTGGTGGCGTCCGCGGCGCCGACCACGGCGGACTCGGCCACCGACGGGTGGCCGACCAGGGCCGACTCGACCTCGGTGGTGGAGATGTTGTGGCCCGAGACGAGCATGACGTCGTCGACCCGGCCGAGCAGCCAGATGTCGCCGTCCTCGTCCTTCTTGGCGCCGTCACCGGCGAAGTAGCGGCCCGCGAAGCGCGACCAGTAGGTGTCGATGTAGCGCTGGTCGTCGCCCCAGATGGTGCGCAGCATGGACGGCCACGGCTCGGTGAGCACCAGGTAGCCGCCGGAGCCGTTCGGGACCTCGTTGGCCTCGTCGTCGACCACGGTGGCCGCGATGCCCGGCAGGGCGCGCTGGGCCGAACCCGGCTTGGTCTCGGTGACGCCCGGCAGCGGGCTGATCATCATGGCGCCGGTCTCGGTCTGCCACCAGGTGTCCACGATCGGGGTCCTGCCGGCGCCGATGTGCTCGCGGTACCAGATCCAGGCCTCGGGGTTGATCGGCTCGCCGACGCTGCCCAGCACCCGCAGCGAGGACAGGTCGAACTTCGCGGGGATGTCGTCGCCCCACTTCATGAAGGTGCGGATCGCGGTCGGCGCGGTGTAGAGGATCGTCACGCCGTACTTCTGGACGATCTCCCAGAACCGGCCCTGGTGCGGGGTGTCCGGGGTGCCCTCGTAGATGACCTGGGTGGCGCCGTTGGAGAGCGGGCCGTAGACGATGTACGAGTGGCCGGTGACCCAGCCGATGTCGGCGGTGCACCAGTAGACGTCGGTCTCCGGCTTGAGGTCGAAGACCGCGTGGTGGGTGTAGCTGGCCTGGGTGAGGTAGCCGCCCGAGGTGTGCAGGATGCCCTTGGGCTTACCGGTGGTGCCCGAGGTGTAGAGGATGAACAGCGGGTGCTCGGCGTCGTGCGCCTCGGGGGTGTGCTCGGTGGACTGGCGCGCGGTGATCTCGTGCCACCAGACGTCACGGCCCTCGGTCCAGGAGATGTCCTGCCCGGTGCGGCGGATCACCAGGACGTGCTCGACGCCGTCGACCTTGGTGAGCGCCTCGTCGATGGCCGGCTTGAGCGCGGACGGCTTGCCGCGGCGGTAGCCGCCGTCGGCGGTGATGACGAGCTTGGCCTGGGCGTCCTCGATGCGGGAGGCGACGGCGTCGGCGGAGAAGCCGCCGAAGACGACCGAGTGGGTGGCGCCGATCCGGGCACAGGCGAGCATCGCGACGACCGCCTCGGCGATCATCGGCAGGTAGACCGCGACCCGGTCGCCCTTGCGGACGCCGAGCTCCAGCAGCGCGTTGGCGGCCTGCGAGACCTCGTCCTTGAGCTGGGCGTAGGTGATCGAGCGGCTGTCGCCGGGCTCGCCCTCGAAGTGGATCGCGACCCGGTCGCCGAGTCCGGCCTCGACGTGGCGGTCGACGCAGTTGTAGGCCACGTTGAGCTTGCCGTCGGCGAACCACTTGGCGAAGGGCGGGTTGGACCAGTCCAGCGTCTCGGTCGGCTCGACGGCCCAGCTGAGGCGGCGGGCCTGCTCGGCCCAGAAGCCCAGGCGGTCCTCGGAGGCCTGCGCGTACGCGGCCGCGGTGACGTTGGCGGCGGCGGCGAGCTCTGCCGGCGGGGCGAATCGCCGCTCCTCCTTGAGCAGGTTGGCCAGGCTCTCGTTGCTCAACGCGCACTCCTCATCGAGTCATGATCGGAGACGATCCCGTGCGTGGGGATTGTCCCGTGTGTCCCAGCGCACAGCTCACCAGGCGAATGGGGCACTTGACAAGAGCCTCCGGGTAATTGGTGTAGACCTTTGACCGGCAGTCGAACGGACCATCGTACGGCGCACCGCCTCTGGGCGGTGCGCCGTACGACGGCCGGAGGGCCCGCGCCCCGGCCCGCCCGGCGGGGACGCGGGCCCGGCTCTCAGGCGGCCAGCCGGGGGCCGTCCTCGGCGCCGTCGGCGGGAACCCGGCCATCTTCATTCACCCGTTCGGGCGTGTCGCCCGCCGGCGACCCGGTCGGCGGTGCCCCTGGCGCTGCCCGGCCGGCCGTGGTTCCGGCCGCTGCCGTCCCGATGCGCGCCTCGATCGGACTGAACGTCCCCTCGGCCCGGTCGAGCACGTAGGCCTGGGCGGTCGCGAAGTCGAAGTACATCCCGACCAGTCGCAGGGTGCCCTCCTCCACCCGGCGCTCCACGGCCGGGTTGGCCAGCAGCTGGTCCAGCTGCTGGACCACGTTGGTGATGCAGAGCTGCTCCACCAGGTCCACCACCGGCCGCGCGTCGAACCCGGCGGGGACCCGGCGGAGCCGGTCCAGCGAGCCGCGGCCGTTGCGCAGCCAGCGGGCCAGCGGGGTGGGCGGCCCGGGGCGCTCGTGCACGCCGTCCAGCAGGGCCTTCATCGCGCCGCAGCCGGAGTGGCCGCAGACCGTGATCGAGCCGACCTCCAGGACCTCGACCGCGTACTGCACCGCGGCCGCCACCGAGTCGTCGGCCGCGCCGGGCTCGTACGGGGCCGGCACCAGATTGCCGACGTTGCGGACGGTGAACAGGTCCCCCGGGCCGCTGTTGGTGATCATGCTGGTGACCATCCGGGAGTCCGCGCAGGTCAGGAAGAGCTGGGAGGGCGTCTGCCCCTCCCGGGCCAGGCGGGCGAGTTCGGGCCGGATCAGCGGGGCGGTGTGCTGCTGGAACACCCGGACGCCGTCCAGCAGCCGGCCGTGCGGGTCCTCCTGCTGCTCGATGCAGTGGTGGCCGACCCAGGGCGTCCAGGCCCGGCAGCGGTGCGGACCGGGTGAACTGCCCGCCCGGACGGTGCCGTCGGGGTCGAGCACCTCGTCGTCCCTGCGGCGCGTCACCATCGAGACCCGGCCGCCCGCGGCCTGGTGGCCCGTCCGCCAACTGTGCAGCGTCTCGTACGCGGCGTGGTCCAGGAAGGAGCCGTCGTGGACCACGGTTACCTCGGCGCCGGAGGGGATCCCGGCCAGCGCCCGGCTCAGCCGGGGCACGGCGGTGAAGGTGAGCGGCCCGTGCGTCTGGACGGTGACCACGCCGGCCGGGCCGGCCAGCACGTCCACGTGGGCGCGGGTCAGCCGGTAGAGCGCGAGCAGCACGGCGGTGCCGGCGCCGAGCGCGACGCCCCACAGCACGCCGAGCGCCACCACGGCGAGCACGGTGGTCAGGTAGACCGGGAACTCGCGGTGCCGGTGCACGTTGCGGATGTGCGCGAAGCTCACCATCTGCAGCCCGACCACCAGCACCAGCGCGGCCAGCGCGGCCAGCGGGATCCGGCGCAGCCCGCCGGTCAGTGCCAGTGCGGCGGCGAGCACCCAGACGCCGTGCAGCACCGAGGACCACCTGCTCTGGCCGCCGGCCCGCACGTTGGCGGTGCTGCGGACGGCGCCGCCGGCGACGGGAAGCCCGCCGACCAGCCCGCTGACGATGTTGGCCAGGCCCTGGCCGCGCAGTTCGCGGTCGAGGTCGCCGGTGCGGCGGGACATCCGGTCGACCGCGACGGCGGACAGCAGCGACTCCACGCTGGCGACGGCGGTGACGGTCAGGACGGCGGCCAGCACTCCGGCCAGCGGGCCGTGCGGCAGCGCGGGCACGAGGGCGTGCGGCTGCCAGGCGGGCAGCCCGATGTGGGCGAGCCGCAGGTCCAGGGCCAGGGCGAGCGCGGTCGCGGTGGCGACGGCGGCCAGCGGGCCCGGCACCTTGGCCAGCCTGGCGCCGAACTCGCCCGCGCGGCCGGGGAGTCGGCCGAGTCGGGGCCAGCCCAACAGGACGGCCGCGGTCACCGATCCGGCCAGCAGCGCGGGCGGGTGCGGCCCGGCCAACTGGCCTGGCAGCGCGAGGAGGTTGGCGATCGCGGAGCTCTGCGGGGAGCCGCCGAGGACGACGTGCAGCTGCGCGATGGCGATGGTGAGCCCGACCCCGGCCAGCATGCCGTGCACGATGGCGGGCGAGACGGCGAGCGCGGTCCGGGCCACCCGGCGCACGCCGAGCAGGAGTTGGAGCAGCCCGGCGGCCAGGGTGATGGCGCAGGTGGCCCGCCACCCGTACTGGACGATCAGTCCGGCGGTGATCACGGTCAGCGCGGCGGAGGGGCCGCTGACCTGGAGCGGGGTGCCGCCGAACAGCCCGACGACGATGCCGCCGACGGCCGCGGCGGCGAGGCCGGCGGTGAGCGGGGCGCCGGTGGCGAGTGCGATGCCGAGGGAGAACGGCACGGCGATCAGGAAGACCACCAGGGAGGCTGAGAGGTCCTGGGCCCAGCGGGCCTTGGTGCCGGGGCCCGGTGGCGCGTGGTCGGTGGTGTCGGAGGCGATGGGGGCGCTGGAGATGTCGAGGGTCATTGTCTTCCCGTCTGTCCGGGGGAACGAACGCAGTCAGGTCCGGCGGTGAGTCCGGGGTGGGGCTCCGGGGCGGATCGGCTGTCGTGGGTCGCGACGGTGTGGCGGGATGGCGTGGGCGCGGCGGGGAGTGCGGGTGTCACCGGCCGGACCTCGACCATCAGGGCCCGCCAGGGACCTGGGCGAGGTGCGGGACGTCTCGCCGAGGGCCGTCGGGACGGACCATCAAGACTCGGTAAACCGAGGGTAATGAAAGCTTTGCACAGCGTCATTCCGGGAGGGAAGGGGAAAACCCCCCGATTCACCCCATTGGGTGGTGTTCGAACCGCTGGGAATCTGCTGGCGGAGCCGGGGACGGCCGGGCGTTCGGTGGCGCCGGGCGGTCCGGACGTGCGGAACGGGCCGTGGCCCTCCCCGGGGAAGGGGGGAGGGCCACGGCCCGTTCGGGCGGAGCGGCGTCAGGCGCGCGCACCCGCCGGGGCGGGCCGCTCGCCGCCGACCCCGCCCAGCACGAAGGCCTCGTCCACCTGGGTCGCGAGGTCGACGCCGACCTTGGCGTTGGCCCAACTCTCCGCGTTGCGCACGTGGAAGAGCACGGCCTGCTCGGTGTAGCGGCGTACGTCCCGCTGCCCGTACGCGGACTCGGCCTCGGCCCGCAGCTCCTCCAGGACGGCCCGGTTGGTCGGCTCCAGCGACTTCAGCGGCGGCTCGGCGCCCTGCTCCAGACGGCGCACCCAGTCCGAGTGCCCGAAGGTGGTGAGCAGGTCGTCGCCGACCTCCCGGCGCAGGAACGCCAGGTCGTCCGGGCCCTGCACCTTGTTGCCGATCACCCGCAGCCGGACGCCGAAGTCGCGGGCGTAGTCCTTGTACTGGCGGTAGACGGAGACGCCCTTGCGGGTCGGTTCGGCCACCAGGAAGGTCAGGTCGAAGCGGGTGAACAGGCCGGAGGCGAAGGAGTCCGAGCCCGCCGTCATGTCGGTGACCAGGTACTCGTCGGGGCCGTCCAGCAGGTGGTTGAGCAGCAGTTCCACCGCGCCGACCTTGGAGTGGTAGCAGGCCACCCCGAGGTCCTCCTCGGTGAAGGCGCCGGTCGCCAGCAGTCGGACCGATCCCTCGTCCAGGGCGATCGGGCGGGCGCAGGCGGCGTAGACCGGGTTCTCCTCGACGATCCGCAGCAGGCGCGAACCCCGGCCGGGCGGCGTGGTCTTGATCATCTCGTCGGCCGAGCGGATCAGCGGGTTGCTGCCGCGCAGGTACTCCTTGATCTCCGGCAGGTGCGCGCCGAGCGAGGGCAGCTCCGCGGCCTGGGCATCCGTCAGACCCAGGGCCGGGCCCAGGTGCTGGTTGATGTCGGCGTCGACGGCGATGACCGGCCGGCCCGCGGCGGCCAGATGGCGGATGAACAGTGCGGACAGCGTGGTCTTCCCGCTGCCGCCCTTGCCGACGAAGGCGATCTTCATCTGGGACTCCGGCTCTCGCTCTGGGCCCGCGCTCGGGGGGCCACCTGCTCAGGGGCCGCACATGCCGAGGCGCCCTAAGTGGAAATAGTTATCGTCTCCGATAGTGGCCATGCTAGCCGGGGTTTGGGCCTCCTCGGCGGAGGGAAGTGAGGATTGCCTCTAATGGGTGATCCGGGGTTGCTGTTCCGGGAGGGGGCGGCTGTTCATTACTCTCGGGTAGGTGAGCACTGGAACAGATCCCCTCGCCCCGCTGGCCCAGCTCCCCGGGGTGCCCGACGCCGTGGCCGAGGTCCGCAAGGCCGTCGACCGGCTCTACGGCCACCGGGTGATGCGCCGCCGCGCGGCCGAGGTCACCTCCGAGTCCGCGCTGCGCGGCGCCCGCGCGTCGGCGGCGCTGGCCGGGGCCGACTGGCCGCTGGAGGAGGTCCGGCGCCGCAGCGACTTCAGCGCGGACCCCGAGGCTCGGACGGTCGGCGCGGCCCTGCGGATCGCCGCCGAGGCCGGCCAGCTGCTCAGCATCTGGCGGCACTCGCCGCTCCAGGTGCTGGCCCGGCTGCACCTGCTCGCCGTCGGCGACGGCGAGCCGTCCGCCGGGCGGCCCCGCCGCGCGGGCGAAGGCGTCGAGGACCTGTTCCCGCTGGGGCTCGAGCCGGTGGAGAGCGTCGAGGTCGTCCAGGTGGACGAACCGCTGCCCGCGCTGCCGCCCGCCCCGGGTGCCGAGGAGGTCGCGGCCCGGCTCGACCAGCTCTCCCGACTGCTGGTGGCGCGCGCCGAGGGCCAGGGCGTGGGGACGCCGGCCCTGGTGGTCGCCTCCGTGGTGCACGGCGAACTGCTCGCGCTGCGGCCGTTCGGCGCGTACAACGGCGTGATCGCGCGGGCCGCCCAGCGGATCGTGCTGCTCGCCGAGGGGCTCGACCCGAAGTCGATCTGCCCGGCCGAGGTCGGGCTGGCGGAACTCGGCACCGACGCCTACCGGCGGGCCCTGGCCGGCTATCTGGCGGGCGCGCCCGAGGGGATGGCGGCCTGGATCGCGCACTGCGGGCGGGCGCTGCGACTCGGGGTGCGGGAGAGTACGGCGGTCTGCGAGGCGATGCAGCGCGGGATGGTCTGAGCGGGCGGGGGCCGCGGGGGCGGCGCGGGCGGGGACCGCGGGCGCTTCTGGCGCTTCCGGCACGAAGATGCGGCGGCACCCGATCCTGCCTGGTGCCGCCGCTGGTGCAGATACCGGGTGACCATGCATGCACCGGAAGTGCTGATCAGACGGGGATCCTGCCCGTTCGTCTGGTCCAGCGGCCCGACAGCGGGTCGGCTGCATGTGGGTGCTCGGATACCTGAACACGCGGTCCGTGGGGCCTTAACTGCGTTGTCGGTTTGACCTCTTCGGGTCCTGACCGGGTCTCGCGGGCCGTGCTTCATTTGTATCGCGTTTCGGGCGAAAGGGGAACCCGAAAAGAGAACTCTGTGCTGATTGTCTGATTTGCCCTGCGCTGCGGGGCCTGCGGTTGCCCGCGTTGCGGGGCCCGAGGCGGGCGGTTCAGGCCTCCGGGCGGCGCCGGTGGGCCAGGTACCAGATGACCCCGGCGGTCACGGCCGCCGTCCCGATCGCCACGGCCGTCAGCACCGAGCCGCTCGGCGCGGAGAACTCCGGGAGCCGCCGCCGCAGTTCCACCGGCCGGTCGAAGACCAGCACCGGCCACTCCCGGGCCTGCGCCTCCTTCCGCAGCGCGCGGTCGGGGTTGACCGCCGACGGGTGGCCGACGGCCTCCAGTAGTGGCAGGTCGGTGGAGGAGTCGCTGTAGGCGTAGGACGCGGCCAGGTCGTAGCCCTCGGACTCGGCCAACTCCCGGATGGCGGCAGCCTTGTTCTCGGCGTAGGCGTAGTACTCGATCTCGCCGGTGTAGCAGCCGTCCTCGACCTTGAGCCGGGTGGCGATCACGTGGTCCGCGCCGAGCAGCGCGCCGATCGGCTCGACCACCTCGGAGCCCGAACTGCTGACGATCACCACGTCCCGACCGGCCGCGTGGTGCTGCTCGATCAGTGAGGCGGCCTCGTCGTAGATGATCGGGTCGATCAGGTTGTGCAGCGTCTCCGCGACGATCTCGCGGACCTGCTGGACGTTCCAGCCCCGGGTGAGCGAGGAGAGGTACTCGCGCATCTTCTCCATCTGGTCGTGGTCCGCGCCGCCGACCAGGAAGACGAACTGGGCGTACGCGCTGCGCAGTACGGCCCGACGGTTGATCAGACCGCCCTGGTAGAACGGGCGGCTGAAGGCCAGCGCGCTCGACTTGGCGATGATGGTCTTGTCCAGGTCGAAGAAGGCCGCCGTGCGCGGCCCGCCCGGCCCGGGGCGAACGGGTGAGCGGGTCTGCGCGGGCCCGGTGGCCTCGCCCGGGGACTCGTCGGCGTGGTCGTCGGCGTTCTCGGTGGTGTCCACGGGAACCGAGGATAGAGGGAGCCGCAAAACAGGCCGCCATTCGGTGTACTCGTGGGCGTGCGGGTTTGTGTTTCTGGCCGCTCGGGTACACCATGGAAGTCACGGATCGTTCGCGACCGTGCTAACCCGGTCCGGCTCCTCCCCCCCGAGTCGGGCCGTGGATAGACGACCCCCGCTCTCCCCCCCGGCGGGGGTCGTCGCACGTCCGGGGCCATTTTTGGGCCCTGAAGGCCCCTCGCGGCGAGCGCCGCGGCCGCCCTGCCGACGGTGTACGGGGGGTGTCGACACCCTGGTCCACTGACCACCTTTCGTCACTCTGCGTCGCTGTTTGCTCATGGCTGCCCGTGGCTCTTCGGCTGGTTCCGATCGGTGGGCAGAGCTGCTGCGGCGGGGTGCCCGAGGGGGCGGCCGGGAGGGTCCGTCCGGTGGCCGGCGAGGGTGCGACGGGCTTCCGGTTCACATCCGTGATCCCCGATCGTCAATTCTTTGACGATAAATCCCTCGCCCGGGTGAACGTTTTCCTCCACAGCCCACGAGTTATCCACAGGTATTCGCATCGTGGATGACGGAATCCCGATCTCCCCCCACCGTGATGGTCGGCGGCGGTCGCCGGGCGGATCTCACCTCCCTCTCTCCCACGAGGTCTGCCGGGCGGCCGTTCGCCGGAACCGTCCGACGTGCGCCCCGGACCGCCCCTGGCGGCCGGGGGCGCAGAGGGGAGCCCACCATGTCGACGCCGATCGCCGACCACGCCACCACCGAAGGGCCCGGGGCCAGCGGCCCGCTCGTCGTCACCGAGGACGAGGGCCTGGCCGAGCACCTGCTGCGGCTCTGCGCGGCCGCCGGCACCGAACCGAGGCTGATCCGGGGCGCACCACCGCCGCGCGAGCTCTGGGAGGGCGCCTCACTGGTGCTCATCGGGGACGACCAGGCCGCCCGGTGCGCCGGGCTCGGCCGGCGCGGCGGGGTGCTGCTGCTCGGGCTGGACCTCGACGACGCCGGGGTGTGGGTCAGAGCCGTCCAACTCGGCGCCGAACACGTGCTGTTCCTCCCCGACGCCGAGGCCTGGCTGCTCGACCGGATCGCCGACGCGGCCGAGGGCGCCGGCTCCCCGGCGCTCACCGTCGCCGTGCTCGGCGGCCGGGGCGGGGCCGGAGCCTCGACCCTGGCCTGCGCCCTCGCGGTCACGGCCGCGCGGGCGGGGCGGCGGACGATGCTCATCGACGGAGATCCGCTGGGCGGCGGCCTCGACATCCTGCTCGGCGGCGAGGCGGCCCGCGGGCTGCGCTGGCCCGATCTGGCCGGCTCGCGCGGGCGGGTCAGCGGGGTCGAACTGGCCAGGGCGCTACCGGTGCTCAAACGGCTCTCCGCGCTCTCCTGCCTGTCCTGGGATCGCGGCGACACCCTGACCGTGCCGCCGGAGGCCATGCGCAGCGTGCTGGCCGCCTCCCGGCGGCGCGGTGGGCTGGTCGTCGTCGACGTGCCGCGCCATCTCGACGCGGCCGCCGGGCAAGCTCTGGAGCAGTCCGACCTGGCGCTGCTGGTGGTGCCGGCCGAACTGCGCGCGGTGGCCGCCGCCGACCGGGTCGCGGCGGCCACCCGGATGCGGCTCGGGGACGTCCGGGCGGTGGTGCGGTCGCCGCGCACCTTCGGACTCCCGGCCCACCGGATCGCCCGCGGGCTGCGACTGGAGCTCGCGGGGGAGTTGGAGCCGGAACCCGGCCTGGCGGAGGACGTCGAGAAGGGCGTCCCGCCCGGAATCCGGGACGGCGGCCCGCTCGCGCGCTTCTGCGAGACCTTCCTGGACGAGGTGCTGCCGCCGGTGCCGGCGGTCGGAGGAGGTGTGTACTGATGGTCCGTCTGCGTAGAACAGGCCCCACCGTGCGGGCGGGGGGCGGTCCGAAGAGCCGGGGCGAGGGTGCGCGGGAGCACCGGTCGCTCAGGAGCGTGCCGCCGCCCGGCGGGTCACCCGAAGCGCCGCGCCACCCCTGCCCGTACGGGCGCACCGCCCGGGAGGAGCGGACGGCGGAGCTGGTGGACGCGGTCCGGCTGCGGCTGGCCGAGTCGGGTGCCGCCCCGACGGCGGGGTCGGTCGCGGCGGTGCTGCGGGCCACCCGGCCGCCGCTCGGCGGGGACGAAGTCCTGGACACCGTGCGCTCGCTGCGTGCCGAACTGGTGGGTGCGGGCCCGCTGGAGCGGCTGCTGGCGGCGCCCGACGTCACGGACGTCCTGGTGAACGGTCCGGACGAGGTGTGGGTCGACCGTGGCGGCGGCCTGCACCGGGCCGCCGGAATCCGGTTCGCCGACGCCGAGGCGGTACGGCGGCTGGCCCACCGGCTGGCCACCGCGGCCGGGCGGCGGCTGGACGACGCGCGGCCCTGGGTGGACGCCCGGCTGCCGGACGGCACCCGCCTGCACGCCGTGCTGCCGCCGATCGCGGCCGGCTGCACGCACATCTCGCTGCGGGTCTGCCGGCCCCAGCCGTTCACGCTCGACGAACTGGTGGCGGGCGGGGCGCTGCCGCCGGAGGGCGCCGGCCTGCTGGCCGGCATCCTGCGGGCCAGGCTGTCGCTGCTGGTGTCCGGCGGGACGGGCACGGGCAAGACCACGCTGCTTGCGGCCCTGCTCGGCCTGGTCGGGCCGGAGGAGCGGATCGTCATCGCGGAGGACTCCGCCGAACTGCGGCCGGCCCATCCGCACGTGGTCCGGTTGCAGAGCAGACCGCCCAACCAGGAGGGGCTGGGTGAGCTCACGCTGCGGGACCTCGTCCGGCAGGCGCTACGGATGCGTCCGGACCGGCTGGTGATCGGAGAGGTCCGCGGGGCCGAGGTGTCGGACCTGCTGGCCGCGCTGAACACCGGGCACGAAGGCGGATGTCTGGTCTAAGCGTACATGGGTGGCAGACCCCACAGCGGAGACACCGAAGGTCGTAACGTCCCTGCCCACAGGGGCCGTTGATACGACAGCGAGCGGCCCGTCCTACGCGCGCATGCCCCTGGCCACGATGACGGCGACGGTTGCCACCCACAACAGCCACCCGAGGCAGTAGACGGCCCTACGCACGGTCCACTGCGTCCGGCCGCGCCGTCCACTCAAGCCCGCCACCAACGGGACCGCCGGTTGGCCTCTGCGAGGGCGCTCCGGATGCGGGTTATGGTCGGCGACTCGGGTACGGGCTCAAGGGGTGGGGTAGGCCGGTCGTCCTCGTCCACCTGGACGTCCAGTTCCTCCACCGGTTCAGGTTCAGGCTCCATCCCGGATTGCCTCCTCATCGGCAGCGAGGTGCTGTGCGAGGCTGCGCTGAAGGTGGCACGCGATCGTCGGGAACCACTCTTCGGGGTAGCGCCGGATCGCATCGTGGAGCTTGGAGCAGCCATCGCACTCCGACCCGTCCGGGGAGGGTTCAACCTCCGGCGGGGGAAGGGCGGAAAGGATGCGACGGATGAGTTCGCGGGGGCTAGACCCGACCACGCTGCGCCCCTTCCTCCCAGTCCAGCGGGGCGAACTGGAACGGGTTCGGCGGGCGGCTCTGCTCCTCAGCTTGGGCCTGTTCGTAGTCGCGGCGGCATGCGGCGATCAGGGCGGGGCTGGCGCGCTTACTCGGGGGCCGACCGGACTTAGGCTGCCGTCTGGTCAGGTCTGCCGCTGTTGCGTCAAGGTCTGCCACTGCCGTCCCTCGCTGTCGTCCTTGCAGCGACCATCGGACGGCAACGGCCCACAAACAATTGGGAGTTTGGGGGCCGCCAGTGTAGAAGTCACATACCCGCAGGCAGACGCAACGTGTCAGCCAGTTCCCGAATCTCTGGCGTCAACTGGCGGCGCCTGCGAACCACTCTTCCGAGAATGTCCCGCGCGAACCGCTGGTTCGGCAACCACTGAGGGGAGTTGTTACGGATCTCGGTCAGCACCTCAACGGCGCGGCTGTAATTGCGCATCTCTACCTGCGCGTTCGCCACGTCCAACAGGTGCCGGTTCCAGTTGTTCGACGTAGGACGCAGTCCCCCAGGGGGAACCAGCGCGGCCAGCCTCAGCACCTCGTCCGGGCGCTGAACCACCGAAGCGTTCTCGGCACGCTTCATGGCGACCGTGGTGGGGCCGAACGTCCGCAGGAAGTCCCCGCCCGGGGCATGCTCACGGCCAAGAGCCACGGCAGCAGCGTGGGCCAGGCGCAGCGCATCGGCGGCGTCTCCCGGCCGTCCGTCACGAACACTCGCTGCTGAGACGCGAAGCAACGCCCAACCCCACGCGGACAGTTCGTCTGGGGTTGCACGGGACATGCGGGGCTCAAGGTCGTCAGACCACTTCACGGCCAGTTCACGGGCTGCGGCTAGCCTGCCCTGGCGCAGGAGTAGCCAACACATGGTGTTGACCGTGGCAGCCCCCTCCAGCTTGTCGGCTGAGTCATCCAATGCGCGCGTAAGGGCCACCTCAGCGGCCTCAAACTGGCGCGTCTGGACCATGAGCCATCCGGCAAGCTGCAAGAGCCTCACACGGACCCTCCGGCCTTCCGCGCCCAGTAGTTCCGCCTCGTGCAGCAACGGAGGCAGCACGGTGGCGAGTTCGGCGAACCGGTCGCCGGAGAACAGAGGGGTTACTTCACGCAAGAGGGTCTGGACGCCTGCCACGGACGGCGGAGACTCCTCCGGGCCCACTACCGGCGGCGGGCCCAGGATGGCGCCACGCACGGCCGTCCAGCGGTCCACGGTGGCGGCATCTGGGTTCCCGGCCTCGGTGTACTCGCCCTGTAGATGGCTTGTGGTCGTGCGAAGGGGCACGGCCAGCTTGTGAAGCGTCTCCAGCCGGGGCGTTCCACCCCTGCCCTGCTCCAGGTTCTCAACGGTCCGGAAGCTCACTCCGGCAGCTTTGGCTAGCTCGCGCTGTGTCAGCCCCGCCCGCTTGCGAAGCTCCCTGACCCGATCCCCGACAGTGCCCATGGCGGCATGCTACGCCGCGTGAACGGCCGCTACCCCTCGCGTGTGCGCGCGTATTGGGCCGCGAGGCCCGGACCTGGTGACCCGTACGCGAACGGGGCTGTTATCCCTAGCCGGTCGCCGGAGATTTCGACTTCGGGTCCTACCCCACACCCCCAAGCGCAAGAGAGACCGCCTACCTCAGCGGGCAGACGGTCTCTCGGTACTTGCGTTCGGATCACTCGCTGTCGGCAAGCGCGCGGTACAGCGTGGCGCGTGAGACGCCCAAAGCCTTCGCGATGGCTGAGACGCTTTCTCCCTTGGCCTTGCGCGCCATGGCAGCAGCGACCTTGTCAGCGTCCATCACAGCGGGTCGGCCGCCAGTCCGCCCCTGAGCCTTGGCGGCTTCCAGTCCGGCGCGGGTGCGGTCCTTGATCAACGAGCGCTCGAACTCGGCCATGGCGCCGACGACTTGGAGCATCAGGCGGCCGTCAGGGGTGTTCGGGTCGATGCTGGCCAGCGCGCCCGTGAGGACCTTGAAGCCGATACCCCGGGCCGACAGCGCGTCCACCATGGTCACCAGGTCAATCAGCGACCGGGCGAAGCGGTCCAGCTTCCACACGCACAGGGTGTCACCGGGGCGGAGGTAGTCCAGGACGGCGGCAAGCTCCGGGCGGTCGGTGTTCTTCCCACTGGCCGTGTCGGTGAAGATCCGGGCGCAGCCAGCGTCGGTCAGCGCGTCGTGCTGGAGCTGCGCCTCCTGGTCGTCGGTGGAAACTCGGGCGTAGCCGATCAGGTGGCCGGTGGTCTTGTTCGTCGTCATGTCCCGATCGTCTCATAACTCGTCTCAAAACATCAAGCTCCGGAGGATGGTTGTGAGACGGGTTTTGAACACCGAATCAACCCTGGATCGGCACTGTCGGCGGGTGTCTCAATAACCATCGTTTGTGAGACGGCGGACGGTGATCACTCGCGGTGACAGTGGCGCAGCGAGGGGGGCGGGCGCAGGACTGCGCCTCTGGGGCCTTTTGTGGCGAAAGCCCTGGAAGGGCCCTGTGGGGGCCTATCTCGCGGTCGGTGGCACCATGTACCGATCCGAGCCCCAAAGGCCGCTAGAGACCCCCTCTAGCTCCTTGTGGAGCCCGCCTGTGCGTCGGCGGCATCTCAGCGGGCGGGGTGCGGCTGTGTGTCGAGTGCAGATTCCGAACCCTGTTTTGGCTTGCCCCTAGGAAACTCTATAGGGGATCTATTTTCGTGTTCAGAATCAACATTCAACACAAAGGCCAGGTCAGAGGGGGTGTGAGGCGGTGTCGATCCTCTCCGCTGTGTCGATTCGAAAAGCGCCGAAATGCGGAATGGCCGTAAACCGGTGTGGTCTACGGCCATTCTGGCGTGGTGCGTATCACATTACGTGCCTGCGCGGCGTCCGTTTCGTCATCCCCGAGGGGGCGTAGCGCTTAGGCCGCCATACCCCGAACGATTGCCTCCGCCGTGGCCGGGTCAACGTCCATCTCATCCATGGCGATAGCGATCAACTCCGCCGTGGCCGGGTCGTTGTTTCGCTCCCATGCCGGGCCGCCGAATGTCGTGGACACCCGCGAAGCATCGAACCGCTTTGGTGCACCCGGCGTTGCCGGGCGGATCATCACCCGCGCTCCCAAATCAGCGAGCAATGCCCGGCGGCCTTCATCGGTGCGGCGCTGCCACTCATCGGCCACGGTTCCCCCGGCGTCCACCCATCGGCCCTCAGCGTGACTAGCTTCCGTGCGCAATTCGGCCTGTCGCTTCTCCAGTGCTGTCAGCTGGGCGATTACCATTCGCGCCGCAGGTCCGTTCGGGTCGAGCTGTGCAAGGTTTCCGGCCAGCCGCTCGATTTGGGCTGTTACCTCGGAGAGTTGCAGTACCGCGCTGCCGTCCGGCTCTACCCAGCGCATGAGCCCGCGCCGACCGAACCGGGCGAGGAATTCGGTGGTCACGAGTTCGTCCAGATATCGCGCCGTAACCACATTGGGTCGGTGGATTCCCAACTTCCCGACCCCCGCGCGACACACATACGTGCTGTAATCCTGGCCTCTCACCTCTCGGCGCTGCCGGTACATCGGGCCGTTGCACTCGGAGCACAGCGCGATGTGAAGAAGTAGAGCCTTCCCCGTGCGCTCGGCGCCCCGCCCCTTCGACTTTCCGTCGATGATCGCGCGTACGGCCGCCCACGTTTCGCCGTCAAGGATCTCGGGTCCGGCCGAAACGGGCTTTCCGCTGGCGTCGAGTACGGGCTGATTCGTTACCGCGCTGCGCTTCTTTCCCGGCACTGCTTGGACAAGCCATCCGCGAATGGCCGGGGTGTAGAGCACATCGCGGAGCGTTGTCGCGTGCCACTTGCCGCCGCGCATCTTTCGCCCGTCGCGCTGCCGTGCGTGCTCTGCGGGAGGGAGGATTCCGCGTTCGTTGAGTTCGCGAGCAAGTCCTGTGAGCGATGCGCCGTGATTGATGAGTCTTTCGGCGCACTTTCGGATTACGTTGGCGGAGGTCTCGTCAATGGTCCAACGCTTGTCATTGATCGGGCCAGTGACTGCGTAGCCGTACGGGGCGAGTCCACCGAGGTGGTTGCCGCGCGCCCGAAAGTGGCCTTTCGACGCCTGGATGCGCGTCGTAATCATGTCGCGCTCGTACTCGGCAAAGGCGGCAAGGACGTTAATGATGAGGCTTGCGTTTTCTGGCGATACAAGACCGTCCGCCGTGACGACTGTCGCATTGGTGGACTTCGCGGCGTCCAGCAGTCGCTGAAACTCCAACACGCTACGGGCATACCGGTCGAGCTTTGCGGACAGCACGTAGTCAACGCGCGGAAGCCAGGCAAGAACTTCGCGCATTCCGGGGCGGTCTTCCAGCTTGCTTGCCCCGCTGACGTTGGTGTCCGTGGCAATGTGCACCACCTTCCACCCTCGCTGTGCGGCATACGCCTTGCAGATGGCAATGCGGTGGTCGGGCGCTTCCTCGGCGAACAGCCGGGACAGTCGGTCGTAGATGACTACGGTTTTAGGGCTCATGCCTACCCCTAGGGGCGTCTGTTGAGACCCGACCGAGGCGAATCACTATGCACGGTCAGGCCAGACACCCGGGCGGCTGCGGCACGGTGCACGCCAACACGGCGGCGGACGTGCCGGTCCGGCTGGAGGCGTTGGGCTCGCTCGCCGGGCTCGACCGGCCCGCGCTGCACAGCCAACTCCGGGCCGCGCTCGACCTGGTGGTGCACCTGGTCAGGGAGCCGGGCTCGGGGCGCCGCCGGGTGGCGGAGATCCACACGCTGGCCGCCGGCCGTGACGGGCTGGCCGTCACCACCCCGGCGGTGGAGTTCCCGGTGGTGGGCGGTCTGGTCCCCGGGGCGGGCTGGGAGCGACTGGTCGGGCTGCTGGCGGTGCGCGGGGTGTCGCTCGCGGCGGGGCCGACGTGACGGCGGCGGTGGCCGGGTTGGCGGGTGCGGGGGCGCGGGCGGTGGAACTTGCGTTCGTCCTGCTGCTGGGCGGGTGTGCGGCGGGCGCCCTGACGCTGCTCGGGGCGTGGAACAGGAAAGACCGACGACCGGGAGGTTCCTGACGTGATGGGTGATCAGAGCTCTTTCTGCTGGGCATTGGTGCTGTGCCTGGTGGCCCTCGCTGCGTGGCGTGCGGTGCAGCAGCAGCTGCCGGGTGGGCGGCGGTACAGGCTGGTGCTGGCCGGCAGCGGGCCCCCGCCCGTTCCGGTGCCGGGCCCGCCGGCGGTGACTGCGGGGCGCGCTCGGTCGCGACCGTCCGACTGGCGGGCGACCGAACTGTTGCTCCTGCCCGCGGGGTTGGCCGTCGGGCAAGCGACCTCCTCGCCGCTGCCGGTGCTCGCCGCCGGGCTGGCCGTACTGCCGCTGCGGCGGTGGCGGCTGCGGCGGCGCGTGACGGCGGAGGCCGGGCGGCGGGCGGCCTCCGTGGTGGAGCTCTGCGCAGGGCTGGCAGGGGAGTTGCGCAGCGGGGCGACGCCGGAGCAGGCGTTGCACCTGGTCACGGCCCGCCTCGCGGCCGACCCGGACGGGCTGCGCAGGCTCGGCGAGGAGCCGGTGGCGCGGCTCGCGGCGGGCCGGTACGGCGGGGACGTGCCCGCCGCGCTGCACCTGCTCGCCGAACTGCCGGGCGGGAGCGGCGCGTCGGCGATCGCGGCCTGCTGGCGGGTCGCGTCCGACAGCGGGTCGGGGCTGGCCGTCGCGCTGGACCGGGTGGCGGAGGCGTTGCGCGGCGAGCGGGCGCTGGCGGAGGAGATCGCTGGGGAGCTGGCGGGCCCGCGGACCACGATCGCCGTCCTGGCCGCTCTGCCGGCCGCCGGGTTGCTGCTGGGGGCGGCGCTCGGGGCCCGGCCGGTGGGCGTCCTGCTGCACACGCCGGCCGGGCTGGGGTGCCTCGCTGCGGGGGCGGCACTGGAGGGGCTGGGCGTGCTCTGGACAGCGCGCATCGTCCGGGCGGCGGCCCAGGGCGCCTTGGAGGCGCCCCGGCGGGCTGCCGGGGTGCGGGGCACTGGTGGCGGCGGGAGCTGCGGGCTCTCACGGGTACGGGCGCGGGTGCGGACACGGGCGGAGGTGGTGTCGGGGTGAATCGGGGAGTCGGGTGGGTGGTCGTCGGGGCTCCGGTGGTGGTGGCCGGCGTGGTGCTGGTGTGCGGGTGGGCGCGACAGCGGCGGGCGCTCGGCCGGGTGTTGGCGCGGGTGTCGCCGGGGGCGGGGGTGGGGGCGTCGGCTTCTGGTGGTGGTGGTGGTGGCGGCGGTGGCGGGCGGTGGCGGCCCGTGGCCCTGGCGGTGGGCTCCGGGGCCGGCGCGGCGGTGCTGCTCGGCGGCGCCGTCGGGGTGGTCGTCGGGGCGCTGCTTGCGGCGGGTGTGCACCGGTGGTCGGCCCGGGTGCGGTCCCCGACGGAGCGGCGGGCGGTCCTGGAGGAGGAACTGCTGACCAGGCAACTCCCGCTGAGTGCGGAGCTGTTGGCGGCCTGCCTCGGTTCGGCGGCCTCACCCTCGGCAGCGGTGTCGGCGGTCGGCCGGAGCGTGGGGGCACCGATGGGGCCCCGGCTGGTCGCGATCGGTGCCGAACTGGCCCTGGGCGCACCGCCGGAACTGTGCTGGAGCCGTCTGGGCGAGCAGCACCCGTCGCTGGCCCCGCTGGCGCGCTGCCTGGTCCGGACGAGCCTCGGCGGGGCTCCGGCGGCCGGGCCCTTGATCGGGCTCGCGCAGGGGCGGCGGACGGCGGCAGCCCGGGCGGCCCACGCCCGGGTCCGCCGGGCGGGGGTGCTCGCCACCGCTCCGCTCGGACTCTGCTTCCTCCCGGCCTTCGTCCTGATCGGCGTGGTGCCGGTCGTCATCGGCCTCACCACCCGCTTCGCGCAGGGCGGTTGAACGAGGGCCGCGCCAAGCGGATCGGCGGCGGATCCGTGGGCAGCGGCGTCGGCGGCAGCCGCGTAGACGGCACCGGGGGCATCGGTACGGCGGGGGCATCGGTATTTCGTATTTCGTATTTCGGAGACAGGAGAGATTCATGACCGCAGTGATCGCAACGAGGCCCGGCAGCGGGCTCGCGCTCCGGCACGCGCCCGGGGTATGGCGGCGCAGGAGCCGCTGGGCGGCCCGCCGGATGCGCGGGATGGCCCGGAGCCGGGGCCGGTCGGACGCCGGGATGACCACGGCGGAATATGCCGTCGGCACCTTGGCCGCGTGTGCCCTCGCGGCCGGGCTGTACAAGGTGGTGACCAGCGCGACCATCATGGGGGCGCTGACCGATTCACTGGAACGGGCGCTTCATGCGACCTAGCGACCGTCCACGAACTCCCGCCTGCGCGGCGGCGTTGGGGAGCGGGTCTCGTCGCGTTGCCGTAGGCCGCCCGGCGGCCCCCGGCCTTCGGCCGGGAGGTGCCCCCACCGCGTCCTGCCCCTCCGCCGCCGTTCGGTGCACGCACCCCGACGCCGCCGCGCACCGCCTCCGGGCGGATGGCGTGAGGCCGAGGGCTCACCCCGGCCTGGCGGCGGCACGTGGTGGTGGGCGGGCGTGGTCGCTGCGGCCGGGCCGGCGCGGCGATGCGGGCTTCGTCACGGCGGAGACCGCGGTGGCCCTGCCAGCGCTCGTCCTGCTCGCGGCGATGCTGATCTGGGGCGTGCTGGCGGCGGCCGCGCAGATCCGCTGTGTGGACGCGGCCCGGGTCGGGGCCAGGGCGGCCGCACGCGGGGAGGCGGACGCCGCCGAACTCGCCCGCGCGGCCGCGCCGCCGGGGGCTCAGGTACGGGTGGTGATGGCGGCGGAGGTGGTGCGGGTGGAGGTGGACGCGCCGTGCGGGGCGCCGGGCAGGCTCGGCGGGCTGCTCGCGGTACGGCTGGGCGCGACCGCGGTGGCGGCGCGGGAGGACACCCTCGTGGGGGTCACGGGAGGTGGTGGTTCATGGCCGGCCTGACCGGGGTGCGGTCAAGGGCGCGGCGGTGGGCGAGAACGCGTACCGCCCGGGTGGCCGCCGTCGGCGGGCGCGGGCCGGACGCCGGTTCGGCGACGGTCTGGCTGCTCGCCCTGGCGATGCTCGGCACGGCGGTCTTCGCCGGGACGATCGCGGTCGGAGCGGTGGTCGCCGCGCGGCACCGGGCCGAGTCGGCCGCCGACCTGGCGGCGCTCGCGGCTGCGGACCGGCTGCTGCTGGACCCGGACGGCGGGTGCGGGCGGGCCGAGGGGATCGCCGCCGCGCAGGGCGCCGGCCTGGTGTCCTGCACGGTGGACCGGACGGGGGACGCCGTCGAGGTGGTGGCCGAGGTGACGGTCAGTGGGCTGCCGGCGCGTCTGCCGGTCGGTCCGGCGCGGGCGAGGGCGCGGGCCGGGCCGGTGCGGGCCGCGGTCACCGCCGCCGAGGACGGCCTCGGCGGGCCGACCGGCGGGTCGGCGGCGGGCTCATGAGCCGGTCGGCGGCCCAGCGTCCGCGCTCGGCTCGGGCTTCGCCCCGGAGTTCGTCTCCTAGTCCTTCTCGGAGTCCGTCCCGTGGTCCGCTTCGGAGCTCGCTGAGGGGCCTGTGGAGGGGCCTGCTGAGGGGTCCGCCGTCCCGGAGCCTGCCGTCCCGGAGCCTGCTTCCCCGGAGCCTGCCGTCCTGGGGGCGCCGTCCAGCAGGACGTCCAGCAGTTGGACGGCCGCGGCCTTGTCCAGCGGTTCGTTCCCGTTGCCGCACTTGGGTGACTGGACGCAGGACGGGCAGCCGCGCTCGCACTCGCAGGAGGCGATCGCCTCGCGCGTGGCCGTCAGCCACTCGACGGCCCGCTGGAAGCCGCGTTCGGCGAAGCCGGCCCCGCCCGGGTGGCCGTCGTAGACGAACACGGTGGGCAGTTCGGTGTCGGGGTGCAGCGGGACGGAGACGCCGCCGATGTCCCAGCGGTCGCAGGTGGCGAACAGCGGCAGCAGGCCGATAGAGGCGTGTTCGGCGGCGTGGGCGGCGCCGGGCAACTGGTCGAGCGGAAGGTCCGCGTCCAGCAGCTGGTCCTCGGTGACGGACCACCAGACCGCGCGGGTGCGCAGCGTGCGGGGCGGCAGGTCGAGCTTGCTCTCGCCCATGATCTCCCCGGTGGAGATCCGCTTCCGGAGGTAGCCGACCACCTGGTTGACCACCTCCACCGAACCGAAGCTGAGCCGGCCCTCGCCCCAGGCAACGGTGGTGTCGGTGTCGAGCACGGAGATGGAGGTGATGTCGCGGGCGGCCGTGGTGTACGGCGGGTCGGCCGGCTCGACCAGGGCGACCGAGTTCTCCAGGTCGAGTTCCCGGACCAGGAAGGTGCGGCCCTGGTGCAGGTGGACGGCCCCGGTGTGGACGGTGGTGTGGGCGGCCGCGGCGTCCACCGTGCCGAGCAGTCGGCCGGTGTCGGCCTCGACGATCTGCACCGGGCTGCCGCCGCTGCCGCGCAGGTCGACGGCGTCGGCCGCGCGTTCGCGGCGGGTCCAGTACCAGGAGCCGTCGCTGCGCCGGCGCAGCAGGCCGCGCCGTTCCAGGACGAGCAGCAGCGGTGCGGTGGAGGGGCCGAACAGCTCCAGGTCGGCGTCGGTGAGCGGGAGTTCGGCGGCTGCCGCGCACAGGTGCGGCGCGAGCACGTGGGGGTTGTCCGGGTCGAGCACGGTGGCTTCGACGGGCGCCGCGAACAGCGCCTCCGGGTGGTGCACCAGGTAGGTGTCCAGCGGGTCGTCCCGGGCGATCAGGATGGCCAGCGCGCCCTGGGCCTCGCGGCCCGCCCGCCCGGCCTGCTGCCAGAGCGAGGCCCGGGTGCCGGGGTAGCCGGCCATCAGGACGGCGTCGAGGCCGGAGACGTCGACGCCGAGTTCGAGGGCGGAGGTGGAGGCGAGTCCGAGCAGTCGGCCGGTGTGCAGCGCGCGTTCCAGGGCCCGGCGTTCGTCGGCGAGGTATCCGCCGCGGTAGGCGGCCACCCGGTCGGCGAGCGGTCGGCCGAGCTGGTCCTGGGTCTGGAGGGCGACGAGTTCGGCGGCCCGGCGGGAGCGGACGAAGACGACGGTGCGGGTCTGGCGCTCGACCAGGTCGGTCAGCAGGTGCGCGGCCTCGGCGGTGGCCGTGCGGCGGACGGGCGCGCCGTGTTCGCCGACGTTCTCGGTCAGCGGCGGCTCCCAGAGGCCGAAGACCATCGGCCCGCGCGGCGAGGCGTCCTCGGTGACCGCCCGGGCGGGCAGGCCGGTCAGACGCTCGGCGGTGGCGGCCGGGTCGGCGGTGGTGGCGGAGGCGAGCAGGAAGGTGGGTGACGAACCGTATCGGGCGCAGACGCGGCGCAGCCGCCGGAGGACCTGGGCGACGTGTGAGCCGAACACGCCCCGGTAGCTGTGGCACTCGTCGACGACCACGTAGCGCAGCACCTTGAGGAAGGAGGCCCAGCGGGCGTGGGCGGGCAGGATGCCGCGGTGCAGCATGTCCGGGTTGGTGAGCACGTACGAGGCGTACTGGCGGACCCACTCGCGTTCCTCGGGCGGGGTGTCGCCGTCGTAGAGGGCGGGTCGGACCCGGGGCGGGGCTAGTTCGGCGGCCCGGCGGCGCTGGTCGGCGGCGAGCGCCTTGGTCGGGGCGAGGTAGAGCGCGGTGGCGCCGCGGCCGTTGCGGGCCTCGGTGCCCTCCAGCAGGTCGCTGAGGACCGGGGCCAGGTAGCCGAGCGACTTGCCCGAGGCGGTCCCTGTGGCGATCACCACAGTCTGACCGCTTTTGGCCAGTTTCATCGCTTCTGCCTGGTGCGCCCAGGGCTGCTCCACGCCGACGGCGAGCGCGGCGGCCACGATCTCGGGCCGGATCGACTCGGGCCACGGCGCATAACGCGCAGGTCGGGCGGGAAGGTGCTCCGTATGGGTGAGCCGGTCGGACCGCCCCCGGCTGGTGGACAGGGTCGTGAGCAGTGCCTCGGGCAGGCTGTGTCGGGGCGGCATGAGGACCCAGTGTGTCACCGGCGTGACGGAGAATCGTCGTAAGCCATCGTGCGGGCATGGTCGCAGGTGGTTGAATGTGGCCGTGACGGCCGGATGGCCGTGGGTCGCAGCGCCGAGGCTTGCCACGTGTGGCTGGGCGCGCCCGGGCTCGCGACCATGCGGTGGCGGCCGGCCGGCCGAGGATCGCACATGACGTAGCAAGGCAAGGTGCTGGAGGTTCCGTGGACCTGTCCCTGTCGACCCGTTCAGTCGGCGATCGTACGGTCGTCGAGGTTGGCGGCGAGATCGATGTGTACACCGCCCCGAAGCTGCGGGAGCAGCTGGTCGAGCTCGTCAACGACGGCAAGTACCACCTCGTCGTCGACATGGAAGGCGTTGACTTCCTCGACTCGACCGGCCTCGGTGTGCTGGTGGGCGGTCTGAAGCGGGTGCGTGCCCACGAGGGCTCGCTGCGCCTGGTCTGCAACCAGGAGCGCATCCTGAAGATTTTCCGCATCACCGGCCTGACCAAGGTCTTCCCGATCCACACCTCGGTGGACGACGCGGTCAACGCGACCGACTGACGCGGCCGGGCCGGCCCGTGCCCGTGGAGGCCGGCCCGTTCGTCCCACGCGTCCGGGGTGCCGGGGCCTGCGGGCCCCGGTGCTTCCCCGGCCGCCCCGGGGCCGGTTCCGCCGGCCCGCAGGGGCCGCATCGTCGGCCCCGGTCGGAGCACCCCGAAGGGGAGAGATGGCAACCGTCGAACTTCGATTCAGCGCGCTTCCGGAGCACGTGCGAACGGCCCGGCTGGTCGCCGCGGCCGTCGCGAGACGGGCCGGGGTCGACGAGTCGGTGCTCGACGAGGTACGGCTCGCGGTCGGTGAGGCCTGCTCCCGCGCGGTCGGCCTGCACCAGCGCGGCGGCATCGGCGGCACGGTCCGGGTCGCGTTGACCGACCAGGAGAAGCGTTTCCTCATCGAGGTCGAGGACGAGGCCGGCCCCGCCGCCGTCCCGGCCCCCGGCGCCGCCGAGGAGGCGGACCCGGACGAGGACACCCTCGGCCTCGCGGTGATCACCGGCCTGGTCGAGGACCTGGAGGTCACCAACGGCACGGACGGCGGCCTGATCCGGATGAGCTGGCCGGTCTCGGTCGAGTCCGTGGTGGTCTGAGGGCCCCGACCTTCGGGGTGCCTCGTGCGCCCCGGGTGGTCCGGGTGTCGGTCCAGTCCTCCGGGACGCGTTGACACGTTGTTGAACCTGGCGGTTCGTTGCTTCCGGCACGACCGGGTCCGATCGGTGATCGGACCCGTCGCGACAAGGAAGGCGCTCCGGACCGAGCTGCCGATCAGCTCCTCGGTGAGCACCTGGGGCGAAGAGGTCTGCTTCGGCACGCCGGTCAGCGTGCCGCGCGTCGTCCGGCCCGGTCCGGCCCGGTCCGGCCCGGTCCGACCCGGCTATCCGAACCGCCCGATCCGCGTCGAGCGCGCCTGAGCGGGGCCGGGCACCCGGTGGGGGCAACCCGAGGTCCGGGAACCGGGCGCCAGTCGGCGGACATCGGCCGTGTAGGTTCGACGACCGAAGACGACCGAAACCGAAAGGCCTCTCCCGGTGAACAAGCGACTGCTGGCCGTACCCGTCCTCGGCGCGCTGCTCGCGTTCGGTGCCGTCGGCTGCGGCGACGACAACGGCAAGCAGCTGGAGTCCTGGGCGTCGAACGTCTGCGGCTCGGCCAAGGACCCGATCGTCCAGGCGCAGGCCGCGCTCGCCGACACCGCCCAGGTGAAGACCGGCGAGACCCCGACCGAGCTGCAGAAGCGGCTCTCGACGGACATCGGGCGGCTGGCCAAGACCAACCAGGACATCGCGGCGGCCATCACCGCGGCCGGGGTGCCCAAGGTGAAGGACGGCGCGAACCTGCAGAAGGACGCCGTCGCCGAGTTGACCAAGGCGGCCGACGGCTATCAGGACATCCAGAAGAAGCTGGACGCCGTGACCAACACCGACCAGTCGAAGTTCGCGGACGGCCTGCGCAGCATCTCGGACCAGATCCAGCAGCTGGCCTCGCTGTCCACGCAGGCGCAGGGCAAGCTGCAGCGCGGCGACCTCGGTGCGGCCATGGCCAAGCAGGACGGTTGCAAGCCCGCCGCCGCGGCCCCGGGCGGCGCGTCCGCCACCCCGAGCGCCGGGGCGCCCGGCGGGACGCCCGCGCCCGGCGCGACGGACGGCGCGAGCCCGTCGACCGCGCCCTCCGCGAGCACCGACACCACCCCGGCGAGCCCGCCCGCCGCCCCGCCGACCACCCCGACCACCCCCGTGCCCAGCACGAGCTGAGCCCGGGGCCCGTCGGGCCGCACCCTCCGGCGCCGGTCCGGAGGGTGCCCGACCCCGCCCCCGACCCCGCCCCCGACCCACCCTCGACCCGCCCCGGACCCGGCGGCCGCCCGGTCCGGGGCGGGGGACAATGGCGGGGTGATCAGTAGCCCCGTTCTCGACCAGACCCGCCTCGCCAAGTTGCGTGAGGCGCTGCTCGCCGCCTCGTTCACCGCCGATGGCTGCCTCGACCTGCTCGGGCCCACCGGCTATGCGGCGTTGGCCCGTAGCGAGGCCGTGCCGGCGCTGCGGGCGACCAGGGGCGGCAGCCCGCTGGAGACGCTGGTCCGGCTGTTCCTGCTCCAGCAGCCGGTGCCGTACCGGGCGGCCGCGGCCGCGCTGCCGGTCGAGGACTGCCTGGCCGACGGCTGGCTGCGCTCCGACGGTGAACTGGTAAGGGCGACGGTGGACGTCCGGCCGTACGCCAACGAAGTGGCCGGGATGGACAGTTCGGACGCCTGGGTGGTGTCCGACCTGGGCTGCGCGGTGGGTGGCGCGGGCGGCATCGGATCCGGCGAGACCGCGCACGGGGTGGCCCGCAAGGACCTGGTGCTCGGGGTCGGCGGCGCGTCGACGACGCTGGCCAACATCACCGTGCGCCGTCCGGTCCGGTCCGCGCTGGACCTCGGTTCGGGTTCCGGCGTGCAGGCGCTGCACGCGGCCCGGCACGCCGGGCAGGTGACCGCCACCGACCTGAACCCTCGCGCGCTGCGCTTCTCCGAGCTGACCCTCGCACTGTCCGGTTTCGAGCGGCGGGAGACGCTCGCCGGCAGCCTCTTCGAGCCGGTCGGGGAGCGCCGGTTCGACCTGATCGTCTCCAACCCGCCGTTCGTGATCTCGCCGGCCGGCCGGTTCACCTACCGCGACGGCGGCATGGCCGGCGACGACCTGTGCCGCAGCCTGGTCCGCTCGGCCGCCGACCACCTGGAGCCGGGCGGCTACTGCCAGTTGCTCGCCAACTGGCAGCACGTCAAGGGCGAGGACTGGCACGAGCGGCTGGCCGGCTGGGTGGCGGGCACCGGGCTGGACGCCTGGATCGTCCAGCGGGAGGTCCAGGACGTCGCCCAGTACGCCGAGTTGTGGCTGCGGGACGGCGGCGATCACCGCGGTCCGGGCGGCGACTACCAGGCCCGGTACGGCGAGTGGCTGGACGCCTTCGAGGCGGGCCGGGTCGAGGGCATCGGCATGGGCTGGATCACCCTGCGGGCGAGCGGCGCGGAGCGTCCGACCGTCCGGGTGGAGGAGTGGCCGCACCCGGTGGAGCAGCCGCTGGGCCCGCACATCGAGGAGTGGTTCGACCGGCAGGACTTCCTGCGTTCGCACGACGACGCGGGCCTGCTCGCGACCCGTTACGTGCTGGCCGACGAGGTGGTCCAGGAGCAGGTCGGCGAGCCGGGCGCGGAGGACCCGGAGCACGTGATCCTGCGTCACAACCGGGGCATGCGGCGGGCCACCAAGGTGGACACGGTGGGTGCCGGTTTCGTCGGGGTCTGTGACGGTTCGCTGTCGGCGGGCGAGATCGTGGACGCCATCGCGCAGTTGCTCGGCGAGGACCGGGTGGTCCTGCGGGATCGGGTGCCCGAGTCGCTGCGGCTGCTGACCGAGCAGGGGTTCATCCGCCCGGCAGGCTGACCCGGCGCACCTGACCCGGCGCACCTGGCCCGGCGCCCTCGGGGTGGCGCCCCGGCGCGGTGCCCCTGGCGGGGGCGGTCGGCGCCGGTTCACCTTCCCGTGCCCCCCGGTTCGTCCGGCGGTCTCCGGTCGGCCGCCGCGCGTTGGCCCCCTGCTGCGAGTCTCTGTCCACAGGCTGTGGACAGAGCTGGGGAGCCGGGGGCCAGGGGTGGACACGACGACGGCGACGGTGGGCGGGCTGGTGCTCGCCCTCTTCGGTGGCGTGCTGCTGCTCTGGTGCGCCGCCGAGGTGCGCCTGCGCCACCGGGTCCGCCGTTCGGGGGCGTCGGCGGTGGCCACGGTCGTGGCCGAGGACGAGGCGCACGGCCAGCTCGACAGCGCCCCGCTGCTCTCCTTCTCCGTCCTGCCCCCGGCCGAAGGAGCCGGGGCGGGCCGGATCGCCGAACTGGTGCTCACCCGTCCGCGCGGACACACCCCGCTGCGCCGTCCGGACCGCTTCACTCCGGGCGCCCCGGTGCGGATCTGCTACGACCCGCGCCGCCCGAGCCGGGTGGTGCTGGCGGCCGGGGAGGTCCGCCGGGCCGCCGTCGCCGACCTGCTGTGGAGCGTGCTCGGCATGGGCTGTCTGGCGGCGGGCGCCGGGCTGCTCGCGGTGGTCAACGGCTGAATCCGGGGCGTACGCCCGACCCCGGTCAGGCTTGCCGGGAACCGGTGGCCGGCGCTCTGCGGAGGCCCCGCCGCGGCCCTCCGCGGGGCCGTCGATATTCCGTTGACAGATTTTGAAATCCGTCATTCCATCCTCCGGAACCCGCCGAAGCCCCCCTCCACGGGGCGCGAACCTCCGTCATCGGGTTACCGTTCGAGTGGCGTCGGTGAGCCCGGCAAAGTGAAAACGCGGGATCCTTCCGTTTGACAAGGGTGGCCGGGGTACGGTCACACTCCGCTGGTGGGGTCGTCGTACAGCGGCAGCCCCGGGACGGTGGAGGGGTCGGGCGGAGCGCAGCCCGTGCTGCCGGCGCCGACCAGCCCACATAAGGACCGGGAGAGAAGAGCGAAGGTGTCCCCGAGCAGCGAGACCGCGCACGGACAGCGACTCGTCATTGTCGAGTCGCCGGCCAAGGCGAAGACGATCAAGGGCTACCTGGGCCCCGGCTACATCGTCGAGGCGAGCGTCGGGCACATCCGCGACCTCCCCAGCACCGCGGCGGAGGTCCCGGACAAGTACACCGGCGAGGTGCGCCGCCTCGGGGTGGACGTCGACCACGACTTCGCCCCCATCTACGTGGTCAACGCGGACAAGAAGTCCCAGGTCAGCAAGTTGAAGTCGCTGCTCGCGGAGTCCGACGAGCTCTTCCTCGCCACCGATGAGGACCGCGAGGGCGAGGCCATCGCGTGGCACCTCCAGCAGGTGCTCAAGCCCAAGGTGCCGGTGCACCGGATGGTCTTCCACGAGATCACCAAGACGGCGATCCAGGAGGCGGTGGCCAACCCGCGCGAGCTCAACCAGCGCCTGGTCGACGCCCAGGAGACCCGCCGCATCCTCGACCGCCTCTACGGCTTCGAGGTCTCGCCGGTGCTGTGGAAGAAGGTCATGCCGAAGCTGTCGGCGGGCCGGGTGCAGTCCGTCGCGACCCGGCTGGTGGTCGAGCGCGAGCGCGAGCGGATCGCCTTCCGCACCGCCTCGTACTGGGACCTGGTCGGCACCTTCGGCACCGGCCGCACCCCGGCCGACGCGGCCAACCCGGAGACCCTCGGCGCCCGGCTCTCCTCGGTGGACGGCAAGCGGATCGCCACCGGCCGCGACTTCGGCTCGGACGGCCGGCTGAAGGCCGGCAGCGCCAACACGCTGCACCTGGACGAGCAGGCCGCCCGGCAGCTGGCCGCCGCCCTGGAGCAGACCGCGTTCAGCGTCCGCAGCGTCGAGTCCAAGCCCTACCGCCGCTCGCCGTACGCGCCGTTCCGCACCACCACGCTCCAGCAGGAGGCCAGCCGCAAGCTGGGCTTCGGCGCCAAGCGGACCATGCAGGTGGCCCAGAAGCTGTACGAGAACGGCTTCATCACCTATATGCGTACCGACTCCACCACGCTGTCGGAGACCGCGATCTCCGCCGCCCGCGCGCAGGTCACCCAGCTGTACGGCGCCGACTACCTGCCGGACGCCCCGCGCACCTACGCCAGCAAGGTCAAGAACGCGCAGGAGGCGCACGAGGCCGTCCGCCCCTCCGGCGACCGCTTCCGTACCCCCGCCGAGACCGGCCTGACCGGCGACGACTTCCGGCTCTACGAGCTGATCTGGATGCGCACCGTCGCCTCCCAGATGAAGGACGCGGTCGGCCAGTCGGTGACCGTCAAGGTCGGCGGCGCGTCCGCGGACGGCCGTGACGTCGAGTTCTCCGCCTCCGGCAAGATCATCACCTTCCACGGCTTCCTCAAGGCCTACGTCGAGGGCGCGGACGACCCGAACGCCGAGCTGGACGACCGCGAGCGCCGGCTGCCGCAGGTCGTCGAGGGCGACCCGCTGGCCGCCGAGCAGCTCACCCCCGAGGGCCACGCCACCAAGCCGCCGGCCCGCTACACCGAGGCCTCGCTGGTCAAGGAGCTGGAGGACCGGGAGATCGGTCGCCCCTCCACCTACGCGTCGATCATCGACACGATCATCCAGCGCCGGTACGTGTTCAAGAAGGGGACGGCGCTCGTCCCGTCCTTCCTCTCCTTCGCCGTGGTCAACCTCCTGGAGAAGCACTTCGGCCGGCTGGTCGACTACGACTTCACCGCCAAGATGGAGGACGACCTCGACCGGATCGCGGCCGGCGAGGCCAAGTCCGTGCCGTGGCTGAAGCGCTTCTACTTCGGCGAGGGCGACGGCCACGCGACCGGCGGCGCCGCCGAGGCCGGCAACGGCGACGGCGACCACCTGGGCGGCCTGAAGGAACTGGTCACCGACCTCGGCGCGATCGACGCCCGGGAGATCAGCTCGTTCCGGATCGGCGACGGCATCACCCTGCGGGTCGGCCGCTACGGCCCGTACGTCGAGCGCGCCTCCGACGTCGAGGGCGAGCCCGGCCAGCGCGCCGACATCCCCGACGACCTGCCGCCGGACGAGCTCACCGTCGAGCTGGCCGAGGAACTGCTGGCCAAGCCCAGCGGCGACTTCGAGCTCGGCCCGGACCCGGTCAGCGGCAACATGCTGGTCGCCAAGGACGGCCGCTACGGGCCCTACGTGACCGAGATCCTGCCCGAGGGCACGCCCAAGACCGGCAAGAACGCGGTCAAGCCGCGCACCGCCTCGCTGCTGAAGACGATGTCGCTGGACGCCGTCACCCTGGAGGACGCGCTGCGGCTGCTCTCGCTGCCGCGTGTGGTCGGCGCCGACGCCGAGGGCGTGGAGATCACCGCGCAGAACGGCCGCTACGGTCCGTACCTCAAGCGCGGCACCGACTCCCGCTCGCTCACCAGTGAGGAGCAGATGTTCACGGTCACCCTGGAGGAGGCCCTGGCCATCTACGCCCAGCCCAAGCAGCGCGGCCGGGCCGCCGCCGCCCCGCCGCTCAAGGAGCTGGGCACCGACCCGGTCAGCGAGCGCCCCGTCGTGGTCAAGGACGGCCGCTTCGGACCGTACGTGACCGACGGCGAGACCAACGCCACGCTCCGCAAGGACGACGAGGTCGAGACCATCACGCCGGAGCGCGGCTACGAGCTGCTCGCCGAGAAGCGGGCGCGCGGGCCGGTGAAGAAGACGGCGAAGAAGGCCCCGGCCAAGAAGACGACCGCCAAGAAGGCGACGGCGACCAAGACCGCGGCCACCAAGACCGCGACCGCGAAGAAGACCGCCGCCAAGAAGACCGCGACGAAGGCGACCACGGCGAAGAAGACGGCGGCCAAGAAGACCGCCGTCGGGAAGGCCGCGGCCACCGACGAGGGCTGATCTCCTCCGGATCCTCCGACAGGGGCGCCGTCGGTGCCGCTGCCAGCGCCTTCGCCGGCGTCTCCGCCAGTGCCTGCCAGTGCCTGCCAGTGCCCGCCAGTGCTCACGGGCCCGCGACCCCACCCCGGGGACGCGGGCCCGAGGCCGGGCGGACGGTGTGCGCGGAACGTCACAACCCGGTGATGAGCGGGATCCGGAACCCCGTTCATCTCATTCCGGTCAACCTCAGCCCGCTACGCTGACCGTATGACGAGCGAGGAGCAGCCCACCCCCAGCGCCGCCCCGGCCGCCCGCGACGCCACGTCCGGGCTGCCCGAGGTCGCGCCAGCCGGGACCCCGGTCGACCGGGCTCGCGCGCTGCTGCGGACGCGCCCCTACCGGCGCCTGTGGACCACCCAGCTGATCGGCGGCACCGCCGACCGGCTCGGCCTGCTGGTGCTGCTCGCGCTCACCGTGATCGCCGTCGCCCTCGGCGGCCGGTTCGGCGACCTGCCGCGCAGCCTCGCCTTCGCCGTCACGGCGGTCCTCGCCGTCCGGCTGGCGGCCACCGGGCTGGTCGGCGTCGCGCTGCTCGGGCCGGTGCACCGGCTGGTCGCCGGCCGGCTGGACCGGCGCTGGACGCTGTTCGGCGCCGACGCGCTGTGCGCCCTGCTGATCGGCCTCGCACCGTGGTGGACCGTCTGGCTGGGCTCCGGCCCGAAGCCCTCCGGCGCCGCCGCCTACGTCCTGCTCGCCACGGTGTTCGTCACCGGTGCCGCCGAGCGGGTCCGGGGGATCGCCAAGGACGCCGCCGTCCCGGGCCTGCTGCCGCCCGCCGATCCGTACGCCCCCGCCGCCGAGCAGCGGCCCGCCGCCGCCCACCTGGACACCGTCCGGAGCATCGACCGCTTCACCGGCTGGGCCACCCTGCCGCTCGCGGCCGCCGGCCTGGTCGCCCTCACCCTGCTGAACAACATCGGCGCGGCGCTCGGCTCGGACTGGCTCCGGGCCCACCAGCTCACCCTCGCCGCGCTCGGCGCGGCCGGCCTGTTCGCCGCCTCGGCCGCCCGCGACTACCTCCAGCAGCTGCCCGTCGGCCCGGTGGCCGGCGCCCCGCACTCGCCGCTGCAGGGCCTGCGCGCCCCCACCGACGCCACCCCTGGCCCCGCGCTGAGCAAGGGCCGCACCGGCAGCGCCCCGTACTTCACCTTCGCCGTCGCCGCCGGGTACGCCTCGATGGCCGGCGTCGCCGCGCTCGCGCTGCTCACCGCCGCCGAGCACCGGGCCGGGCCGATCGGCTACGGCCTGCTGGTCCTCGCCGCCACCGCGGCGCCCGCCCTCGGCTCCCGGCTCACCCGGGCCACGCTGCCCGCGCTCTCGCGCCGCCGCCTGCTCGCGCTGGCGCTGCTCACCGAGGGCGTGGCGCTGATCCTGGCCGGGCTGGTGCTGGACTTCGTCCTCGTCCTGGCCCTCACCGTGCTGGCCGGCCTCACCGCCGGGATCGTCGTCTCCGCCGGGCGCACCCTGCTCGGCCAGGAGGTCGAGGAGGCCCGGCTGCCGAAGGTCACCGAGCACCTGTACGCGGTGCTGCGGGTCGTGGTCGGCGCCGCGCTGGTCGTCGTCCCGCTGATCGCCGCGGCGTACGGGGACGTCGAGTACGGCACGGTCGAGCCCGGCTCGTTCACCTTCATCCACGGCGGCGCGGCTCTCGCCGTCGCCACCTCGGGGCTGCTCACGCTCGTCCTCGCCGCCGTCGTCCTGCTGCGGACCGACGACCGGCGCGGCACCGCGCCCTTCGGCCGGGACCTGGTCGACGCGGTGCGCGGCGCCGTCGGCCCGGCCCCGCGCCAGGGCGCCGGCACCGGCTTCTTCATCGCCCTGGAGGGCGGCGACGGCGCCGGCAAGTCCACCCAGGCCCAGGCGCTCGCCGAGTGGATCCGTGGCAAGGGGCACGAGGTCGTGCTCACCCGCGAGCCCGGCGGCAGCCCGGTCGGCCAGCGGCTGCGCGGCCTCGTCCTGGACGTCGGCAACACCGGCCTGTCGCACCGCGCCGAGGCGCTGATCTACGCCGCCGACCGGGCCGAGCACGTCGAGAACGTCATCCGGCCGGCCCTCGCCCGCGGCGCCGTGGTGATCACCGACCGGTACATGGACTCCTCCATCGCCTACCAGGGCGCCGGGCGCGACCTGGCCGCCACCGAGGTCGCCAGGATCTCCCGCTGGGCGACCGGCGGGCTGCTGCCCGACCTGACCGTCGTCCTGGACGTCGACCCGACCAGGGCCCGGGAGCGCTTCACCGAGGCGCTCGACCGGCTGGAGTCCGAGCCCACCGAGTTCCACCAGCGGGTCCGGGCCGGCTTCCTCGCCCTCGCGGCCGCCGACCCGGCGCGCTACCTGGTCGTCGACGGCAGTCAGGCCCCCGGCTTCGTCACCACCGCGATCCGGCACCGGCTCGACCGCGAGCTGCCGCTCTCCGAGCAGGAGAAGGCCGCCCGCGCGGAGCAGGAGCGGCTCGCCCGCGAAGAGGCCGAGCGCCGCGCCGCCGAGGAGGCCCGCAAGAAGGCCGAGGCCGAGGCCGCCGAGCGCAAGCGGCAGGAAGTGCTGGCGCAGCTGCGGGCCGAACAGGCCGAGCAGGAGCGGCTGGCCAAGGAGGAGGCCGAGCGGGCCGCCGCCGAGGCCCGGCGCAAGGCCGAGGAGGAGGCCCGCCGCCGGGCGGAGGAGGAAGCCCGCCGCCGCGCCGAGGAGGAGGCCAAGCGGAAGGCCGAGGAGGACGCCCGGCTGGCGGCGGAGGCCGCCGAGCGCAAGCGCCTCGCCGACGAGGCGGCCGCCCAGGCGGAGCTCCAGCGGCAGCGCGAACTCCAGCGCGAGGAGCAGCGCCGCCGGGCGGAGGAGGCGCTGCAGCGGGCCGAGGAGGCCCGGCTGGCGCAGGCCGCCGCGCTCGCGGCCGCGGCTGCGGCGGCGCAGACGACGGCGGATCGGGCGGCGGCGGGTTCGGCGGGCCTGGCGGGTTCGGCCGGTCCGGCCGGTCCGGCCTCAGGCTCGGCTGCTGGTCAGGCTGCTGGTTCGGCTCCTGGTGATGCCGTGACCACCGAGCTGCGGGCCGTCCGGGACGTCCCGGGGGCGGGGTCCGTGGGCACTCCCGGGCCCGGTGGGACCGACGAGGCGACGCGGGAGCTGTCGCTGCGGGACAGCCGGGCGGCCGTCCGGGCGGCGGAGGCCGCCGACGAGACCGCCCAGCTGCCGGTCGTCCCGTCGACCGCCGTGGACGAGACGGCCGTGCTGCCGAAGATCACGGAGGAGGCGGACCGGACCGCTGTGCTGCCGCGGATCGAGCCGGGGCGTCCGGCGCCGGAGCGTCCTGTGTCGGAGCGTTCTGCCCCGGAGCGCCCGGCACCGGGCCGGGTGGAGCCGGGCCGTGCGGGGGCGGGTCGTACCCAGGCGGGCCGTACCGAGGACCGGGTGCCGCCGGGGCTGTGGCGCGAGGAGCCGGTGGACAGCACCCGCGAGCTGCCGGTGGTCGGCGACGAGCCGCAGCCCGCCGACGAGTCGCAGGCCACCGCCGAGCGACCCCGGCCGGAGTGGGCCGAGGAGACGCCGATGGACGACCTGCCGAGCCTCACCGACACCCTGCTCGGCTCGCGTGACGAGTGGTCGCGCTGGAATCACGGCGGCCCAGCCCCGCAGGACCCGCGTGGCGGCCAGGACCGGCCCGTCCCCGGGGGCGACCAGGGCGAGGGCGGCGGCAAGGGCAAGGGCCGTCGCTGGGGCCGTCGGGGCTGACCTCGGGCTGCGGCGGTACGGACGCCGGCAGGACAGCGGTACGGACGACGGGCGGCGTCGTCGGGGTGGAGAGCTCCGGCGGCGCCGCCCGTCGCCTTCGGCGTCGGGGCGCCTCCTTCGGTGGTGGGCACCCCGGAGGGCGCCGTGGCTGTCGGAGCGGACACGTATGCTCGACGGCGGGGAAGAGGCGCCGGGAGCGCTGCCGTACGGAGCTTGGGAGCAGCAGTGGCCGTCTGGGACGACCTGGTGGGCCAGGAGCGGGTGGTCGAGCAGCTGACCGCCGCCGCCCGGTCGGCCGGGGCGACGATCGCGGCCGGCCGCGGAGCCGGCCCGCAGCCGGGCGGGAACGCCTCCCTGATGACGCACGCCTGGCTGTTCACCGGCCCGCCCGGGGCCGGGCAGGTCACCGCTGCGCGCGCGTTCGCCGCGGCCCTCCAGTGCACCAGCCCGGACCTCGCGCTCGGCGGTACGCCCGGCTGCGGGTTCTGCGACGGCTGCCACACCGTGCTGGCCGGCAGCCACGCCGACGTCAAGTACGTCCGGACCGACGGCCTGTCCATCGGCGTCGGCGACATGCGCGAGCTCGTGCTGCGCGCCTCCAGCTACCCGACCGGCGGCCGCTGGTCGGTGATCCTGGTCGACGCCGCCCACCGGCTCACCGAGGCCGCCGCGAACGCGCTGCTCAAGGGCGTGGAGGAGCCCTCCCCGCGCACCGTCTGGCTGCTCTGCGCCCCCTCCGTCCAGGACGTGCTGCCGACCATCCGTTCGCGCTGCCGCCTGCTCGTCCTGCGCACGCCCACCGCCGAGGCCGTCGCCGACATGCTGGTCCGCCGCGACGGCGTCGACCCGGAGACGGCCCGGCTGGCCGCGCTCGCCGGGCAGGGCGACGTCGGGCGCGCGCGCCGCCTCGCCGTCGACGACCAGGCCCGCACCCGCCGCGCCGAGGTGCTGCGGATCCCGCTGGAGGTCGCCGACATCGGCGGCTGCCTGGCCGCCGCCCAGCGCCTCGTCGACACCGCCAAGGCCGACGCCGAGGCGCTCGCCGAGACCCAGGACGCCAAGGAGACCGACGACCTGAAGGCCGCCTACGGCGCCACCGAGGGCAGCAAGGCGCCGCGCGGCATGGCCGGGGCGGTCAAGGAACTGGAGAAGCGGCAGAAGAGCCGGGCCACCCGCACCCGCCGGGAGACCCTCGGCGTCGCACTGCTCGACCTGCTCGGCTTCTACCGGGACGTGCTCGCGCTGCAGCTCGGCTCCAGCGGCACCCTCGCCAACGAGGACCAGCGGCAGGCCCTGAACCGGGTCGCGCAGGAGGGCCCGCCGGAGAGCACGCTGCGCCGGATCGAGGCGGTGCTCGCCTGTCGGCAGGCGTTGGACCGCAACGTGGATCCGCTGCTCGCCGTCGAGGCGATGACGGTGGCGCTGCGCGCGGGCTGAGCTGAACCGCGCTGCCGCGCTGCCGCGCCGCCGGGCCGTTCCGGGGTGGGCCCGTCGGGCTGAACGCCCGGCGTAGGCCCGGCGTAGGCCTCCCGGAGCCGTCCCGTTGTCCCACCTTCGAGTGAATGATCGATACGCGCCGGGCACACCCGCGTGTGACCGTCCGCCCGTTGTGCACGCTGGGGGCCGACTGTGCCCCGGTGCCGGGGCCGTCGCCCCCGTACGGCACCGGGTCCCGTCCGGCGCCGGCCCTCCTCCCGAGGCGGTGCGTCCCATGGTTCGTTCGCTCCTCGTCATCCCTCTGCTGATGGCCGCGCTGGGCGGGATCTGGCTGGCCCGCGGCGCGCTCCAGCGCTGGCGCGACCTGCGCGCCGCCGCGACGTACGAACTGGCCGGTGAACGCTGGCCGATGCTGGTGCGGGCGGCCGGAGCGATGATCTGCGGGGTCTGCGTCACCGCGTTGACGCTGCTCACGGCGCTCGGGGCGTTCGGCGGCCTGACCCCCCGCGGCCAGGAATCGGACCGGGCCGAGCCGGTGGTCGACGCGGCGGGTACGGGCCAGGGCGGGGGACCGGCGGTCCGGCAGCAGCCGGCGCCGCCCGTCGTGGCGGAGCCGGCCGCGGCCTCCGCCGCCGTGAGCCACTTCGACGGTGTCGGCCAGCCGGGCGGCGGCGAGCTGCTGCAGTCCGCCGTGCCCGGCCCGGACGGGCAGCCGCGCACCGTCCGGGTCTGGCTCCCGCCGCAGTACGCCAAGGAGCCGAACGCGCGCTTCCCCGTCGTCGTGATGCAGGCGGCCACCCCGCGCAAGACCGCCGACGCCGAGGTCCCGGACGTCTTCGAGGGCCTCACCGCGGCCCTGCAGACCGGCCGCGCCCGCCCCTTCATCCTGGTCGCCCCCGAGGCGCCGAACGGCACCGCGCACCCCTGCGACCTGGTCGCCGCCGCGCCGGCCGCCGTCGCCGACGACGAGACGCTGCGCGCCGCCATCGCCGCCTCGTTCCGCATCCTGGCGCCCGGCCCGGCCTCCTGGGGCACCCTCGGCGTCGAGGGCGGTGCGCCGTGCGCCGCCGCCGCCGTGCTGTCCCGCCCCGACCTGTACGGCGCCGCCGCCGCGGTGTCCGGCCGCTACGACGCCGCCGCGCTCACCCAGGCCGGCGCCGAGGCCCCGGCCGGCAGCGCGGCGAAGCTCCTGCTGGCCGCCGCCAAGGCCGACACGGCCGGGCTGGACGCGGCCCGCAAGCTCCAGGCCGCGCTCACGGCCGGGGCCGGACCGGCGGCCAAGGCTGAGGTGAAGATCTCCGACAACGTGCAGGACTACACCCCCGACCGGGAGCGGATGCGGCTCGTCCGGCAGGCGGCGCAGTACCTGGCCGACGCGCTGGCCAAGGCGTCCTGAGCCGCCGTCCCGGACGGGGCGTCGCCGCCCGGTGCCCGTAGCGGGTGCCGGGCGGCGTGCTGTGGTGCAATGCGAGTCGGGTCGCCGGGCGACGACCCTGGGTGACGATCGAGAGGGCTCGGATGATCGCGAGGGGTCGGATGAGGGCCACCGGGCGGGTACTGGCGGCGGCGCTCGCCGTCGGGCTGCTGGCGGGCGGGTGCGGTGCGGGTTCCTCGAGTTCGTCTGGTTCGACGAGCTCGTCGGGTTCCTCGGGTTCCTCGGGTTCCTCGGGTTCCTCGGGTTCCTCGGGTTCCTCGGGTTCCTCGGGTTCAGAGGGTTCAGAGGGTTCAGCGGGTTCGTCCGGGGCGGGGGGCGCCGGGCCGTCCAGCCCGGCCGCGCCCGGGGTCACGCCGCTGGAGCCGCTGCCCGCCGCCGTCCCGGCCGGGCTGGCCCCGTACTACGCGCAGCGGCTCGACTGGCAGCCGTGCGACGGCGGATTCGAGTGCACCGCCTTCCGGGTGCCGCTGGACTACGACCGCCCCGGCGACGGCGACCTCACCCTGGTGGCGGCCCGCGCCACCGCCGTCCCGGCGGGCTCGGGCTCAAAGGAGGGGGCCGGGGGAGGCCGGCTCGGCTCGCTGCTGCTCAACCCCGGCGGGCCCGGCGGCTCGGCGGTCGAGTACCTGGAGGCCACCGCGCGGACGTACGACAGCGGCGTGCGCGCCCGGTACGACCTGGTCGGCCTCGACCCGCGCGGGGTCGGCCGCAGCAACCCGGTCACCTGCCTGAGCGGCGACCGGATGGACGCCTACACCGCCGTCGACCTCACCCCCGGCGACCAGCACGGGATCGACGCCCTGGTCGCCGCCGACAAGGAGTTCGCCGAGGGCTGCCGCCAGCGCGCCGGGGCGGCGCTCGGCCACCTCGGCACCGTCGAGGCCGCCCGCGACATGGACGTGCTGCGCGCCCTGCTCGGCGACGAGCGGCTGAACTACGTCGGCAAGTCCTACGGCACCTTCCTCGGCGCCACCTACGCCGGGCTCTTCCCCGGCCGGGTCGGGCGGCTGGTACTGGACGGCGCGGTGGACCCGTCGCTCGACTCGGTCACCGGCAACCGCACCCAGGCCGGCGGCTTCGAGACGGCCTGGGCCGCCTTCGCCAAGGACTGCGCCAAGCACGAGGACTGCCCGCTCGGCCGCACCGAACAGCAGATCGGCGAGCAGCTCACCGCCCTGCTCGCCACCGTCCAGGCCAGCCCGCTGCCCAGCACCGACCACGACCGGCGACTCACCGAGGCCCAGGCGACCACCGGCGTCATCCAGGCCATGTACGCCGACTTCCTCTGGCCCAAACTGCGCACCGCGCTCACCGACGCCAAGGCCGGCGACGGCACCAGCCTGCTGAGGCTCTCCGACTCCTACTACGGGCGCGAGGCGGACGGCTCGTACCCCAACCTGATGTTCGCCAACACGGCGGTGAACTGCCTCGACCTGCCCGCCCCGTTCGCCGGGCCGGAGGACGTCCAGCGCGCCGTGCCGGACTTCGAACAGGCCTCGCCGCACTTCGGCCGCGACATGGCGTGGATGGCGCTGGCCTGCACCTACTGGCCGGTCCGGGCCACCGGCACGGCGCACACCATCCGGGCCGCCGGCGCCGCCCCCATCGTCGTCGTCGGCACCACCCGCGACCCGGCCACCCCGTACGCGTGGGCCCAGGCGCTGGCCGGGCAACTGGAGTCCGGACGCCTGCTCACCTACGACGGGGACGGCCACACCGCGTACGCGCACCACGACGCCTGCGTGGACGGCGCGGTCAACCGCTACCTGCTGGCGGGCGAGGCACCGGAGCCGGGCGCGCGCTGCACCCGGTAGGCGGGATGGTTCCCGCTTCAACCGACCGCCGGTGCGACGTTACGATGAGCGCCCCCCGCCCTCATCCCCTCCCCTCCCCGGAGCGCACCGTGCTCGGAGTCAACGACCTGGCGACGTACGTCCTCGGCGCCCTCGTCATCGTCCTACTGCCCGGCCCCAACTCCCTGTACGTGCTGTCCGTCGCCGCCCGCAAGGGCATCCGGACCGGCTACCAGGCCGCCGTCGGCGTCTTCGTCGGCGACCTCACCCTGATCAGCCTCACCTCGCTGGGCGCCGCCTCCCTCCTCAAGGCCAACCCGGCCGTCTTCGCCGTGGTCAAGCTCGGTGGCGCCGCCTACCTGCTCTGGATCGGCTACGGCATGCTCCGCGCCGCCCGCCAGCTCTGGCGCGAACGCCGGACCGCCGACAGCCCCGACAACCCCGCCGCCACCGCCGAACCGGCCGTCGAACCCGTCGAGCGCCCGTTCCGCCGCGCCCTGGTGATCAGCCTGCTGAACCCGAAGGCGATCCTCTTCCTGCTCTCCTTCTTCACCCAGTTCGTCGACCCGGCCTACGGGCAGCCGGCCCTCTCCTTCGGCCTGCTCGGCGGCATCCTGCAGACCTTCAGCGTGCTCTACCTCTCCCTGCTGATCTTCGCCGGCACCACCCTCGCCACCGCCTTCCGCCGCCGCCGTCGCCTCTCCGCCACCCTCACCAGCGGCGTCGCCGTCCTCTTCGCCGGCTTCGCCGCCAAACTCGCCGTCTCCTCCGCCTGACCCCCACCCCCGCCAACCGGGTGTGGATCACCCGCGAAACCTGTGTAGACTGGCCCGCGTTGCCACCACGCGTGACAACGGCGCCGCCTTAGCTCAGCTGGCCAGAGCAACGCACTCGTAATGCGTAGGTCGCGGGTTCGAATCCCGCAGGCGGCTCTGTAGAAGCCCCAGGACTCACTCGCCGTGACCTGGGGCTTTTGCGTGGGGTGGGGCGGGTTACTGGTCGAGGTAGGCGAGGACGGCGAGGACGCGGCGGTTGTCGCCGTCGGTGGGGAGGAGGCCGAGCTTGGTGAAGATGTTGCTGATGTGCTTGGCGACGGCCTTCTCGGTGATGAAGAGGCCCTGGGCGATGCCGGCGTTGGAGCGGCCCTGGGCGAGCCATTCGAGGACTTCGCGTTCGCGGTCGGTGAGGCTGCCGACGTTCTCGTCGCGTTCCTTGCGGACGAGGAGCTGGGAGATGACGTCGGGGTCCATCGCGGTGCCGCCGTCGGCGACGCGGCGGATCGAGTCGAGGAACTGGGAGCCGTTGGTGACGCGGTCCTTGAGCATGTAGCCGACGCCGCGGCCGCCGCTGGCGAGGAGTTCGCGGGCGTAGAGCGGTTCGACGTACTGGGAGAGGAGCAGGACCGGGAGGTCGGGCATGGTGCGGCGGGCGGTGAGGACGGCCCGCAGGCCCTCGTCGGTGAAGTTCGGCGGAAGCCGGACGTCGACGACCGCGACGTCCGGCTGCTGCTCGGTGAGGGCCGCGAGGAGGTCGGCGCCGTTGTCGACGGCGGCCACCACCTCGTGTCCGTAGGCCTGGAGGAGGCGGATCAGGCCGTCCCTCAGGAGGAAGTGATCTTCGGCGAGGACAATACGCACGGAAGCTCCATCGTCACCATGGTCGGGCCGTTGACGGGGCTGTTCACGGCCAGGACTCCGTCGAACGTGCTGAGTCGTCGCTCGATGCCGCGCAGGCCGGTGCCCCGGGTGGCGTCGGCGCCGCCGCGGCCGCTGTCGGTCACGGTGATGCGCAGCATGCCGTGATCGTAACGGATGTCGATCCAGGCCCGGTCGGCGCCGGAGTGCTTGGCGACGTTGGTGAGGATCTCCGAGATCGCGAAGTAGGCGGCGGACTCGACGGGCATCTCGGGGCGTCCGGGCAGGTCCACGACGACCTCGGTGGGGACCGGGCAGACCATGGCCAGCGCCCGCACCGCGTCGGCGAGTCCGCGGTCGGCGAGGACCGGCGGGTGGATGCCGCGGACCAGGTTGCGGATCTCCTCCAGGGCCTTGGAGGAGGACTGGCGGGCCTCGATGAGCAGGGCCCGGACGGCCTCCGGGTTGGTCTCCAGCAGGTGTTCGGCGGCGTCCAGGGTCATGCCCATCGCGACCAGGCGGGCCTGGGCGCCGTCGTGCAGGTCGCGTTCGATCCGCCGGATCTCGGCCATCTGCGTGTCGACGGCGGTGCTGCGGGTGGTGGTGAGGTGCTCGATCCGGCTGGCCATCAGTTCCTGCTCGCTGGGGGCGAGCATGGAGTGGGTGTACCGGGCGTGCTTGCGGATGGCGCGGGGGGCCATCCACAGGGCCAGCGGCAGTTGCAGGACGCCGAGGACGCCGGCCAGCACCGCGGTGGCCTGGCCGTCGATCGGGATGAACTGGTACCAGAGGCCGTCCCACTGGGTCGACAGCGGGACGCCGAAGAAGGCCAGGAAGATGCCCCAGAAGCCGCTGAGCAGGACGGCGATCGGCATGAAGGCGAGGAAGCCGCCGACGATCGGGTCGGTGAGCACCCAGGTGAACTCCCGCTTGGTCTGCGGGTCGCTCATGATCCAGCGGTAGCGGGCGACGGCCCCCGAGGCGCCCTCGGGGGCGGCCGGCAGGCCGCTGGGCGGGCCGGGGATCTGCACGCCGGACCAGCGCTCGGACAGGCCGCGCTGGCGGGCGGCCAGTGCCCGGACGCGCTCCATGGCCCGCGGCACCAGGCCGAGGCCGGGGCCGACCAGGGAGATCGCGCCGGTGACCCCGAGCGAGCGCCCGAAGGCCGCGACGGACATCCAGCAGAGGGCCAGCGCCCGCCGCAGTCCGGTGAATCCGGCGGGGACGGAGAATCCCCTGATCTCGACCGCCGAGGGGCTTCCCCCGAGCTTCATCGTGCGGTCCATGGCCCGCTCCTCTCTGGTGCCGTTCGCTGTGCCCCGGCCGTGGTGGCCGTGTGACCATTCTGGCGGGGGCGGCGCGGCGAAATCGGTAGTAATAACCCCCCTCTTGCGCGACCGGAGGGGGAGGTTCTTCTACCTGGCGGCGGCGGTGACGTCGGCGGGCGGGCTCAGAAGCCGTCCGATGCGCCCTCGGCGGTGTCGGGGGCGGCGACGAAGAGGGACAGGGTGTCCGCCACGCAGGCCGCGTGCTGCTGGCCCTCGACCTCCACCGTCATCCGGACCGCGGCCAGGTGGCCCATCGGGGTCTCGCGGACGCTGGTGACCTTGGCGCCGCCGCGGACCCGGGCGCCGACCGGGACCGGGCGGGGGAAGCGGACCTTGTCCAGACCGAAGTTGACGCCCAGTTCGACGTTGTGGATCTCGAAGATCGCGCGCATCATCGCGGGCAGCAGGCCGAGCGTCATGTAGCCGTGGACGATGGTCCCGCCGAACGGGCCGGTGGCGGCGCGCTCCGGGTCCACGTGGATCCACTGGAGGTCGCCGGTGGCGTCGGCGAACTGGTCGACGCTGTGCTGGGTGACGTCGAGCCATTCGCTGTAGCCGAGGTGCTCCCCGGTCGCCCCGGTGAACTCGGCCAGGTTGGCAAAGGATCTCATGCGGGTGATTCTGGGCGGCCGTCCATGGCGCGGACAAGGCGTCGGGGGGCCGGGGGGCCGTTCGGTCAGCGCGGCGTCAGTTGGCCGTCAGCGGAGGGGGCGGGGCGGCGGGAAAGGCCGGAGGCCCGCCGGCGCCGGGAGCGCGGGCGGGCCTCCGGGACGGGGCGGGGAGGGCTCAGCCGTAGCGCTTGAGCTCGTGGAAGAAGTCCGGGACGGTGTACAGCTGCCCGGCCGCGAGGACGCGGTCGTAGACGTGCTTGGCGACGGCCATGTCGAGTACGCCGAGGCCGAACGGGGAGAAGACCACCGGCCGGTCGGACGGCGGGGTGATCGTGCCGGTGAGCACGTCGTAGAGCGTGCCGGCGACGAACTCGCGGTGGCCGACGCGCTGTTCGGCCAGGTGCGGCGAGGTGCCGGCCTTCATGCAGTGCTCGATGTCGTCGACGACGTTCCACGAGTCGAGGACGATCTCGGGGGAGAGGTCGCGCAGCGAGACGTGCAGCACCAGTGGGTTGTGCGAGAACCACTGCGGGTCCGTCACGTGCGGCTCGCCGGCGACGGTGGCGAAGACCACCAGGTCGCTGGAGCGGATCAGGTCCTCGGCCTTGTCGTGGACGGTGATCTCCACGCCCTCGCCCTCGGCCCGGCGCAGGTAGTCGGAGAAGCCCTCGGCGTGTTCGGCGGACAGGTCGTGGACGCCGGCCGCGGTGAAGTCGAAGCCGTTGGCGGCGAGGTAGGTGTGCACGTAGCGGGCGATCAGGCCGACGCCGAAGAAGCCGACCCGGGTCGGGCGCTCGCCGCGGGCGTCGGCGAGCCGGGCCGCCGCGAGGGCCGCGGAGGCGGCGGTGCGCGCCGCGCTGATGATCGAGCTCTCCAGGCAGGCGAACGGGTAGCCGGTCTCGGCGTCGTTGAGGATCAGGACGGCCGAGGCGCGCGGCAGGCCGGCCGCCACGTTGTCCGGGAAGCTGGAGATCCACTTGATGCCGTGCACGCCGACCTCGCCCTTGACCGAGGCCGGCAGCGCGATGATCCGGGAGGACGGGCGGTCGGGGAAGCGCAGGAAGTACGAGTCCGGGTTGACCGTCTGCCCCTCGCCGTGCAGCCGGTACGCGGCCTCGACCGTGGCGACGACCTCGTCCTCGTGCCCGTTGAGGGCCTCGTGCACCTGGGCGCCGGAGACCACGGCGAAGGGAGGTACCTGATTCATGGGAACAGTGCTCCTGGTCGGAGGGGTGAGGATCGGAGGGGTGAGGATCGGAGGGGTGAGGATCGGAGGGGTGAGGATCGGAGGGTGAGGAAACGGAGGGGGAGGGGTCAGCCGATGCGGGCCAGGCCCTTGGCACGCTGCCGCGCCCGCCCGCGCGAGACCACCAGCGGGTCCCAGTCCGGGCCGCGTTCGGGCAGCCGGGAGGGGTCGCCGAGCACCGCGCCGCCGAACACCTCGCGCAGCAGCGCGCGGCCGATGATGTCGGAGGCGGCGGCCATGCCGCTGTTCGCGACCGCGGCGATGCCGCTGCCGTAGCGCACGCTCTGGCCGACCACGTACAGGCCCTCGACCTCGGTGCGCACGTCCGGCCGCTGGCTGGAGCCGCCCCAGCTGGCCATGCCGTACGGGGTGCCGCCGGTGGCCCGGATGTAGCGCTCGTGGGTGAGCGGGGTGGCCGTCTCCAGGTGGGTGACGCGCTCCCGGAACGGGCCGATGACCTTCTCGGCGGTGGCCAGCATGACCTCGGTGAGCTGCTGCTTGCGGGCGAGGTAGGCGGCGTTGCGGCGGTAGGGCTCGCCGTCGGCCGGGCCGCTCTCCAGGCCCCAGAACCCGTAGCCGGGCGGCAGGCCCGTCATGAGCTGGAAGTTGCTGTGGCCGGGCGGGCAGACGGCGGCGGCGCCCGGGTCCTTGAGGGAGGCGAAGGAGAAGGTGAGCGCCGGCACCGAGTCCATCGAGCCGTCCCGCGCGTACCGCTCCAGCATGGCGGCGTGCGCGCCCTCCATGTCGTCGCTGTCGTGCCACCAGAGGTTGGCGTTGGGCAGGCCCGGCAGTTCGGTGTCGAGCCCGATGTACACCGAGACGAAGGAGCCGCGCATGGTCGCCGCGCGGGTGCGGGCCACCACCTCGGAGGGGAAGGCGTCCTCGCCGCCGCACAGGTCGAGGACGGTGCGCCGGTAGTCCGCGTTGGAGATGACCAGCGGGGCCGAGACCCGCTGCCCGTCGGTGAGTTCGACGCCGGTGGCGCGCCCGTTCTCGATCAGGATGCGGCGGACGTCGCAGCGGGTGCGCAGTTCGCCGCCGTGCGCCTCCAGCGCCTCGACGAACGCGGCGACCATCGCCTGGCCGCCGCCCTCGGGGTAGTACGCGCCGCGCAGGTAGTGGTCCATCATCGAGGCGTGGTGGGCCAGGCTGATGCCGTCGGGCATGGTGCCGTAGTTGCCGGCCTGTGCCGCGAGCAGCGTGCGCGCCTTGGCGGAGAGGCCGAAGTGGCCCAGGGCGTCGGCGAAGGTGCGGCGGGACCAGCGCATGGTCTGCGGGGACTTGCGGAACAGGTCGACCAGGGAGACGCCGTTCAGGCCGGCGCGGGTCGAGCCGGCCACGTTCTCGGCGAGTTCGAGGAAGCCGGCGATCCGGTCGGCCTCTTCGGGCAGGGCCTGCCGCAGCCGGTCGCGGTAGGCGTCCCAGCCGGCCGGCACGTCGACGGTCGCGGTGGGCGTGATGATCCGGTCGAAGCCCTGCTCGTTGTCCATCGGCCGGAACCGCACCCGGTCCAGGACGCCGAGGCCGGCCAGGATCGCCGGGAAGTGCCCGTCGGGGCCGCAGTCGCCGAGGTAGTGCGTGCCGACGTCGAACTCGTACTTGCGCCGGCGGCGGAACACGTGCGCGTTGCCGCCGGCGATGTCGTGCTGTTCGAGGACGAGGACGCTGCGCCCGTCGGCCGCCAGGTAGCCGGCGGTGGTCAGGCCGCCGATGCCGCTGCCGACGACGATCGCGTCGTAGTGGTCGCGCAGTCCCTGGGCCCCCTGCATGCGTGCTCCCATCAGAACGTGCCGCCGCCGTGGATCTCGAAGACCGACCCGCTGATGTAGGCGGCGCGGTCGGAGAGCAGGAAGGAGACCAGGTCGGCCACCTCCTCGGGCTTGCCGGCCCGGCCGAGGGCGACGTTCTTCAGCATCCGCTCGACCGCGGCGTCGGACATGTCGCCGACCATGTCGGTGGCGATCAGGCCCGGCGCGACCACGTTGGCGCGCACGCCGCGCGGGCCGCACTCCTTGGCGAGGGACTTGGTGAAGCCGATGATGCCGGCCTTGGACGCGGCGTAGTTGGCCTGGCCGAGGTTGCCGTAGATGCCGGACACCGAGGACAGGTTGACGATCGATCCGCTGCGGCGCTTGCTCATCGCGAAGGCGGCGGCGCGGCACACGTGGTACACGCCGTCCAGGTTGGTGCGCAGGACCTGGTTCCAGTCGTCCTCCGGCATCAGGATGACCGGGCGGTCCCGGGTGATGCCGGCCGAGGTGACGGCGGCGTCCACCGGGCCGACCTCGCGCTCGGTGCGGTTGTACCAGTCGCGGACCTGCTCCGGGTCGGCCACGTCGCACTGGGTGGTCGTGATCCGGGTGCCGAACTCGCCTGCCTGCTTGGCGAGTTGCTCGGCTGCCTCGGCGTTGGAGCGGTAGCAGAAGGCGACGTCGTAGCCGTCCTGGGCCAGGCGCAGCACGATGGCCTTGCCGATGCCCCGGGACCCGCCGCTGACCAGGGCGATCACGCGTGCTCCCCGAAGAGTCTCAGGACGGCGCAGCCCACCGCGCCGTCACGGTCGACGGCGGACACCAGGGCGATCCGGCCCCGGGCCGCCGGGTCGGTCCCGGCCACGCCGAGCACCGCCTGGATCTGGAAGGACGCGGAGGCCGCGCCGGTGTCGCCGAGCAGTTCCATGGACGGGACCCGGCCCAGTGCCTCGGCCGGCAGCAGCGCGGCGAGCGCGTCGTACTCGGCCCGGCCGGCCGCGGTGGGCGCGGCGCACGGGACGGCGGCCCAGACCTCGTCGGCGGTGACGCCGGCGCGGGCCAGGGCGCGCTGCACGCACGCGGTGACGGCGGCCTTCGGGTCGTCGTCGATGTCGACGCGGGTCTCCACCGCGAGCACCGCGGCGAGCGCCGGGCGCTGGGCGGTGCCGGCGTGCTCGACCACGAACAGGCCGCAGCCCTCGCCGAGCAGCGGCGTGGAGTCGCCGGCCGCGACGGCGGTGTGCTCGATCCAGGCGTGCGCGGCGGAGAACTCCTCGGCGGAGCCGACCAGGTACTTGGTCGCCCGGCCCTGGCCCATCAGGCGCCGCGCGTAGTTGAGGGCGAGCAGGCCGCTGACCCGGCCGCCGGCGACGGTGGTGTTGGGGCCCTTGAGGTCGTGCCGGATGGCGGTGGCGCCGGCGGCGTGGTTGAGGCTGCCGAAGGGGATGCGGCCGGCGTCGACGTGGAAGGGCAGCGCGTTGGTGTAGGACTGCTTGAGGAAGTTGGTGACGTTCTCCAGGCTGCCCATCGAGATGCCGAGGACCACACCGGTGCGGTCGTCGGTCTCCACCACCCGGTTGCCGTCGGCGTCCTTGAGCAGGCCGTCGGAGGCGACCAGGGCCAGCGCGGTGAGCCGGTCCATCTTGGCGGTGCCGGTGGGGCCGAGCAGGCCCTTGATGTCGAAGCCGGGCACCAGGCAGACGTCGGGCGACGGCAGCGTGCCGAGCGCGGCGTCCGCCTTGACGGCGGTCTTGGCGCCGGCGCGCACGCCGGACGCGAAGTCCTGGCGGGTCAGGCCGTACGGCGACACGGCCGACCAGCCGGTGATGACGAGTGTCTCCGGCGGCAGGGCCGCCGGGGTGGCTGCGGTGGTCATCGTCAGACTCGCTCTCCGTACGTGCCCAGAATCAGGATGGCGTTGTTGCCGGCGAAGGCGCTGGAGTTGTTCTCCACGATCCGGACCTCCGCGTCGACGGCCTGGTTGGGCACGACGTCCAGCGGGCAGTCGGGGTCGGTCTCCACGTGGTTGATGGTCGGCGGGATGAACTGGTGCTCGATGGCGAGGCTGCAGGCGATCGCGCCGAGCGCGCTGGCCGCGCCCATCGAGTGGCCGAGCATCGACTTCACCGCGACGGTGCGCGGCGGTGCGTCGCCGTACACGTCGACGATGGCGGCCGACTCGGTCTTGTCGTTGGCCTTGGTGCCGGTGCCGTGCGCGGAGATGAAGTCGATCTCGTCCCGCTCGACCCCGGCGTCGTCCAGGGCGAGCCGGATGCCGCGCGCGATGCCGTCGCGGTTCGGCGCGGTCGGGTGGGCGGCGTCGCAGCTGAGGCCGTACCCGAGCACCTCGGCGTAGATGTGCGCGCCGCGGGCGAGGGCGGACTCCAGGCTCTCCAGGACGAGGATGCCCGCGCCCTCGCCGGTCAGGATGCCCTGGCGGTTCCTGTCGAACGGGCGGACCACGTCCGGGGTGAGCGCGCCGAAGCGCTTGAACAGCGCGAAGGCCTTGCGGCAGACGGCGTCGGCGCCGCCGCACAGCGCGATGTCGACCTCGCCGGAGCGGATCGCGTCCAGTCCGTAGCCGATCGAGTAGTTGCCCGCCGCGCAGGCGGTGGTGATGGTGGTCGGCTCCACGTTCGGCATCCGCAGCTCGCGGGCGATGACGGTGGTGAGCCGGCCGGCGTTGATCCGGCGGGACAGCACCGGGTCCATGGCCCCAGGGTCCCCGGCCGCGAGCTCCTGCTCGACCAGCACGCCGATGTCGTGCCCCTCGCCGTCGGTGGTGCCGACGCTGATGACGGCCTGGCGCTCGCCGAGGTCGGCCTCGGTGAGCCCGGCGTCCTCCACGGCCATCCGGGCGGCGGCGACGGCGAACTGCCCGGCGCGGCCCATGTCGTCGAGGGGGACGTTGCGGATCCAGCGCTCCGGCTCGAAGTCGGGGACCTCGCAGGCGATGTTCTGGCCGAACCCCTCGGTGTCGAACCGGGTGATCGGCCGCGCACCGGAGCGGCCGGCCCGCAGCCCCGCGGTGTACTCCTCGACACCCGTGCCGATGCTGGAGATCGCCCCGAGGCCGGTGAGGACGACCCGGCGGCGGTCGGCCGGCGCGCCGGCGCGGGGTGCCGCTGGTGACTGTGCGGTGGACATGGGACTCCTTAAGCAGTGGGATGCCTGCGGGCGGGGGTTCCGGTCCCGGAACCCGCCCCGATCACCAACCGGCGGCCGTCGCGGTCACCTGGTACGTGGCCTCCACGTTCACCATCTTCGGCAGCTCGTTCATGTCGATGACGATGGAGTACTCCATCTCCAGGGCGCTGAGCACGTCGATGAGCTTCAGCGAGTCGGCGCCCAGCTCGTCGACGAACAGCGCGGTGTCGGCGAACTCGGTGTGCACGTCGATGTTCTCGGCGATGATCTCGCGGATCCGGGTGAGACGCTCCGGCGCTACCGTCGTCATGCTCGTTTTCCTCCGTTTTCGCGGGCGCCCTGTGGGGGTGCCCTGGGGTGCCCGGAAACCGGGCCTCTGGGCAGCAAATTAGTCAGGCCCGATGACGGGTCGATGACGTCCAACTGACCGCTCACTGACGGGTCCTGGCGGGGTGTAGCGCGCCTGGTGGGGAGGGGTGTCGGGGACAAAACGGCCGCCCGCCGCACCGTCGGGCGAAGGCCCTGGGGGTGCGGCGGGCGGCGGGGTCGGAGCCGTCCGGCGGCGTTCTTCCGGATTCCGGGCGCGGGCCCGGCCGGTCAGCCCTGCTGCTGGAGGCTGAGCGGGCGCATGTCCGTCCAGCTGCCCTCGATGTGGGCGACGGCGGTGGCCCGGTCGGTGGCCTCCAGGGTCACCGACCAGCCCTCCGGGACGGCGGCGAAGGACGGCCACAGGGAGTGCTGCCCCTCCGCGTTGACGAGGACGAGGAAGGTGCCGTCTTCGCGGTCAAAGGGGTTCGCCATGACTGTTCTCCAGGTCTCGGGATCTCGGGACGTGCCGGGTTGATCGGGCGTCAGGTGGTCGGGGTGGTGGCCGGTGCGGCCGGGGTTCCGGTCGGGTCCGCGGCCAGGGCGGCGAGGGCGTGTTCGACGACCGCGCCGATCGCCGCCGCCGGTGCGGGTTGCAGCAACTGCTGGTGCCCGCTGTCCACGTCGTGCGCGAGGACGGCGGAACCGACGTGCGGCTCCCAGCTCTTGACCTTGAGGGCGCGCTCCTCCGGGGTGGGGCGGGTGTCGCCGCCGGCCGCCACGAAGAGCGTCATCGGGCAGCCGTCGAAGCGGCCCGGGGTGAACCGCTGGAACAGCTCCAGGTTGTTCCGCATGACCCCCAGCAGCCGTTCCAGCGTACCCGGTTCGAGCGCGGCGAGGGGGCCTTCGGTGCGGGCCAGGTGCGCGGCGACGCCTTGCGGGGTGAGCCGTTCCGGCTCCGCCGCGTCGACCCCGGCCTCGGCCAGGAAGTCGGCGAGGAACTCGGCGTCGCTGGGCCGGGCCCCGAGGGCGTCGTCGGGGTAGGCGTCCAGGTTGGCCAGGAACGCCACCCGCTCGCCGGCGGCGTGCAGCCGGACGGCCATCTCGTGCGCCACGACGCCGCCGTAGGACCAGCCGAGCAGGTGGTACGGGCCGTGCGGCTGCACGGCGCGCACCCGGGCCAGGTACTCCTCGGCGACGTCGCCCAGGTCGGTCGGCAGCGGGCCGTCGTCGGACAGGCCGCGGGCCTGGAGGCCGTAGACCGGCTGCTCCGGGTCGAGGTGCTCGGCGAGCGCCGCGAACGGGATCGCGAAGCCGAGGCCGCCGTGCACGCAGAACAGCGGGGGCCGCCCGCCGGTGGGCCGGATCGGCAGGACGGGCCCGAGCAGGTCGACCGCGCCGCCCCCGGTGGTGACGGCCGCGGCCAGCGCCTCCAGGGTGCGGTGCTCGAAGACCGCCCCGAGGCTGATCGGCAGCCCGGCCCGGCCGGCCGCGTTGACCAGCCGGATCGCCTTCAGGCTGTCCCCGCCGAGGGCGAAGAAGGAGTCCTCGGGGCCGACCGGGCCCGTGCCCAGGACCTCCTCGACGGCGGCGCAGAGCAGCCGTTCCGGCTCGGTGCGGGGCGCCCTCGGGGCGCGGGCCGAGGGGGTGGCCGCGGGGGCGGGCAGGGCCTTGACGTCCAGCTTGCCGTTGGCGTTCAGCGGCAGTTCCGGCAGCGCGGTGTAGCTCTCCGGCACCATGTGGCCGGGCAGCGAGCGGGCCAGGTGGCCCCGCAACTCGGCCGGTCCGGGGGCCGGCCGGCCGTCGGCGGGCACCAGGTAGGCGACCAGGCGGCGCTGGCCGGCGGCGTCGGCGGGGGCCAGGACGGCGGCCCGGGCGACGTCCGGGTGCTCGGCCAGCAGCCGTTCGATCTCGCCGAGTTCGACCCGGTAGCCGCGGATCTTGACCTGCTGGTCGGCGCGGGCGACGTACTCGATCCGGCCGTGCCGGTCCCAGCGGACCAGGTCGCCGGTGCGGTACATGCGCTCCCCGGGCGCGCCGAACGGGCAGGCGGTGAAGCGGGCGGCGGTCAGCGCGGGCCGGCCGAGGTAGCCGCGGGCCAGGCCCTCGCCGGCCAGGTACAGCTCGCCGACCACGCCGCGCGGCACCGGCCGCAGCGCCTCGTCCAGGACGTACGCGCGGGTGTCGCCGATCGGCAGGCCGATCGGGACGGTGCCCTCGGCGCGGCCGAGGTCCTGGCCGGTGGCGAAGGTGGTGGTCTCGGTGGGGCCGTACACGTTGAACACCGTGGTGTCCGGCAGGGCCGCCCGCAGCCGGTCCAGGTGGTCGCGGGAGTGCGCCTCGCCGCCGGTGAGCAGCGCCCGCAGCGGGGCCAGGGCGCGCGGCCGGGTGTCGGCGATGGTGTTGGACAACTGGGTGGTGAGGAAGGCGACGCTCACCCGGGCGCGGGCCAGGAAGGACTCCAGGGCCCGCGGGTCGGCCGGGCCCGGCGGGTGGACCGCCACCCGGGCGCCGTGGGCGAGCGCGCCCCAGATCTCGAAGGTGGAGGCGTCGAAGGCGACCGGCGCGAAGTAGAGGAAGGTGTCCGCGGCGGTCGGCGCCAGCTCGGGCAGGCCCAGGACCAGGCGGACGGCGGCGCGGTGCGGGACCGCGACGCCCTTGGGCTTGCCGGTGGAGCCGGAGGTGTAGATGACGTACAGCAGGTCGTCGGGGTCGATCGGGGCGGCGGGCACCGGGGCGGTGACGGGCCGGCCGGCCAGGTCGGCCAGGGTTTCGGGGGCGTCCAGGAGCAGCTCGACGACCCCGGCGGGGAGCTCCCGTCCGGCCGGTGACCGTTCGGTGACGAGCAGCCGGGCGCCGCTGTCGGCCAGCATGTCGCGGACCCGCTCGTCGGGGTAGGACGGGTCGATCGGCAGGTAGGCCGCGCCGGTGCGGGCGATTGCCAGCAGGGTGCTCACCACGGCGGGGCCGCGCTCCAGGCGCAGCGCCACCAGGTCGCCCCGGCGGGCGCCGCGCGCGGTCAGCAGGTGGGCCAGGCGGTTGGCCTCGGCGTCCAGTTCGGCGTAGCTGGTGTGCCGCAGCCGCTCGGGGTGGCCGGGCTCGCTGTGGACCAGCGCGACCGCGTCCGGGGTGGCCGCGATCCGGCGGTCCACCAGGGCGGTGAGGGTGCTGCGCGGGGTGCCGGCCCGGTGGGTGCCGAGGGCGAGCAGTTCGGCCTCCTCCTCGGGCCCGAGCAGGTCCAGCCGGGACAGCGGCCGGGCGGGCTCGGCGAGGGCGGCGGCGAGCAGCCGCAGGTAGGCGTCGGTGATCCGGCGGGCGGTGGCGGGCTCGAACAGGTCGGTGCGGTACTCGACGGCGAGCGCGAGCGCGCCGCCGGCCTGCTCGGTGAGCTGGAAGAACAGGTCCCACTTGGCGGTCCGGACGGGCACCGGCTGCTCGGCCACGGCGAGTTCCGGGTCCTGCTCGGGCGCCGGGGCCGGCCCGGCCTGCTGGAAGCCGAGCATCACCTGGAACAGCGGGTGCCGGGCCATCGAGCGCTCGGGGTTGAGCACCTCGACCAGCTTCTCGAAGGGCACGTCCTGGTGCTGGTGGGCGGCCAGGTCGTAGGCCCGGACCCGTTCGGCGAGTTCGCGCAGGCCCGGGTCGCCGGAGGTGTCGGTGCGCAGCACCAGGGTGTTGACGAACATGCCGACCAGCTCGTCGAGCCGCTCGTCGGTGCGGCCCGCGATCGGGCTGCCGAGCGGGATGTCGGTGCCCGCGCCGAGCCGGGTGAGCAGGGCGGCGAGCCCGGCCCGCAGCAGCATGAAGACGCTGACGCCCCAGGCGGCGGCGAGCCGGTGCAGCTCGGCGGTGAGCGGCTGCGGCACGGTGGTGCGCACGACGTCGCCGCGGTGCTCGGCCCGGGTGCCGCGCGGGTGGTCGAAGGGCAGCGCCAGTTCCTCCGGCAGGCCCTTCAGGGTGGCGGTCCAGTAGCCGAGTTGGCGGGCGAGTTCGCTCCGCGGGTCGTCCTCCGCGCCGAGCAGTCCGCGCTGCCACAGGGCGTAGTCGGCGTACTGGACGGGCAGCGGCGGCAGTTGGGCCGGGCGGCCGGCCACCCGGGCCCGGTAGTACGCGGTGAGGTCGCGGGTGAGCGGGGCGAGCGACCAGCCGTCGCCGGCGATGTGGTGCAGGACGATCGTCAGCACGTGCTCGTCCGGGCCGAGCCGGAACAGGCGGGCGCGGAGCGGGAGGTGGCGCTCCAGGTCGAAGCCGCGCGCGGCCTCGGCGGCGAGGGCGGCGGGCAGGCCCGCCTCGGTGGTCTCGCTCACCGGGAGCGGGACGGCGGCCTCGGCCGGGGTGAGCACCCGCTGCTCGGCCGGTCCGCTGCCGGTGGTCCCGGAGGTGGCCCCGGGGGCGGCCCCGGACCCGGTGCTCTCGGGGGCGCGCTGCGGGAAGACAGTGCGCAGCGCCTCGTGCCGGGTGACCACGTCGTGCAGGGCGCCCGCCAGGGCGGCGGTGTCGAGGCGCCCGGAGAGGCGGATCGCCAGCGGGATGGCGTACAGCCCGCCGGGTGCGCCCAGGTGCTCGACGAACCAGAGCCGCTGCTGCGCGTACGACAGCGGCAGCACGGCCGGGCGCGGCCCGGCGGCGAGCGGGGCGCGGCCGGGTGCGGCGGCGGCCAGCCGTTCGGCGAGGCGGGCGGGGGAGGGGGCCTCGAAGAGGTCCCGCACCTGGAGTTCGGCGCCGAGTTCGGCGCGGACCCGGTTGACGATCCGGGTGGCGAGCAGCGAGTGGCCGCCGAGGGTGAAGAAGTCGTCGTCGACACCGACCCGGTCGAGTCCGAGCACCTCGGCGAAGACGCCGCAGAGCTGCTCCTCCTCGGCGGTGCGCGGGCCGCGGGCCGAGGTGGTGTACGCGGGGGCGGGCAGGGCGCGGCGGTCGAGCTTGCCGTTGGCGGTCAGCGGCAGCGCGGCGAGCGGGACCACGGCCGCCGGGACCATGTACTCGGGCAGCCGCTCGGCGGCGAACTCCCGCAGCCCGTCCGGGTTCGCGCCGTCGCGGGGCACCACGTAGGCGACCAGGCGCTGGTCGCCGGGCCGGTCCTCGCGGGCGATCACGGCGGCCTCGGCGACCGCGGGGTGTTGGCCGAGGACGGTCGCGATCTCGCCCAATTCGACCCGGAAGCCGCGCAGTTGGACCTGCTCGTCGGCGCGGCCCAGGTACTCCAGGGTGCCGTCGGCCCGCCAGCGGCCGAGGTCGCCGGTGCGGTACATCCGGGTGCCGCCGGGCTCGAACGGGCAGGCGACGAAGCGGGCCGCGGTGAGGTCGGGGCGGCGCAGGTAGCCGCGGGCCAGGCCGGGGCCGGTGATGTACAGCTCGCCGGGCACGCCGGCCGGGACGGGCCGCAGGGCGCCGTCGAGCAGGTAGACCCGCAGGTCCGGGATGCCGCGCCCGATCACGCTGCCGCCGCCGGCGGCGGCCGTCGGGGCGTCCAGCTCCTGGTAGGAGACGTGCACCGTGGTCTCGGTGATGCCGTACATGTTGACCAGGCGCGGCGCGTCGTCGGCGTGCCGGGTGTACCAGTCGGCGAGCCTGCCGATGTCCAGCGCCTCGCCGCCGAACACCACGGTCCGCAGGGCGAGCGGGCGCGGACGGTCGGCGTCGGCGCGCATCAGCTGGTAGAAGGCGGACGGGGTCTGGTTGAGGACGGTCACCCGCTCCTCGGCGAGCAGGTCCAGGAAGGCGTCGGGGGAGCGCGACACGTCGTACGGCACCACGACCAGCCGGCCGCCGCGCAGCAGCGCGCCCCACAGCTCCCAGACGGTGAAGTCGAAGGCGATGGAGTGGAACAGCGTCCACACGTCGCCGGGGCCGAAGTCGAACCAGCCGTCGGTGGCCTCCAGCAGCCGCGCCACGTTCTGGTGCGGCACCACGACGCCCTTGGGGCGGCCGGTGGAGCCGGAGGTGTAGATGACGTAGGCGGGGTGCTCGGGGGAGGCCGCGGTGTCCGGGGCGGTGGCCGGGTGGGCGGCCAGCGCGGCGGCCGTCTTCGGGGTGTCCAGGTCCAGGCGCGGCAGGTCCGGGGCCTCGGGCGGTTCGGGCAGCACGCCGCCGGCGGTCAGCAGCAGTGCCGGACGGGCGTCGCGCAGGGTGTAGCCGATCCGGTCGGCCGGGTGGCCGGGCTCCAGCGGCAGGTAGGCCGCGCCCGCCTTGAGGACGGCCAGGACGGCGACGATCAGCTGGGCGCCGCGCGGCAGCGCGACGGCCACCAGGCTCTCCGGGCCGGCGCCGCGGGCGGCGAGCAGGTGGGCGAGCCGGTTGGCCCGCTCGTCCAGCTCGCGGTAGCTGAGGGCTGCCTCGCCGGGAGCGGTGACCGCGACGGCGTCCGGGGTGCGGGCGGCCTGCTCGGCGAACAGCTCCGCGATGGTGGCGCGCCGCGCGGGCTCCCGGGGGGCGGCCGAGGCGCCGCTCCACTCGCCGAGGATGCGGGCCAGTTCGGCGGGCTCGGGCGCGCCGAGCCGGGCGAGCGGGGCCTGCGGGTCGTCGGCGACCTGCTCCAGGACGCGGACCAGCCGGTCCAGGACGCGCTGCGCGGACGGCCGCGGGTCCTCGGTGAGGCCCTCGGGGTTCCCGGCGAAGGCCGAGGGCCGGTAGGCGAGGTGCAGGTCCAGCCGCTCGCCGGGGAAGACGGTGAGGCTCAGCGGGTAGTGGGTGGCCGAGAGCACCTGCGCGGAACTGACGGTGCCGCCCGACTCGCGGAACAGCGCGGCCTCGTCCAGCGGGTAGCTCTGGAAGGCGAGGACGGTGTCGAACAGCTCGCCCTGGACGCCGGAGGCGGCCTGCGCCTCGGCGAGCGGCAGGTGTTCGTGCGGCATCATCGCGAGCTGCTGGCGGGCCAGCGCCTCGAACAGCTCACTCGCCCGCTGGTCCGGGCGCAGGTCGGCGCGGACCGGCAGGGTGTTGGCGAACAGGCCGATCATCGACTCGACGTCCGGGACCTCGGCCGGGCGGCCGGAGGTGACCGACCCGAACACCACGTCCTCGCGGCCGGTGAGCCGGCCGAGCAGCAGTGCCCAGCAGCCCTGCACCACGGTGTTGAGGGTCAGGCCCCGGCCGCGGGCCCAGCCGGCGAGCGCCGCGGTGCGCTCCGGCGACAGGAACCCCCGGACGAGCGACGGCAGTTCGCGGGAATCGCCGGCACCGGCGCCGGGCAGCGCCCGGACCGGCCCGTCCAGGCCGTCCAGCAGCTGCGCCCAGGCCGCCCGCGCGGCGGCCCGGTCACGGCCGTTCAGCCAGGTCAGGAACGAGCGGTACGGCGCGGGCGCGGGCAGCGCCGCCGCGCCCGCCGCGCCCGCCTCGTCGCCGAGCAGCACCAGCTCGCGGACGGCCAGCGGGAACGACCAGCCGTCCATGACGATGTGGTGCACCGACCAGACGAACCGGTGGTGCCCCGCGCCGAGCCGGATCAGGGTGAACCGCATCAGTGGCGGCCGCGCCAGGTCGAACCGGCGCAGCCGGTCCTCGCGCGTCAGCCGCTGCGCCGCCGCCTCCCGGTCGGCCTCGGGCAGGTGGGTGAGGTCGTGCAGCTGCCACTCCGGCTCGACCTCGGTCTCCTTGAGGACGACCTGGACGGGCTCGCCGGTCTTGCGGTTGCGGAAGCAGGCCCGCAGGTTGGGGTGCCGGCGCAGCAGCGCGGCCGAGGCCGCGCGCAGCCGGGCGGCGAGCTGCTCGCCGTCACCCGCGCCCGGCCCGTCGATCTCCGCGACGAACTGGAGGGTGTACAGGTCGGGCGAGGCCTGGTCGTACGAGGACAGGAACAGCAGTCCCTGCTGGAGGGGGGAGAGCGGAAGTACTTCGCTGATCTTCGACCCGGTTCTGGGGGCGGTCGTCACGAAAGTTCCTCATTCAACTCGAATTCCAGATCGGCCAGTTCCTCGTCGGACAGGGCGATCAGACTGCCTTCGGGTTCCGTCGGGGCGGGTTCGGCGGGGCTCTGCTCCTGCTCCTCGGCGACCTGGGCCAGGGCGGCGGCGGTCTTGTGGGTGAAGATGTCGCGGGTGGTGAGGGTGAGTCCGGCCCTGCGGGCGCGGCTGACGACCTGGATGGAGCGGATGCTGTCGCCGCCGAGGGCGAAGAAGTCCTCGTCGATGCCGACCCGGCCGGTGCCGAGGACCTCGGCGAGGATCTCGGTCAGCACCTGCTCGCGCTCGGTGCGCGGCGCGCGGGCCTCCTCCTGGTCCCCCAGGTCGGGCCTGGGCAGGGCCTTGCGGTCGAGCTTGCCGTTGGCCGTGAGCGGCATGGCGGGCAGCACCAGCCAGGACGCCGGGATCATGTACCCGGGTAGCAGCTCGGCCAGTTGACGGCGGATCCGGTCTGGGTCGACGCCGGGGCCGGTGAGGTAGCCGATGAGGCGGGGGTTGCCGGAGGCGTCGGGGAGGACGGCGACGGCGGCGTCGGCGACGGTGTCGAGGGAGCGGATGACGGCTTCGATCTCGCCGGTTTCGACGCGGCGGCCGCGGATCTTGACCTGGTGGTCGCGGCGTTCGA